>CAMBDT010000135.1 GCA_945865395.1 Acidimicrobium ferrooxidans DSM 10331 | reverse complement strand
AGAATCAATTATTCGTCGGTGCGCAAAAAATCGCACCGTGCAATGGTTCGAACAACGTGCAATTTTGTCGGCGAGCATGGTGTTGCATCGCGCCGGTGAAACTCGCGGACAACACGATATTGCTCAGGCGTGGTCGCGGTTGCTGGGTGCTGTTGGGGGGCAACTAAGTGCGGGCGCCGATATTACTCGTGACGGTCTGACAGATTTCTCGGGCGTACGTCAAATTGCATGGATTGAATCGCAACTTGTGGCGCAGCGCCATGACGATGTGATCGAGATTTGTCCGCAGGGCATCGATGCTTCGTGGCTTGGCGCGAACTTCGAGTGTCACAAGCTTGTTGCATCCCCAGAGCATCTGATTTCGTTTGCAGTGCGGTGGCACGGCGAGAAGCCTGCGTTGTTATGGGAAATTGACGGACCAATCGGCGCGCGCGTTGCGGCGAGCGCGGTTGACCAAACATTTTCGAGCACCGAGATGCGTGGCGAAACTTTGTTGACGGGTTTTGCTGCGCCACAAACTGCAGCGATGAAATAGGCTGAGCGCATGTCAAGTGATTTGGTCAATAACGCGACGCCGAGTTTGTCGCCATTGAAGTTGACCGAGTGGACTTCGTGCGGTGGATGTGCGGCCAAGTGGGGCGCAAATTTGTTGAAAGATCTTGTCGATGAATTGGCAACTGGAGCAAAGCCAAATATTGACCCAGCATTGTTGGTCGGTCTTGCACCGTTCGACGATGCTGCGGTGTATCAAGTTTCAGATGATGTTGCGCTTGTGAGCACGACAGATTTTTTTCCACCGCTGGTCGATGACCCTGATGACTTCGGTGCGATCGCCGCGGCCAATGCATGCAGCGATGTTTTTGCGATGGGTGGACGGATAGTGATGGCGGTGAACATCGCGGCGTTTCCAGAGAATTTTCCGTCGTCGGCGATATCGCAAATTTTTGCGGCGGCTGCACATGTTGTTGCGCAAGCCGGCGGATCTGTGGCGGGTGGTCACACGATACGAAACCCCGAACCGATTTTCGGGTTGGCGGTGCAGGGCGTTGTGCATCCACGAAAAATATTTCGCAAAGGCGGTGCTGTTGCCGGCGATGTTGCGCTGTTGTCGAAACCGCTCGGCACTGGTTTGACGCTGGCGAATGGTTCGCCGAGCGACAAGGCTGAAGCGATCGTGGGTATGCGCAAGCTGAACCGTGTTGCGTCTGAACAGTTGCAACAACTCGGTGTTGCCGTGCACGGCGTAACCGATGTGACTGGTTACGGCCTTGCGGGGCACGGTTGGGAAATGGCGCAACGCTCAGGTGTGCAACTGGTGTTGCGTGCAGCGTGGTTGCGTGCATATGCGGGTGCGCGCGAGGCGGCGGCGGCTGGTGTGCGCACGGGTGGCGACCCGCGCAATCGTGCTTATGTTGCCGAGCATTTCAGTTTTGATGCCACGACAACTGATGATTCGTCTGTTGCGTTGTGTATGGATCCGCAAACGAGTGGCGGGTTGTTGGCCGCGGTGACACCTGAGGCGGCCGAAAAACTATTGCGTGACGAAATGTGGTTTAAGGTCGGTGAGTTCAGTTCATCGCCTGCCAGCGTGCATTTGTGCTGAAACGTGCTGAAACGTGTTAATGCGAAAAATTAAGCCGTGGCCAAACGCGACGCGAGAGCGAGCGCTATTTGGTCGTGGTGCGAAAACAATTGTCGGCATTGACGAAGTGGGCAAAGGTAGTTGGGCCGGGCCGCTCGTAGTTGGTATTGCGATGTTGAGTCGCGAGATGGTTTTTTCTGACGAGCCGGCAGTGTTGTTGGGTGGTGTGCGCGATTCGAAACAACTTTCTGAGATGCAGCGCGAAGAGATGTTCGATCATGTTGCGGCGAATTGTCTGCGATGGTCGATCGGCGCGGCGAGCGCGCTTGAGTGCGACCAACTTGGCATGGTTGCGGCACAACGCCTCGCTACGGCGCGTGGCTTTGCCGCGCTCGCTGGCGTGAGTGTTGATGTTGCGAGTGTTGATGTCGCGAGTGTTGACGCGGCGATTGTCGACGGTCGCTGGGATTTTGTCGCACCACATGCGCGCGAAGTGATGCTCGAAGTCAAAGCCGATGCCGATTGTGTATCGGTGGCTGCAGCCTCAGTGTTGGCGAAAGTTTCGCGCGATCGCATGATGCGCACGCTCGCAGGTGATTATCCGCAATGGCATTTTGATACGAACAAGGGTTACCCGTGCCCGAAGCATCGCGCCGCGTTGCAGGGTTACGGTCCGTCGGCGATTCATCGCACTTCGTGGGCGTTCATGCCCAACTATGTGCCCTGGCTGAAAACCAATCTAAAAAGTAATCTAAAAAGTAATCTGAAAACTAATTAGCTGTCTTTTTGGGTGCCGACCTTGAGGTCGCGAAACGCCGACTTTGAGTCGATGCCGACATCTTTTGGCAAACCGAGCACGCGCTCACCGACGATGTTGCGCATCACCTCGTCTGATCCACCAGCAATTCGCATGCCGGGTGCGCCAAGCAGCAGCTGACTCCAGGCGTAGGTGCCCCATTCGCCGGTGTCGGCTTGCAATTTGCTGCCAAGCACGAGGGCGAGAAAATCGTTCATCCGTTTTTGATTGTCGACCAAAGCCATCTTGGCAATCGACATCTCTGGGCCGGGCGTTTGACCCGCACGAATTTTGTCCATCGCGCGTTGGTTGTTATAGCCCGCAACTTTGGTGCGAATAAATAGATCTGCCATTTTTTCGCGCACAATCGGGTCGTCGGTTAAACCAAAATGTTGCACCATGGCCTGCATGCGCGTGAACATCGAAGTTTCGCCGCCACTTGCAGTGCCAATCGCGGCGCGCTCGTTCATCAGCGTCGTTAACGCCACGCCCCAGCCATTGTTGACTTCGCCAAGTCGATAACTGTCGGGCACACGCACTTCGTTGAAGAACACTTCGTTGAAACTTGCGCCACCTGTCATCTGTCGTAGCGGACGAATCTCGACACCCGCAGCATGCATGTC
>CAMBDT010000134.1 GCA_945865395.1 Acidimicrobium ferrooxidans DSM 10331 | reverse complement strand
AAGACGACGCGCGACGACTCTCAGACAACTTGACCCTCCGATGGGTTTTGATGAAACTATGTTGAGAGCGCCCGACCAAATTTCTTTGCCGTGTTAGAGAGGCGAAGACATTTGTATTTGCCGTGCGCCTCTAACCGTAGCGCCACCCCCGCCCACACGCAAGCCTCAGATTTTTTGCTAGTTCAAACCCAGCAAGGCGAAAAGTGCGTCGTCAATCAGCCATTGTTCTTCGGCCTTTACTTGTCCCACCTTCTTGCCAAGTCGTTCAATCGAAACGGCTTTCATTTGTTCGACCATGACTTTTGTCGGCTGGCGTTGAACTTCGATATTTGGGCGAATTGAAGCGTGAAGCGCGCTTTGTGAAGTTGGAGCGATGATCACCACAGATCTAGGCAACATCGAATTTGACTGCAGAATTATGGCGAAGCGTTTGCCATAAAGCTCGCTGCTGACGCCCTTTTTTAAAGTGATCGTATAGATGTCGCCTCTATTCATCGAGCAACTCCATGAATTCTGCAAGTCGTTTTGACTCGGCGAGATCTTTTGGATTGGCATCAAGCGCCGCGATTTCAGCAGCCAAGCGAGTCGGTTCATTTAATGCAGTTGCCGCGTCGAGTATCGCCTGACGCACAGCTTCGGACTGGCTCAAACCCGTCTGCTGAAGTCGCAACAATGCTCGGCGAGTTTGCTCGTCAAGTCTTAGCGAAATTGCTTCTGCCACAAACAGCAATGTATCACGATTTGTCATACAAATTTCTCACGGTCGTTTGCCTTCATTTGCCAAATGTGTGCGGATTATTTGGCGAGGGCGCGAAACAGGGCGCGAACATTTTGGCCAGAGATTGGCACGCGATGTCCGGTGCGTGAGATGAAACCAAGTTGCACGCCGGTCGACGGGTCGAGCACTGTGAAAACCTGCTCGTGGCCATCGGCGTCGATAATTACATCAGTGAGCAGCGGCACGCTCGCGGCTTTCAGCGCTTGTTGCACAAAACCAGCGTTGAGCACCTCGATCGCAATATGTTGCACACCAGAACCATGAGCCGCAAGATGTGCGTCGACACCTGGGTCGCCTGGGCCGACCAAAACAACAGTCACGCCACCCGCGTCGGCGGTGACAATTGCCGAGTCTTGAGTCGGTGTCGTCTTGAAACCAAGAGAAGTCAAAAACTGAATCGCCGCCGGCAGATTGGCAACGGCAACAACAACATGATCGATGCGACAGGCGACTGTGTCGAGTGCGCTACGAAGTGCATCGGCTGTCTTGCTTGGCGCTGGTTCGGTGCGAACTTCGGCAATTTCAATGCGATGTGTTTCGGCGAGCAAAATGCGAAACAGTTGTTCTGTGAAATCTGGATCAACCTGCTGGTCGATTGCCCACTGCCGGCGCAAATTTAAGACTTCTCGCACTCGCTGGGGTTGCATCACCGCCGTCGCGGTCTCGGCTTTTACGGCGGCAACTTGTTTGCACACAGCCATACGTTCAGCGAGCAAACTCACGATCGCCGCGTCAATTTCGTCGATGTTTTTGCGCAACTCGTTGAGATCTTTTGCGTTGGTCGGTTCGCTCATCGTCGCCACCATCGTTTATTGCGAGTGATTTTTGCCGTTGGCGGGTTCATCCGCTCGATATGTTTTGCCAGCATGTCCATTTCGATGTTCACTTTGTCGCCAACTTTGCGCGCGCTGAGTGTGGTGACTTGTTGAGTATGCGGAATCACCGCAACCGTAAAAGTATCGTCAGTCAAATTGAACGCAGTGAGACTGATGCCGTCAACAGTGATCGAACCCTTTTCGACGATCAAGTGCATTAAATCGCGCGCAATTCGCACGACGAGATTTGGTGCGGGCGCGACAATTTCGCCGACGCTGTCGACATGACCCAAAACTAAATGTCCGCCGAGGCGATCACCGAGCGCCATCGGGCGTTCGAGGTTGACGACATCGCCGATTTTCAGCGCGCCGAGATTTGTGCGCGAGAATGTTTCGTCGCTGACATCGGTCATCCACGAACTTTTGTCGATATCGACGACGGTCAGACAGCAACCGTTAACGGCAATTGATGAACCGATTTTTGAACCTTCGAGCACGGTTTGCGCAGCAATGCGCAGACGCGAACCATTCAGTTCGGCGACTTTGCCAAGTTCTTCAACGATGCCTGTGAACACGCCATTTGAGACTACTTGGCGAGGTGCGGCACCGAGTCTGCTTTTATTCTCAGATATATAACGTCGTTGACAATCTGCACAACTTCAGCGCTTGCCGAGTCTGCGTCTTCGTTACCGACTATCAGGCTTACGCCGACTTCGAGCGCAAAACCTGCGCGACCTGCGCGCAAATGTCGAATGTCGGCATGTATGAGCCCATCCGAATCACGGCGCTGGTAGTCAACCCAGAGATCCCACTCGGCTTTAGGTGCCTCGGTTGCAGTCACGAACTTAAGTTTACTGAACATACGCGGGGTTGCGAATCGATGGGCTGAAGCAGTTAATGAGTTTGATCAGACTTTCGTCGGCAAGATTTGGCAATGCGATGTCGTAGTGCGGTCGTTGAAAAGTAGCCAACAATAAAAAATCAGTCGCTTTAATTTTTCCAACAACAGACGTGCGGATTGACCTGTACCGTCGCAACTCGGGTCTCGCGCACACATCGTCGAGTTTTTGCTCTTCGACCAGAAAGACCGAGATCAAATACAAGCCAGTCTCGCGAAACGACGCTTCAGCAGATTTGCGCAAACTCTCGAGCATCATGTTTCCGCCCCGAATCACAACAACGGCATCGTCGGGTGGTGTTTCGTTGCGAAGAAATAGGCGATCCACCTAAATTGTGTGTGCAGATACACCACCAAACTGGCATTTAATCAGCGGATCTAATCAAGTGGCGGGTGGTTTCGGTGGGGTGGCGCCGTAGATTGAAGGGGTCCACTTGGGCTAATACCTCGGGTGCGATGCCAACGACCAAAAGGTCGGGGCGACCAGATCTCTCACCGGCCTGCGAGTGCAGCGCCAGACTGAGAGAATTC
>CAMBDT010000133.1 GCA_945865395.1 Acidimicrobium ferrooxidans DSM 10331 | reverse complement strand
TATTTTTCACCCGAGCAGGCACAAGGTGCGTCAACCGATCAACGAAGCGATATCTATTCGCTCGGTGTAGTGATGTACGAAATGCTGAGTGGTGGCGCACCGTTTACTGGTGAAAACGCGGTCGCTATCGCCTACAAACAGGTGCACGAACAAGCCACGCCACTTAATCAGCGCCTTGCATCACTGCCCGCAGAAGTTGCGGCGATCGTCGCCAAGTGCATGGAGAAGTCACCTGACGATCGATACTCGAGTGCCGAACAAGTGCGCGACGAACTGCGCCGATTTATTGAAGGCATGCCAGTTTTGGCTATGTCGCAACAAACCGCGTCAGATCAGGCAACAACAAACGGTGTGACGCAAGTTTTGCCGCAGACAGATGTTAATGCGACGACTTTAATTAGCGCACAAAATGCTACGACCGAATTGCTGCCCAAAACTCCGTCGACTGCAACAAACTCACCTAATTATCCGCCATATGACGATAGATCTCCGCAACGCACCGCCGTGTTCGTGTTCGGTGCATTGCTGGCGGCGATTGTTTTGCTTGCGGGTGGATTGTTTCTGTACCAAACTCTCACCCGTAACTCGGCTAACGCATCAATCACCGTGCCTGATGTGAGAAATCTGACGGTGAAGCAAGCCAGTGAACAATTGCTCGCGTCTGGTTTCACGCCGATTCCTTATGCGGCAACAAAAGATGGGGTTGGCAACGACATTGTCTACGCTCAAGATCCGCCGCCAAGTGTGCTCGCTCGGTCTGGCGACCAGATCACGATTACCTACAACCCCGCGAGTACTCCGGTCGCAGTGCCTCTTGTGCGCGGGTTGACCGTTAAAGAAGCGACTGCCCTATTGGCCCCGTTGGGGTTGAAGCTTTCAATCAAAGAAGTGGTCAATGACCCAAAGATTCCTGAAAATCAAATCATGTCGCAAGAACCAAAAGTTGATACTCAGGTGCGGTCTGGTTCGGTGATCGATGTGATTGTCTCGGGTGGTCTTGGTCAAGCCACTGTGCCAAATGTGCAGGGTCAAGTAGCCACGGCCGCACAACAGTTGTTGCAAACATCACCATATAACTTTGTCGTCACTTTGGTCAACGAGGCAAGTGCAACTATCGAAACGGGTCGCGTAATTAGAACTGAACCGGCGATTGGTGCGCAAAGTCCGGCGGGTTCAGCGATCACCGTTTTTGTTTCATCAGGTGGAAACAAAATTGCTGTGCCACAAGTTGAAGGTCAAACCGAAGCCGATGCGCGAACTTTGCTTGCGGCGGCGGGTTTAACTCCTGAAGTTAAATATCAAGATGTGCCGGCAACAGATGTCAACAACGGCAAAGTAATCACCCAAGGAACCGACACCGGAACTCTTGTCGACCCAGGTTTTGTTATTCGCTTGACTGTCGGTCGCGCCGCTGCAACACCATAACTTTTTTATTGCTGATTAATTATCGCAGCGCGCAATAAAATTTTTGATAATTTCGTGTCCGTGCTCTGTTAACACACTTTCTGGATGAAACTGCACGCCTTCAATTTCTAAGTCTCGATGGCGCACACCCATGATCATGCCGTCTTTTGTTGATGCGGTTACTGTCAACTCACTTGGAAGCGAACTTGGCTCAATTATTAGAGAGTGATAACGAGTCGCCTGGATTGGCGAGTCAATGTTTTTGAATACTCCAGTGCCATTGTGACTAATTTCTGAAGTTTTGCCGTGTTGAAGCTCGGGCGCGTGCACAATTTTTGCGCCAAATACTTGACCGATCGCTTGATGGCCGAGACACACACCAAAGATTGGTGTAACGCCAGCAAACGTGCGGATTGCTTCGCATAAAATTCCGGCATCTTGAGGTTGACCTGGGCCGGGCGAGAGTAAAACTCCGTCTGGTTTTAGTGCAAGAGCATCGCTTGTGGATATTTCGTCGTTGCGCACGACAATTGGATGCGCCCCGAGTTCGCCGAGATATTGCACGAGGTTGTAGACAAAACTGTCGTAATTGTCGATCACCAAAATGCGCACGCCAGTAATATTCATCGCCTTCAGCCTGCCTGAAATTTGAGCAATTACAAAGCGATTTATCCCCCTACACTTAATGAAGTTATGGCAAGCCAAAAACGACGCGTCGGCGGTCGGACAACACCAAAAGGCACGAAACCTGGGCGTGTGCATGAGACGCATCGTCTCGACACCTCAGATACGCATTCGATGCACGGGCAAAATATTGCCGATGCCTCTTCGCGATACACACCCCCGACTTTGCGTGAACAACGCGTCAGTCCACCGTGGGTGCCGGTTTTGATGTTTGCGTTGCTTGGTCTCGGTGCTGTTGTGATTTTGCTTTACTACCTAGGTTTCGTGCCTGGTGGTCGCAACAATTGGTATTTATTTTCGGGTCTACTCGCGGTGCTTGGCGGTTTGTATACCGCAACTAAATATCACTGACAAGTTTCAGTCGACAGGCGCGATTAAGTCCATTTCTTCTAGACAGTGTTTTGGTGGCGGTGGGTCTTGATCTGGCGCCATCGTCATGCGCAATTCAGTGCCGCAACTTGAGCACCGATAGCGCACATTGATGCGACGCATTTCTCCGGCTGGCGGCGGCGGTGGAAGCGTCGATGTCATGCTGCGCAACATGCCAAGACCGATCTTCCAGGTGAAATAGAGAAGCGCGAGGCCCAGGCCGAACCAAATTATTGATCCCAACATTTTGGGTATGAATTATTTAGCCGAGACGTTCGATGATTGTGGCGTTTGCGAGACCGCCACCTTCACACATCGTCTGCAAGCCGTAGCGACCACCGGTGCGCTCGAGTTCGTTCAACAATGTCGTCATCAAGCGAGTGCCCGATGCGCCGAGTGGGTGGCCCAACGCGATTGCGCCACCGTTGACGTTGACTTTTTCCATGTCTGGATGCATTTCTTTTTCCCATGCCAGCACGACAGAAGCGAAAGCCTCGTTGATTTCGACGAGGTCGATGTCGTCGATTTTTAATCCTGCTCGTTCAAGCACTTTTTTGGTGGCCGGAATTGGTGCGGTCAACATATAGCGCGGGTTTTCAGCAGCGAGTGC
>CAMBDT010000132.1 GCA_945865395.1 Acidimicrobium ferrooxidans DSM 10331 | reverse complement strand
CCAAGTTGCGGACTGCCATTCTTAACTTTGTCGTTGACTTTGCCGACCAGCGATGTTGGCGATGGCGCACCACCGCCGCCCACTGCACGCAAACTCGTCGTGTCGTATTTGTCAAACACGGGTGAGTTGACGAGATCCCAACTTTGCGTCGGTACGCCGACAAAATTTGTGATCTGCTCGCGCTCGATCATTTCGAGCGCCTTCTCGGCGTCCCACTTATACATAATCGCGAGTTTCAAGCCAGCGATGAAACAACTCATCATTACAGGCACGCAACCAGTGACATGAAACAGAGGCACGATCAAAATAAACGAAGTCGGTATTTCGGGGCCGGTCACGTCTTTGAGTTTCGTACCCGACATTGTGAGCACCGAGTTGCGTGAAGAAAATGCCATCAATGCAGAAATTATCGCGCGATGCGTCGACACAGCACCCTTGGGTCGGCCAGTTGTGCCCGATGTGTAAAGAATCGTTGCGTCGTCGTCAGGCTTGATTTCGACGACCGGACATTTGAGCGCGGCTTTCAAATGCGGCGCCAAAGCATCTTGCCACTTTTCGACACCTGCAGGAAGCGGCTTTTCAGCGCGCACGACCAAAACTTTGACACCAAGTTTCTTGCAACTTGTGGCGGCGATATCAAAGCGCTGTTGATCGCAAATCAAAACCGTCGCGCCAGAGTCTTGCAACGCAAAATCCATTTCGTCTTCGACCCACCACGAGTTCATCGACACCGATATGGCACCAACCGAAATAATCGCCGCGAACGACATCACCCACTCTGGGTAATTGCGCATCGCGACTGCAACTCGGTCGCCCTTCTTGACGCCATAAGTGTTCACGAGCAGATTCGACAACGCGTCGATTTGATCCATTGCTTGGGTAAATGTGTAGGTCTCGCCTTCGTAAACCAAGAATGTCTTTTCGCCATGACCGCGGGCGCCAGCAAAAACCTGACCCAAATGCGCAGGTGCATTTTTGAAAACCTGCATCTTGACGCCAAACACTTCGGCGTCAACAAGTTCGAAAATCTGCCCCGGGGCGGTGACCGCCAGGTTGGCTTCAGCCCAAGTCATTGTCATTTATAAAACCCCACTCTGGATAATAAACAGCAGCCTTTTTGGCACTCAGATATTGTGCCACTCGGCCGTGTTCGCCGCCTAACCGCAAATTGTGGAGCTGAGGGGAATTGAACCCCTGGCCTGTACATTGCGAACGTACCGCTCTACCAACTGAGCTACAGCCCCAAACTACGAACTAGATACTTAGGCGGCGCGGTTGCGAAACTGACGCATATAGCGAGTGCTGTCGCGTTGCGCGCGAAGCTGCACCAGCCAGTAGCAATAGCCGATCAAGGCGATCAGGCTCAGCGTGAAGGCATAAACCAAGACAATCGACCCAGTTGTAAACGCCAAGAAAAGCGAAACAACTGCCGCCGAAGCCAAGCCCACGACCGTGTGCTGACGGCGTTGGCGCACGAGTTCGCGGGCATAAAACTCGCCCGAAACTGACTGATGCGAGCGAGTGCCTTGCGGTCGCAAAATCGGACCAGTCAATTGCGACAAGTGACTTGCCTGACGCGTGCGCATTTGGTTTGGTGCAAGTTCGCGAGACATGCCTCGAAGCTGCGCTTGCGGGTGACGCAGATTTGTATTCTGCAAGGACGAAAGATTGCGCCTAAAAGCACTAACCGACATGTTTGGCGAGTTGTTTATGCGGGCTCGCAATATCGGCGGCAAGAGAACTGCCAGCCAGGCGGCGCCAACGATCAGAAGAATTAACTTGCTCATGGGGTCTCCTAAGTGTATTACGGGTTAACGAGATCGCTACCCAAACGGCTCAGAGCCTTAAAAATAAAGGTTTCAGCCTAGACCTCGCGCCGATATGTGCCTTGTCGCCCGCCAGATTTCTCCCACAGCGTCAGTTCACCAATCACCATGGCGCGGTCGGCGCTCTTGCACATGTCGTAGATCGTCAGCGCGGCAACTGAGCAAGCATGCAGCGCTTCCATTTCGACGCCGGTTCGGTCGATCGTGTCGACTTGAGCCTCGACTGCGATGTGGTCGTCGCCGATTTCGAAGTTGATATAAACCGCACCAACCAATAACGGGTGACACAACGGAATCATCTCGGCGGTTCGCTTTGAGGCCTGAATGCCCGCAACGCGGGCGACGGCGAGAACATCACCTTTTTTTACTTCACGATTGGCGATCGCAGCCGTCGTTTCTGACCTCATAAAAACCTTGCATCGCGCAACTGCCCGCCGATGTGTGGGCTCTTTTGGCGTGACATCGACCATGCGTGCTCGCCCCATTGGGTCAAGGTGTGAAAAATTAAGTTCAGACATGACTAGTCGCGATCATCATTAGCCGCCAATCTGACTCATCGAGCGTTTCGGGCGCACAAAAGTGACATTGCCAATTGCATGACCCGCCCACTTTGTGCCGACGGCACGCGCAATTTCGGCCGCGATCGCGTCGTCGGTTGCCTCGCCACGCAACATCGCTCGCAAATCAAACTCTGTCGTTGAAAACAGACAGGTGCGAAACTGACCCTCTGCAGTCAGTCGTACACGATCGCAGTCGCCGCAAAATGGTTTCGTTACGGATGGAATTACGCCCACTGTGCCGGCCCCGTCAAGATAACGCCAACGATCTGCCGGTGCTGCACCGCGAGCCGCAACTTGCTCGAGTGGGTAGACGTTATTTATAGTCGCCACGATCTCGTCTTGACCCACAACATCGTTGCGCTGCCACTGACCTTGCGCATCAAGCGGCATGAACTCGATAAACCGCACTTCAACTTTTTTATCGCGACCGAAACTAGCCAGTGCCAAGATCTCATCATCGTTGACGCCGCGCTGAATAACCGCGTTGATCTTGACAGGCGAAAAACCGGCCTGAATTGCCGCATCAATACCGTCTAAAACATTTGCCAAGTGATCTCGTCGCGTGATCTTGAAGAACTTTTCGCTTTGTAGCGTGTCGAGGCTGATGTTGATGCGCGACAAACCTGCTGACTTCAACTCGTCGGCGATGAGTCGCAGAGTTGCGCCGTTAGTTGTTAGCGC
>CAMBDT010000131.1 GCA_945865395.1 Acidimicrobium ferrooxidans DSM 10331 | reverse complement strand
GATGGTTTCGATCGACCGCCTTTGCATGTCGGCACATCTGCTGCCGACATTTGGTATTCGAATTGGCCTGACACAGTTTCAACCGACCCTGCACAAGTTCTCGGCGAATACAGTTCGTCGTGACAAAGCACAAGCGAGCCCGCAGTTTCGAGCCAAACGCCGACAACACCATTACTACTGAAACTGGTCATGTTGCCCATCGTGATTTAGTAGATCATTCAAAGCGACTTGTTCGAGATTTCTACAAAGTCGGCGATCATGTTTGGTGCCTAGTTGGCAACGGATTATCGAATCAAACTTTCATCGACGCACCAGATGGCATCATCGCAATCGACACTGGTGAGTCGAACGAAGAAATGCACGCCGCAATATCTGAATTGCGACTGCATACTAAAAAGCCGATTGTTGCGGTGCTGTATACGCACTTTCATTATGTTGCTGGCACACAAGCAGTGCTCGACGAGTCACCAGAAATTGAAGTTGAGATTTACGGCCACAGCAAGATCGCCTATAACCGCGTTCGTACGGCGACTGAGATCGCCCCGAGTTATAGCCGCGGCCTAGTCGAACAGTTTGCAATAACCTTGCCCTCAGACGGCCCAGACGGAAACGTCAATGTGGGGCTCGGTCGGTTTTATCGCAACCCCGAACATAAGACACAAACGAACGGCTTCATCAAGCCAGTTCACACTTTTGATTCACCTTGCACGATCAGAGTTGCCGGTCTCGATATTGATGTAACACCAGCGCCATCTGACGCCGATGACTCTGTCACGTATTGGTTTAAGTCACTTGGCTGTGCGGTCAACAATCTTGTTTGGCCCGTGCTTTTCAATGTCTTTGCGATTCGTGGCGAAGAATATCGCGACCCACGCATCATGCTCGCGGGCATTGATCATTTGCTTTCGCTTAAACCAAATCATCTCGTCGGCGCACATGGCATGCCGATAAGTGGCAGTTCTGATATCTTGCGACGCGTCACCAGATATCGCGACTCAATTCAGTTTTTGTGGGATCAAACAGTTCGACTGACAAACCGCGGCTACACGAGCACCGAACTTGGGCATGCGATTCGCCTGCCTGATTTTTTTAACGAAGACAACTTGACATCTGAGTTTTATGGTGTCGCAGAGCACCATGTGCGACAGATCCGCACTGGTTTGCTCGGCTGGTTTGACGGCGACCCAGCGAATTTGTTTCCGTTGCCAAGAATCGAACATTCAAACCGAATGATCGCAGGTTTTGGTGGTCGCGAAGTAGTGCGCCAAAAAGCGAATGACGCGATACGAGATAACGATCTGCGCTGGGCATGCGAATTGAGTTCATGGCTCGTGAATAGCAACGAGGTCGAAGAGGTTGACAGACTTTTACTCGCCGAGACACTTCGGTTGATTGCCCAACGTACGACGGCTGCCAATATTCGAAACTGGTGCCTCGCTCGCGCCCGAGACCTCGACGGCACCTTCGATCTGGCTCGCTTCAATCGGCACCGTCTATCGCGCAAACAAATTATGTCGTCAACAAGCGATAATGCTGTGCATATTTTGCGAGTGCTCCTCCTGCCTGAACGCGCATTTGAGATCGACACACACATTTGCTTCAAATTTGTCGATCGTCAACCGACTGGCTTGCACATCAGAAATTGCATCGCCTGCCCAACAGACGGCAAAAGCGCTGAAATTACTATTGACTGCAACATTGAAATATGGGCCGACATTCTCGCTGGCGATCTCTCACTTTCTGCTGCTCTGAACGACCAAAGACTCGCTGTCACTGGTGACACGAACAAATTGCGTCACGCACTTCAAGTTTTTGATATTCAGAATTTACAGTCGTGACCAAACTTCCGCATTCAACGCCGAAGTTTGACGGCAAAATCTCCAAGACAATCCCGCAGTCGACACCAAAAAAACTGACTGCACCGCAAGCACCACACGGCGCGCCAAATATTTTATTAATCATGCTCGACGATGTTGGGTTTGGATCGTTTGGCAATTTTGGTGGCCCGGTTGCGACACCGGGTCTCGACAAAGTCGCTAAAGCGGGTTTGATTTATAACCAATTTCACACGACTGCGCTTTGCTCGCCAACTCGTGCTGCTCTATTGACAGGTCGCAATCACCACTCAGTGCATATGGGTGGCATCACTGAAATCGCCAATTCGTTTCCTGGTTACGACAGTGCAATTCCGCCTGAGTCTGCGACTGTCGCGCAAGTTCTGCGCATGTCTGGCTATAGCACCGCGTGTTTTGGCAAATGGCACTTGACACCATCGTGGGAGCAGAGCCCAGCAGGGCCTTTTGACCGATGGCCGACAGGTCTCGGCTTCGATCGTTTTTACGGCATCATGGGTGCAGAATCTTCGCAATATGAGCCGCCTGTTTACGACCAGACAACACCAATCTCGCCGCATCTCGATAATCCCGATTATCACCTAACACAAGATCTAGCCGACCAAACAATCAATTGGATGCACCGTCAAAAAGCCTCTTCACCGAACAAACCTTTCTTCTGTTACTTCTCAACGCCGGCGGTTCACGCACCTCATCACGTGCCCCAAGAATGGATCGAAAAATACAAAGGCAAATTTGATAGCGGCTGGGACGCTCTTCGTGATGAGATTTATCAACGGCAACTCAAACTCGGCGTTATTCCGCCTGACACGGCTTTAACAAAACGACCAGAACAAATCCCGTCGTGGGATGATTACCCCGAACGATACAGACCAATCGCGCGAAGGCTTATGGAGGTTTTCGCCGGCTTTCTCGCCCACACAGATGCACAAATCAAACGCGTGATCGACGCACTAGACGAGCTAGAAATTGCAGACAACACTTTGGTCATTTACATAACTGGCGACAATGGTGCTTCTGCAGAAGGCACAATTCACGGTGCATGGAGTGCACCATCGTTTCAAAACGGTGTTCCTGAAGATCCCGAATGGTTGCTTGAACGTATTGACGATTTCGGCACGGCGAAGTGTGAGAACCATTTCAATGTTGGTTGGGCATGGGCCCTTGACTCACCATTTCAGTGGATGAAACAAGTTGCTTCACACTTCGGCGGCACCCGCAATGC
>CAMBDT010000130.1 GCA_945865395.1 Acidimicrobium ferrooxidans DSM 10331 | reverse complement strand
TGTCGCTTTATGCAGTTTGGAATGATTTTGCCTATGGAACATTCATCCAACGAACTTTGGTAGAAATCTCCAGTCTATTTGCCTTGAAGTGGACTCCGATGATTTTGGTAGCCCTAGCGGTTCTTACTTGGTGGATGAGCACAATGTGGGTTTATTTAAAATTGATTCATCTTGGGACAGCAGATTCTGTTGCTTTTGTCGGACCTCTCGTGTTGTGTCTCGTACCGCTCCCAGATCTTGCATACATCGGCATCAACGGCAGCATTGGGTTTCCTCTCACAGCAGCGGTGATTGTCATTTCGTCAATTTCGACCCTTCCGAATGATCGGCAAGCAGCAACTTTTGAGTTGTCAATGTTTCTTTTAATCGCGGCGTCAACTCCGACGGCGCTTATTGGCGGTGGAATAGCGGTTTTACTTTGGCTGTTTAATTACGGTTCACGGCGCACTCATTTTCTGCGGGCATTAGCAATATTCATGGGAACTGGGGTATCGGCTGTGATGGCACGAATTCAGGAGCCGACAATGACTTACATAGGTGATTGGGTGCCGGATACGAGTTATGAGCGTGAAGTATTTGATCGGCTTACGGAGGCTGGCGCGTTTATAACTCGCGAGCGGGCGAGCGTTGGCATAGTTGACACGATTCGAAATATTCCTGGAACATTACGGTTTATTGTTACGCAGTTTTACCCTGAGCCGTGGGCGTCTCGTGCGATTCTCGAGACTGGGGGAGTTGCGAAGCTGCTTCAGGTGGTTTTGCCGTTGGCGTTGGTGATTGCAATCGTCGCAATTCTCGCACGAATGCGTAGCCACAAAATTGACTCTTCGGTGATGCGTGCCGCGCTCGGTTTGTTTCTGGCAGCGGCGATGTCGGTGATAGTTCAGCATGTTTTAGTCGGTCAATTAACGCTGCGACAATATTTGTTTCTGCCCTTGGCATTTTTTTGGATGGCGATACTGGTGCTATTCAGTGGCGCAGTAGTGGCACGATCGGGTCGAGCGATTGTTCTTCTCTCACCGCTATTGTTTGTGTTTGTGTTTGCGGCGTCGCAAAATTTCAGAGACCCGTTTCAAGAAAATCCGCGCCAGGGTGGTATTGGCAGGTATGCGTCTGAAGATCTCTGGCGTCCTGCGCTAGAAAAAGCTCGCGTTGCTTGCGAAAGTTTAGAAGAAGACGAGGTTGTAGTCGTCTCGCAATTTGACCCAGAGAGTCCGGTAATAAAACAAATGATCAAGACTTCGGGGCTCAAGTTCGCATGGTTTGACCATCCGTTTGTGGCGCGTTGTTATGTGATTAACGGGGGATAGTTCGCTCGGCTCACTGATAGCTAGACAAGTTTGGGCTAGCGTTCTTAAAGAGATACTGATTGGGGTTTTATGAGGAAGATCTTTGGGTTGGCGGCGGCGGTTGCAGTTGCGATACAAGGCATTGGTTTATTGCGCGCCGATGAATGCGAGTCGGTGTCGTTTCGGGGGCAAGGTAAGGCGGTGGCAATTTTGCAATGCTTCGCCGACGATAGTGGTGCGATTGCGTCGCGCCCAATCGCAATCGGTTTGATTGTGTTGGGTGTGGTGCTGGCAGTGCTCACGCTGAAGCGCTGATGAGCGGCGGCAAACTCGCGGGGCAGCGGGCGTTTATTACGGGTGGCGCAAGCGGTATTGGCGCAGAGATGTCGCGTCGGTTTACGCGCGAGGGTGCAACCGTTGTCGTCGCAGATATCAACGACACGCTAGGCAAACAAATTGCGGTCGAAGTTGGCGGCGAATATGTGCACCTTGATGTCACCGATTCGCAAGCATGGCAAAAATTGATGTCGACATTCGAACCGTTCGACATTGTGTGTCTAAACGCCGGCGTCTCGACACATCAAAATGTAATCGGCAATATCTCGAATTATCCGCTAGAAAAAGTTGACAACGATGCGTATGAGCGAATCATGAGCATCAATGTTGACGGTGTCGTGTATGGCGCGCGCGCGGTGATACCTGGCATGGTTGCGCGCAAGACCGGCCATATTTTGGTGACGGCATCGCTGGCCGGCATAATCGCCATCGCACCAGACCCAATTTACGGATTAACCAAACACGCGATGGTGGGTCTCGTGAAGTCGCTCGGCCCCGCGCTCGAACCGCATGGCGTGTGCATCAGCGCGCTGTGCCCAGGCTTTTTAGATACGCCGTTGGTCAGCGAACTTGCGCGCGAATATGCAAAATCGTTCAGCATGGGCGTGATGGATGTTTCGGTTGCTGGTGATTTGGCGATGCGCGCGCTCACCGAACGCATTGCTGGTTCGCAATGGACTGTGATGGCGGGCCAACCGATCACGCAATATGTTCAGGCGCCACCGTTTTCGTAAAAAGTTTTTAGCGCGATAACGCGCGAGTTAATTGCCCCGACGCAGCAACTGATTTTGCTGAGACAATTTTGCCATAATTGAATAAAAATCACACTCACGCAACGCCGATGTATAGGGCTCAAGAGCGGTGAACCCGATGCCGACTGCTTGTTCGCCACTTGAAAGCAGATTAATTATCTCGGTTGGCAAGTCTGGCATTGTTGCGCCAAGATTATCTCGCGAAAGTTCGAGACTTTGTTTGAACTTTTTTCGCGTCGGTAAGTGATTGCGCGAAGCGATTAGACATTCAAGCCGAAAGTTGAGCCACATGCGACGACTCGGTAGAAGACCCAATGTAAAACTGTCGGCAAGACCGCGGTCAGTTCGCAGGTTGGGGTCGGCTCGCAGGTTGCCTTCGCGGTTTGTATCCGCAGAGAGATTGAGAAAAACCTGCATTGCGTCGTCGGTGAGCGCTTCTTTGTCGGCGTAAAAGTTGTAGAGCGAGCCGTTCGTGACACCAGCGCGGCGCACGATTCGAGAGATAGTTGCATTGGCGTAGCCCGATTGGGCGACCACTGCGGCAACGGCGTTGATCAGTGCCGTGCGCACAGGGTTGTCAGTTTGCGGCTCAATCCATTTAGGCATGGGCGTTTCGGGCGGCAGTTTTAGTGGCACAGCATCGGCGGTGGCGGCGCGCAAACCGTTGGCGATTGCAAACCAATTTGGATTTGCTTTCAGAACAAAAGAGCGCAGCGCCGTGCCGATTGATGCTGA
>CAMBDT010000129.1 GCA_945865395.1 Acidimicrobium ferrooxidans DSM 10331 | reverse complement strand
GGCGTCACGCTTAATTAACAAATGCGCCCACTTGACGGGGTTCGAGTTCTCGATTTCACGCGAGTGCTGTCTGGGCCACATGCGACACGAATGCTGTGCGATCTCGGCGCTGATGTAATCAAAGTCGAACAACCCACGGGCGACCTGACTCGATTTTCAAGTCCCCGCGTAAATTCGAATTCAACATATTTCATTCAGCAAAATGTTGGCAAACGAAATATCTCGCTTGATTTAACCAAACCCGAAGCAGTTGATTTGATCACACGGCTAATCGACAAGTGCGACGTGTTGATCGAAAACTTTCGCCCTGGTGTGATGCAACGATTAGGTCTTGATCAACAAACTTTGCGTGCAAAAAATGCGCGGCTTGTCTATGCGTCTATCACTGGCTATGGCAACACGGGCCCATGGGTTGATCGCCGCGCGTTTGCCCCGGTTATTAACGCCGAAATGGGCATGACCAAGCGTCAAGGTGACGCGCGCAACGGTAAGTATGCCAACGATCCGTTTAGCCACGCCGATGTTTACACGGCAATCGAGTGCGCGAGCGCGATTTTGGCGGCGTTGTTTCAACGCGAGCGCACCGGCGAAGGGCAATACATAGATCTTTCGATGGCGCAAACTTTGCTCTATGTCAACGAACATGCTCACGACGATTTATGGGATCAACCTGTCTCGCCCGACGCAATTCGCTCGTTTCGCCCCGAAGATTATGCCGTGTTGACAACACGCGACGGCATTACTTCAGTCGTCAGTGGCCACCCTGCCGAGCGTGGCACGTTTGATTTCTTCGTCGCAGCGATGCAGCAACCACAATTGCTTGATGACCCGCGGTTTAAAACAGTTTCGTTGCGAATCGCCAACCTTGATGAGTTGATGCAACTGATTAAAGACTGGGCAGCGACTGTAAGCACCGTCGACGAACTTGAACAACGACTCGCCGAAAATAAACTAGCTATGGGTCAACTGCGCTCAGTTGCCGAGGTTGCAAAGACCGAGTGGGCAAAACAACGCAATGCGTTTGTCGAAGTTGACGATCGCGGCAACTCGACAGTGAAACTGCCGAACTCGCCGTGGCGATTTTCTGGCTCTGATACTTCGACGCGCGGCACGATTAAATATCGCGGCGAAGACAATGCCGAAGTTTTCGGCGAATTGCTCGAGTTGTCAGCAGATCAAATTAAAGATCTTCATCACCGCGAAATTCTCGTTCAGCGACTTTCAAACAATAAATAAAAACCGACTAACGCCCCGAATGGCCAAAGCCGCCACCGCGATCTTCGCCATCTAATTCTTCGACAACTTGCCAAGTGGTCGCCACAACTTCTTGAATAATCAATTGCGCGATGCGATCGCCACGCTTAACTTGATAATCGTTGACCGGGTCGGTATTGATCATGATCACTTGAAGTTCGCCCCGATAACCGCTGTCAATGATGCCTGGCGTGTTGACAAGTGAAATGCCGTGTTTTAATGCGAGCCCACTGCGCGGCACAACTTGTCCAAAAAACCCAACCGGAATCGCAACGGCAATGCCTGTAGCCACGAGCACTCGCCCACCGCGCGCCGGCAACAACGCATCAACACGGGCGTGCAGATCAATGCCCGCGTCGCCTGCATGTGCTGGTGCAGGCAACGGCAGATCAAGATCGAGTCGCTTGACCGGCACATTTGTTGGTTGACGCGGTGCATTACCCGCAGTTGAATTTGCCACGCCTAAGACGATAGAGCCCACGGGCATAGATGCCGAGATTGCACTGAAGTGCAGACTCTGGGCAGAAAACTAATAGATTGCTTGGCGTGCTTGTGTGGATGGATCTTGAGATGACAGGGCTAGACCCCGCGACCGAAGTGATCGTCGAAATCGCCACGCTGATCACCGACGATGACTTAAACATCATTGCCGAGGGCCCAGATCTGGTGATCAGCCAACCAGAGGCGGTGCTCAAAGCGATGGACCCATTCGTCGTTGAAATGCACACGACATCGGGTTTGCTGACAGCGATTCGCGCGTCAACTGTGAGTCTCGAGCAAGCAGGCACAGCGACGCTCGAGTTTATTAAGCAACACATCGCCGAGCCGCGCACGATACCGCTGTGTGGCAACTCGATTGGCACCGATCGCCGATTCTTGGTGAAATATCTGCCAGAAATCGAAAACTTTCTGCACTATCGCAGCGTTGATGTCTCAACAATCAAAGAACTCGTCAAGCGGTGGTATCCAGGTCTCGAAATTTCACGGCCGACAAAAAGTGGTGCGCACCGCGCGCTAGACGATGTTCGCGAAAGTATTCGTGAGTTGAAGTTTTACCGCGAGAATGTCTTCAAAGAAATAACCGTCACACCAAAATAAGTTCGGTAACTGCCGCGACCGTGTCGTCGGCAAGAACATGTCGCAGAACTACTCGATCTGCAAATTTTTGCGTGACGATGCGCACCTTGTTGCCTGGGTCGATGGCGCCATGATGTTCGACAGTTGCCAACAACGGCGCTCGCTTGCCAGAATTAGCACCGAGATATTCTTCGAGCACTTCCCAATAAGCGGCGTTATTCAGGTGACCGACTGCGTCCATGTCGCTAAATCGAATCGGCCAATCTTGCGATGTCGCGCCGTTGCTGTTTAAATCAGGCAAATTTTTGCCAATTTCAAGTCGCGACGAAATCTTTCGTCCATTAGTGGCGGTTTCAAGCAACTTTATTAACTCGGTGGTCAAAGCGACTGGCTTCATCGTCTTGAAATCGACTCGCACCCATAACGCGGCACATTCAATTGCCACAACACCCGCGCACTTGATTTGTGTGCGACGCTCGGCCCAATGCGAACCAAGCGCGCCACACCAAGTCGTCAGTTCGACTTGATCTAAATATTTCGGAAAACTCGTCACCCACATCTGCGTGCGTCTCACGACCCACGAGTGCGGTTCGTCGTAGCCGCCGTCGAGTGAATCGTCAGTGGCGACATCTTGCAGATATCTCGCAACCGCATCTAACCGCAAACGCCCCTTAGGGGTGACATCGCCAAGACGCACTTTACGCACAACCGAAAATCGGCGACCCAATTCGGGTAATGAACTTGGCACCTGAAGCGTCTGGCGAGACTGTTTCGGCTCGTTTTGCATCG
>CAMBDT010000128.1 GCA_945865395.1 Acidimicrobium ferrooxidans DSM 10331 | reverse complement strand
AAAATTCCTTTTCCTCTGCGACCCCAAAGCCCCTTACCTTCATTGACGCCAAACCAAAAAAATAAGGTATCGCCAGCACCAATTGAGTCTTGATCTGAGGCAGCAATAAATCGATCAAAAGTGGTGGCGCCACTAACGCCCAGGTTTATTACCTTTTTTGGTATTTCCAAATTATTGAGTTGATCTTGGATTCGAGAAGGAAGAGTCCATTCATCTGGGCTTTCGAGGCAAGATACTGTTGACCCGCCGAGGACAAATATTTTTTTTTCGCAATTAGATGACGGACTAATCCCGTTCCGAATGCCATCGGCAATTTTGATATAAGTGCCGTTGTAGTCCGTCGAAACTCTAGATCGTAGAGTTTTCTTGGTCAGACCATATTTGTAATAATCATCCAATTCGGCCAAGAACGCATTTATGTTAAAAGGTGGATTTGGAATCTTATTCAACATCTGCTCGAGCATTTTTCGATGAGGAGATTGGGGGTTGGTAATTTTTTTTTCACTTTTTTTGCGGTTGTATTTTCGTAATGCAATTTCCGAGAGCATGAGAAAAACTGAAATTACAAAAACTATACTGACCATAACGTATCCCATCAACCGGGACTTGATAATTAGTTCCACGATGCCAAATGTGAGAATTAGAAACAAGAAAATGTTGAAGATCGACATCCACAATATTCGAATACGAAACGAGATTCTTGCGTTCATGTTTGCCAGGTCTTCTGCATCATTGGTGTGAAATAAATTCTCAAGTATGAAGTGGTGAAATTAGAATAATGGGTAATTAAACGGGTCCTGCTGTTCGTCACGCTGAGTTTTTCGAGATATGCGTACAAATAATTTTGAAAACAATTTTTTGAGCAAACTGAACACGGCACTCATTCTAAACCAACGCTTTTGTCTGGGAGTCTTAACTTTGTTCTAAGCTTTTGGTGGCGCTGTCGTGCTTGTCTCGCTCGCTGGGGTGGTGCGGTTGTCAAGCACAGTAAAGGTAAGCCGAGAAGTGTTGAGTACTGCTGACCCGTTGCTAAACTCAAAGCCTTAAGTCAGTGCAATAACCGAAGTAGTTAAAGCAAATGCGGACGTGGCTCAGTGGTAGAGCATCACCTTGCCAAGGTGAGGGTCGCGGGTTCAAATCCCGTCGTCCGCTCAAAGAGAACGAAATTGATTGAGTGTGACTTGCCAGTCGCTAGTTAGCGGCGGGGTGGGCGAGGGATGAAGCCCGAGGTTGTGGCGACGTAGTTTTCGTAGCCGGGCTTGCGCTTGAGCATTGCTCGGTCGAGCATCGCGGCGCCAGAGACTTTGACCAACAAGAAAGTCATCACGACTGGGCCAATCAATCCATAAATACCGAGCGACGATTCGGCAGCGATCAAACCCAAGCCCCACCAAACGCATGAATCGCCAAAATAATTCGGGTGTCGTGTGTAGCGCCACAGGCCTTGATCCATGACTAGACCTTTGTTGGCTGGGTCACGTTTAAATCGTGCGAGTTGCGCGTCGCCGACTGCTTCAAAGTAAATGCCGACGCCCCAAACGAGAACGCCAACTACGCCGACAACGCCAAAATTCGGCTCTTCGCGAACCTGGCCGAGTTGCACTGGCAGTGAAACGATGAACATCAATACACCTTGTATGCCGAAAACCGAATACAAACTGACGATTGCAAAGCGGTCACCGTGTTTGCGGCGCATTGATTGATAACGAAAGTCTTCGCCGTGGCCGAGATTGCGCTTCGCCAAATAAAACGCCAGTCGCGCCCCCCAAATCGTCGTTAGCACGGTCAGTAGCAAACTTCGAGTCGAGTTGCCGTCGCTCAGCCAATAACTAACCCACGCCACAAGCACGAAACCAGAACCCCAAGCGATATCGACAATCGACGCATCGCGCATCACCAGACTGATTGCCCAGACGGCGACCATCATGCACGCAATTGCAATCGCCGCACCCACAACAACATCGCTCGCCGTAGCCGCAGTCGCTGCACCAATCAAAACATCTGTTGCAATAGTCATACGCACGACAATAGGCGATTTAACAGGTTGTATCAACGCAAATGTGGTGCGAGCCTTGACGGGTGCTTCAAGTCAAAGATCTGTGCGTTGAAATCGGTGGCAAGCTCGTCGTCAACGGCGCATCGTTCGCCGTGATGCCACGCGACAAAGTCGGTCTTGTCGGTCGCAACGGTGCGGGTAAAACGACGCTGTTCAAAGTGCTCGGTGGCGCAAACGAGGCGAAGTCGGGTGTGATCAATCGCAAAGGTGGTTTCGGTTATCTGCCGCAAGATCCTCGCATCGCCGGATCATTCGACGCTCGAACTGCAATCTCGCACATTTTGTCGGGGCGTGGCATTGATGACGACATTATCCGCATCGAGAAATTGCGCATCGCGATTGAAGAAAACTCAAGTGATGCAAACGTAGCCAAGTTCGCCAAAGCCGAAGAAGATTTTTCTTTGAAGGGTGGATACGCCTCGGACAGCGAAGCTCGGGCCATCGCCGCAGGTCTGGGGTTGAAGCCCGACCGTTTGAATCTCGCTCTAGGTGTGCTCTCTGGTGGCGAACGACGTCGAGTCGAACTTGCGCGAATCTTGTTCAGTGGCAGCGACACACTGTTGCTCGACGAGCCGACTAACCACTTAGACATTGACGCAAAAACTTGGATGCTCGATTTTTTGCGAGCCTACAAAGGTGCGTTGCTCGTGATCAGCCACGACCTCGAATTGCTCGACGAAGCGATCACCCGCGTTCTGCATCTCGATCGCCCCGACGAAGACTCTGAGGGTTCGGTCGTCGAATATCGCGGCACGTATACGCAATATTTGGTGTCGCGTGAAGCCGACGAAGCGCGCCAAGCAAAAAAAGCGACTCAGCAGAGCAAAGAAATTGACCGTCTGCAACGCGTTGTCGACAGATTTGGCGCCAAGGCGAGCAAAGCCGCAATGGCACACAGCATCGAAAAACGAATCGGTCGCATCGAAGAAACTCGCGTGCATGCGGCACGTGGCGCGCGCGTGTTGAAGGTGCGATTTCCTGAACCGCCTCATTGCGGCGAAACAGTTTTGACGGTCGACGGATTGCGCAAGACTTTTGGTGGTCCAGACATCTTTCATGATGTGAGTTTTGACCTGGGTCGCGGCGAGCGACTGCTAGTGCTGGGTCTTAACGGCGC
>CAMBDT010000127.1 GCA_945865395.1 Acidimicrobium ferrooxidans DSM 10331 | reverse complement strand
TGCTTGATGCGCCGAGAGTTTGTGGTTGCTGCGAATTAGCAATTGTGTTTGCATCGGTAGGTCGTCGAAGAAATGCGCAATAGCGACCGTCAAGTGTCGGCACGATTGAAACCACTTCCCAGCCCTCGCTTGATTTCTTGGTCAGTTCGTTGGCCATCGCTTCGGGGCTTGCGTTATATGGATTAAATGCAACATACTCAAACATGCAGTCAGGCTAGTGCGAAATACGGTTCAATAAATGACCGCGAATACGATTTGTGTGCACCGTAACCTTGTATCCGTGACGAAAAGTCAAACAAAGCGCATTGCATATTTTGGTCCTGCGGGCACATTTACCGAACAAGCCCTGCTCACGCAAAAAGATCTTGCCGTGTGCGAATTAGTCGCATTTCGAACTGTGCCTGATGTCCTAGATGCAGTTGCTTCGGGCGATGTTGATCTTGGCTTTGTGCCGATTGAAAATTCGATAGAAGGCACGGTCAATTTCACACAAGATGCACTGGTGTTTGACTATGACCTCTTAATTCAGCGTGAGATTGTTCTGGATATCGAGCACTGCTTGTTAGCGCGTAAAGGTGTGTCGACTAGTGACTTAACCGGCATCTTGTCGATACCCGTAGCGACCGCGCAATGTCATAATTATTTGCGCAAAAATTTTGGCGAACTCGAAACTCGAGCTACCAACTCAACTGCTGAAGCGGCGCAACTTGTGGCGGCCAACAAGAACGAAAAACTGGCGGCGATCGCGCCAAAAAATGCCGCGAAAATTTACGGTCTTGAAGTTATCGCTACTGACATCGCCGATCATCAAGGCAATCAGACTCGCTTCGTGCTCGTCGGCAAGGGTGCGGTGCCGAGCGCAACTGGTCACGACAAAACTGCAATAGTCGTTTTCCAGCGTGCTGACGAACCAGGAAGTTTGCTTTCAATTTTGCAAGAATTCGCGGCGCGGCGAATTAATTTATCCGTTCTGCTTTCGCGACCTACCAAGCGTGGCGGTCTCGGCGACTATTGCTTCATCATGTATGCCGACGGACATATTCAAGACGAACTGATGGCCGATGCATTGCGCGACTTGCATGCCAAACAAGGTGATGTGAAATTTCTTGGTTCGTATCCTGCGAGCGGAAAACACGAACACACGGCGCGCGAGCACGCCGACGCGCGATGGCGTGATGCCGACGATTGGATGACCGAACTAAGAAGTCGCATTACGAGATAGCGTCTACGAGCGGAACGGTGGCAGAGTGGACAAACGCATCCGCCTTGAAAGCGGACGGCTGTAAAAGGCCCGGGGGTTCGAATCCCTCCCGTTCCGCCACGAGAGGGATCTTTCTTTGACCGTTACACTAAGAAGTCGCTTGGGTAATGAAGTTAGTAATTACTCGTTCTTGAATTTTTGGAGAGGTGCCAGAGCGGCCGAATGGGGCGCCCTGCTAAGGCGTTGTCCGGGTAAACCGGACCGAGGGTTCAAATCCCTCCCTCTCCGCCAGTTGGTTTTTGCGGTTGTTTGCGTTGTTGTTTCAAGTTTGGTTTTTTTGCCCACGCACGCGACTGCCGCGTCATGCACTGTTTTTCATCAGGCGCGTTCTAATGATTCATGGAGTCGCATTGCCGCTCGTTACGGCATGTCGCTGACGAAGCTTTTGGCTTTGAACGGGGCAAAGTCATCGACGATGATCTTGGTTGGCGCACAGGTTTGCACTTCAGACCAACCTGTAATTGTGATCCCAGATACTGTTTACAAGCGCAAAGATGTGGTTGCAATTATTCGTGAAGTTTGGCCCGATGAGCACGAAGAGAACGCTCTATTTGTCGCCCAGCGTGAAAGCAAGTTGAACCCAAATGTTGTCGGTGGGGTCAATGACTGTTGTGTTGGTCTATTTCAGATTTATTATTCAGTACATCGGTCGTGGTTGTCAAATGTTGGTGTCACCGAGCCGGCGCAACTTCTAGATCCGCGAATTAATGCGCAGGCGGCGCTGGCATTGTTCAAGCGCAACGGCAACTCGTGGAAGCCGTGGTGGACAAAGTCTTGGCGACCATAAGGCAGTAGGATTCGGTTTGAAATTTGCGCTCGTAGCTTAATGGATAGAGCATCTGATTACGGATCAGAAGGTTGGCGGTTCAAGTCCGTCCGAGCGCGCCAATGTTTGCAAGTGTTACCGCGAAATAGTTCTCTTCAAAAACTCTGAGGGGGGCAACGCAAGAAATATTTGAATTGACTTGACAGAAATCGCAACACACGCAACCGGGTGTCTACCGAGCCACCCCGCCCCTATCGATCAATTTACTGCTTCTTTTTGTAGCCAAGAGGGCATTTGGGATTCACAGCGACAACTATTTTGGTGACCTTACCTTTGATGCAAGTGATTTTGGATTTGCTGCTGGTAGCCGCGGGCTGAGTTGTTGGCGGTACAACAGCCGCGGGCTGAGTTGTTGGCGGTACAACAGCCGCCGAATTCAAATATGAATTGCGTGGAGTTCTCTCAATGTATTTACACAACTCGGTTGGAAATGTTTTTGGATCAATAGTGCCGAGACCCGATGCCAAGTCATGACCAACTTTGGCGTTGAAGCCGCCATAGCCGAAACTCATATTTTTGCCGGTAGTTATATCTGTGAATCCAAGTTTGTCTTGTGCCATCGCGTATAGAGCTGGGTTCAACCAACCGAGCCGGTAGTTCGCGTTGCCGTTTGAGCAACTCTGAGCGATCGTTGCTAGAACACCTGACATCAACGGACCCGCCATCGAAACGCCGTCTACTTGGCCCCATTTCCCGTCTTTATAGAAGATGGTGCCCACAGACTGAACGACGAAATCTGGCGAAAAACGGTTGGTGATCGTTGGGTCAAAACCGGGTGCATTCTGCCAAGCGGGTCGCGGTTCAAAAATTGAAATACCACTTCCGCCGCCCATGCCACGTGATGTCGAGTTCCATGGCGTGGCAATAAGAGGATCGACTTGGGAAATAGTGAGACCAGAAAGTGGTGTAACCCACGGCGAACCAGAACCACTGACGATGCTCGGCGTCAAGTTGTCGGGTGGATTGCTGCCTATTTGGGCGCAAGCAAGAGTACCCATATCGCCCATGCCGCGCAACATTGTTTGTCCTTGTTGTGCAAGTTTTTTATAAAGGCTATTGAACCTGTTGTAGGTGACGCCACCATTATCAAGTGCCTCGCAACTTGG
>CAMBDT010000126.1 GCA_945865395.1 Acidimicrobium ferrooxidans DSM 10331 | reverse complement strand
ATACCTGACCGTTCGGGCTCGGCCGCCGAGATTTTTACATTGGCTGCAGACTTGGGCGTAAATATTGCGAACTTCGAAGTGTCGCACTCTGTTGAAGGCGACCGCGGAATACTCGTGTTGATCATTGACAAGGCGAGTGCCGAGATGTTTCGCGGGGGTCTGATGGCGCGAAAATTTCGTCCAAGTATTCAGACCGTGGCATGACAACGCTGGGTGACGGCAATTTAGTTTTAGTTCCTGGCTCTAAGTCGATCACAAATCGGGCACTCGTGTGTGCGGCGCTTGCGAAATCTGAATCTGTAATTTCGAATTGTGCGCCTGGCGACGACACCGAGGCGATGATCGATGCACTGCGAATTCTCGGTGTTGATGTTGATCGCGACGGCGACTGTTTGAGAGTTAGCGGCAACTTTGACGTTGCGAATACAAGCGAATTGCGAGTTGATGCCAAACTGGCCGGCACTACGTCGCGGTTCTTAACGGCGCTGTGTAGTTTGCGAGTGGGCAGCACGGTTATTGACGGCCACGAGCCTCTGCGAAAACGACCGATGAGTGATTTGCATTCGGCATTGCGCAGTCTTGGCGCCAATGTTGCAACAATCGGTGCCGACGGGTGTTTGCCGGTGCGAGTTTCGAGTGGTACAAAGTGGCAGGCAAAGGTTGCAGTTCACGCCAACACTTCGAGCCAGTTCACAAGTGCATTGATGATGATCGGGCCGTATTTGCCTTCAGGTCTCGAGATAGAACTCGGCGACGAGGTTGTTTCGCGCGGATACATAGAAATGACAGTCGGCGTGATGCGGGCGTTCGGCGCTCAAACAGATTTCTCTGGCAATCAAATTTGGGTTAGCCCGGGCGAGTATCAGGGCTCGAGCTTCGCCGTTGAGCCAGATGCCTCGGCCGCAAGTTATCCATTGGGTGCAGTGGCGATAAGCGGCGGCTTGGTGACGATCGAAAATCTGTCGCGCAACAGTTTGCAAGGTGACGTCGAGTTCATTGACTTGCTCGCACGCATGGGCTGTCAGGTCGCTGAAACTGCCGATGGATTGCAGATTCGTCGCGATAAAGCCGATCGATTACAGGGCGTCTCAGTGAATATGTCGCAAATTAGTGATTGCGTGCCGACTCTGGCTGTCGTGGCGATGTTCGCCGAGTCACCAACTGAGATCAGCGGTGTGGGTTTTATTCGCAGCAAAGAGAGCGATCGCATTGGTGACCTAATTCGCGAGTTGCGTAAACTGGGGGCGAACATCGTCGAAACCTCAGATGGCATGGTGATTAAGCCAGCGACGTTGCATGGCGCCAGTCTTGATACGCACCATGATCATCGATTGGCGATGGCATTCGCGTTGATTCAGCGCGAAGTGAGCGGTGTCGAGGTGCAAAACCCCGACGTGGTGACCAAAAGTTGGCCAAAGTATTTTGAGATTTTGAAGTCGTTTTATAAATCGTAAAGCGGCATTTTTTCAGAAGAATAATCGTCGCCAGCCGTCTTTGTGTTCTATAATCGGCTTTTACAAATAAAGGAGTTTCAGTTTTGACACAAGCACGCGAGATTATGACGTGGGAGTCTTTCGGTGTCGCAAGTCGCGAACTGGCCTTGAAGGTGGCCAAAGATGGTTACGAGCCTGACATCATTTTGGCGATTGCGCGCGGTGGTTTGATGGCTGCGGGCGCACTTGGCTATGCGCTTTCGGTTAAAAACACATACACGCTAAATGTCGAGTTTTATACGGGTGTCGATGAACGATTGCCGATACCGATCGTTTTGCCGCCAGTGCCGAACTTGGTTGATCTGAAAGATTCGCGAATTTTGATTGTTGACGATGTTGCCGACACTGGTCACACTTTAAAACTCGTCAACGATTTTTGTCATGGTCAAGTTAAAGAGTCGCGTATCGCGGTGCTTTACGAGAAACCGCACTCGATCGTTAAATGCGAATATGTCTGGAAGATGACCGACGAATGGATCAACTTTCCGTGGAGCGACAAAGAACCCGTGGCAAAGCGTGAGTTCAATGTTCGCGACGCCTGATTTTTTAGTTATTGCCCCAAAATAGTTAGCGCGGCGTTTTTGCCGCTTGCGCCCCACACGCCAGCGCCAGGAAACGTCGCAGCGCCAGTTAAATATAGCCCCTTGATCGGTGTGCGATATCGCGTTAATTCGGGTTGTGAGTTAAGAAGTGCAGCCAACGGACCACCCGCAAAACTTGTGGCGTGACCCTTGGGCAAAAAAAACTCTGATTCGTAATGCGCAGGTGTCATGCATCGCCAGTCGGCGATCGAGTTCATGAAACCTGGTTCAACTAGTTGCGAATATTTCTCAAGCCAACGGTGAGGTTCGACAGTTGTTGACCAGCCACCTTTAAATGAAAACGGCGTGAAAATTGCCTCGAGGCTAAAGACATGATCCGTCGCGTTGGTCATCGAAGGGTCTAATACCGACGGCAAGTTGACGAGCATCGCCGGTTCGTCGAGAATTTCACCGCGCAAGCTCATTTCGGAACCACGATGTAAATCGGCTGTAGTTGGGGAAACGATCATGGTTGCCGCCAGGGGATCGACACCGAGATCAGCAAATAGTTTTGTGTCTAGGTTTTGATAGCGCGGCAATGCTGTGATGCGGGCGTCAATTTTTGATTCATAACCTTCGTAGTGGGGTGTTGCTCGCCACTTCTCGATCATCGGTTTGGCGATCGCTGGTGGATTCTTGAGCCACTTAAGAAAAGTGTCATGTGGGTTGCACGCCGAGACCACGCAGTCGGCGGAAATTTCAGTTCCATCGCTGAGGGCGACCCCGCGCACGCGAGATCCTTCACAAAGAATTTGGGCGACTTTTGTATTTGTCATCACTACACCCGAATTTGATTCGATGCTGCGACGCAATGAGATTGGCACCATGCCACTGCCACCAATTGGTCGACCAACTTTTGATGCGTGGCGCATCGCATAGGTGAGTGCGGCTAGACCCGTGCCTGGTGTGTGCGGCGAAACGCCCCAGACTGTCGGGCCCGTGACGAGAGCAGGCCCGATAAGCAATTCTGACTTGAAATATTTTTTGAGCACTTGGGCTGATGACATCTTGCTCCAGCGCAACATTGTGGTTACGCCTTTGCCGCGACGCGCAATGACTTTTCCAATTAGTGATCGCCGCGTTGGTGGTTGGCTAGCGGCGTCGATAATCATTTCGGCGATCGGCATGGCGTCGCG
>CAMBDT010000125.1 GCA_945865395.1 Acidimicrobium ferrooxidans DSM 10331 | reverse complement strand
GCAGTGAGATTGCAAAAATCGAAGCCAGGTCAACCTGGCGGTCTGGTTTTGGTGCCGACTCGCGAATTAGCGATCCAGGTTGCAAAAGAGATCGGCATGCTGTGCGAAGGCACTGATTTGCGAGTTGCTTCGGTGTACGGCGGCGCGGGTTACGGGCCGCAGGTCAAAGCAGTGCGCGGAGCGAGCATAATTGTCGCGACGCCGGGACGGCTAGAAGACTTGCTTGAGCGCCGCGATATGTCGCTCAGCGCAGTGACGATCGCGGTGCTTGACGAAGCAGATCGAATGTCAGACATGGGTTTCTTGCCAGCGGTGCGCCGAATTTTGCGAGTCTTGCCAAAGCAACGTCAAGTGATGCTGTTTTCGGCGACGCTTGATGGCGATATTTCACAGGTGGTAAAAGAGTTTCAGAATAACCCGAAACGTCATGAGTCGAAATCGCAAGAAGCCGAACCAGATATTGACCACAAATTCTGGATTGTAGGTCGCAATGATCGCGTGACGACGATTTCGCAACTTGTTAATAGTTACGAACGAATTATTCTTTTCAGTCGTACGAAGCACGGTTGCGATCGTTTAGCAAAACAACTTGACAATGCTGGTGTTCGATCGTCAGTTATCCACGGTAATAAGAGCCAAGCCCAGCGCGAGCGATCGCTTGAAGAATTTCGACGTGGAAAGTCGAATGTATTGGTGGCGACCGATGTTGCAGCACGTGGCATTCATATTGATGATGTGCCGTGCGTAGTGCATTTTGATCCGCCAGCGGATCACAAAGATTACATTCACCGCTCGGGGCGAACGGGTCGTGCAGGTTCGAAAGGCGTCGTTATCTCGTTGGTTGATCCGTCTCAGAAACGATCGGTTGGCAAGTTGGCACGAGACGCAGGTGTTGATGCAGATTTCGTTGCGCCAGAGTTTGGTGCTGCCGACCCAGATCAGATCGAGGCACGACCTGGTGAACTCGGGGGAGTTTTGCTCAGTGTTGGCGCTTCAGCCGAATAATTATTAGAGACAAATATCTTGCGGGCGAATAGGCACGCGAGGTAGGTCTTTGCCGGTGGCATTGCGAATCGCCGCGGCGATTGCAGGTGTTACCGAGATGCATGGTGGTTCACCGATGCCTTTGGCGCCGAGTGGTGCTTGCGGCTCTGGCTCTTCGATCATCACGGCAACAACTTTTGGTGCGTCGAGGGCTGTGGGCAATAAATAGTCGGTGAAACTCGGGTTGCGCATCTTGCCGTTGTCGAGAACGATTTCTTCCATGACTGCCAAGCCAAGACCTTGAGCGATGCCGCCTTCAATTTGGCCGAGTGCCGCAACTGGGTTCAACACACGACCAACATCTTGTGCAGTGGCTATCTGGATCACTTTAACCAAACCGAGTTCGACATCGACATCGACGACTGCGCGGTGAGCGACAAATGCGAAAGCGACATGGCAATTGCCCTGACCATTTTCGTCGAGCTCTTCGGTTGGCCGATGATGGTGTTCGAAAGTTTCGTCGATCATTATGCCCGTTGAGGCATCAATAACGCTGATTCGAAAATCTCCGATCATGTCGACGACATCGGTATCTTCAATAACCAGGCGAAGAGGGTCGATATTGAATTTCTTGCCGACATGTTCGAACAGACGCTGGCGAACGAGCCGACATGCACCGTCAACGGCGCCACCACTCATCCATGTTTGGCGAGATGCCGAGGTACTGCCAGCAGAACCGATGCTGGTATCAACTGTGTCGAGAACGACTTCATCTACGCCAAGCACAGAGCGCGCAATTTGTGGTGCTAGCACGACGAAACCTTGGCCGACCTCGACGGTCGCATATTTGAGTGTGGCGACGCCATCTTTGAGTTGACAGCGGGCAGTAGCAAAGTCGTCGAAAGTCTCGCTGTACATCAAGTTTTTGATTGATACACCCCAGCCGACACCGCGCACAATGTTGTGGGGAAGCGATGTAAGACCCGAGCCACCGACAATTTCTAGAGGATGCGCTGATGTGCCAAGTGGCGCTGGCATTGCAATTGCATCTGTCTCACGAATGCAACGGGCTACAGGGGCGACGCTTTCAATGACTTGACCAGTGATCAGTCTGTCGCCAGTGACCATTGCATTGCGCAAGCGAACTTCGACAGGCGAAAGGCCACACGCTGCGGCTAATTTATCCATTTGACTTTCATGGGCGTAACACGCCTGAACGACACCAAAGCCCCGCATCGCACCGCATGGCGGATTGTTCGTGCGAACGGCGTAACTGTCAATAGTGGCATTAGGGCATCGATACGGCCCTTGAATGTGCGTAACGCCGTTAATGAGAACAGCAGAACTTGTTGAAGCATAGGCGCCGCCATCAAAAAGAAGTTTGGCTTCGATGCGTTGAATCTCGCCAGAGCGATTGGCGTGATGTCGAATTGAAATCTTCGCTGGATGTCGATGAACGTGTCCATAAAAAGATTCTTCGCGACCGTATTGCATTTTTATTGGACGAGATGTGCGCAGTGCTAACAGCGCGCAATGAACTTGCAGGCTGATATCTTCTCGCGCACCGAACGCACCGCCAACACCACCGAGTGTGAGTCGAACCTTTTCGAGTGGTAAACCAAGACAGGCTGCAATTTGTTTTTGGTCTTCATGCAGCCACTGTGTGGCGACGAACATCTCGACGCCTGCGCCGCCACTGTCAGGCAAGGCGAGCGCTGCTTCAAGGCCCAAAAATGCTTGGTCTTGCATGCCGATTTCATAGACACCTTCGACAATGATCTCGCCTTGAAGATTTTGGTCTCCAGTGATGATTTGTTGTCGGCGAATGAGATTGCCATCTGGGTGAATCGGTGGAGTTTTTGGAAGAATTGCCAAATCAGGATCAACAAGTGGCTGCAATATTTCGTATTCGACTTTTATTGCTGCTAGTGCCCGACGACAAGTCTCTGGGTGATCAGCAGCCACAGCAGCAATTGGCTCGCCGACATAACGCACAAAGTCTGCGGCGAAGACTGGTTGGTCACTTGAAATTAGGCCGTATGTCTTTTTGCCGGGCACATCTTCGGCGGTGATGATTGCTTCGACACCAGAAATTTTGTATGCCGCTGAGAGATCGATGTTGATGATTCGCGCATATGGATGTGGGCTTCGAAGAGTGGCGCCCCACAACATGTTTTCTGCGTGCAGATCAGAAGAAAACTCGAAACGACCCTGTACTTTTGCCGAACCGTCGGGTCGTAGGGCCGAGGTGCCGAGAAGGTCGCGGCGCCTCGTTTTTTGGGTTGCACTACTCATCGATTTGCCTTGCGCACCGCGACAGCATTTTCGACTGCCTCAAAAATGCGACCATAACCA
>CAMBDT010000124.1 GCA_945865395.1 Acidimicrobium ferrooxidans DSM 10331 | reverse complement strand
TCGACGGCATTTGCACCAACGTGCCCGACATCGCCCTGCAAGTCGTCAACTCGCCCCGCTGACGTTTCTAGATGATTATTGGTTTGACGAGGCGAAGAGCATCAGGGCAGTGTTCGATGTGTAGCGATGTTTGTTCGCCGAGGTAGTCGCCGTCGAGTTGATACGGAAACGGCGTCGCGAAATCAATTTTGACATCTTCGACATCGGTACGAATGTCGATGCCGGGTGAGGCGCTGATTTGATCTTGACGGACAGTCTGCAAGATCGTGCGCACCATCAGTGGCGTCGTGAGTTTTCTGAAAGTTACCGCGACCAGTTTTTTGTCGATCGAGGCAGCAGTCGAAATATTGACCGCCATCTTGCCGACATACGTATAAGGGTTCGAATTTAGAACGACCGTGAAGTATCCGTTTGGTATTTTTACGCCGTCAATCTCGACACTGAAGTGCGGATACTTTCTGTCGTAGCCGCCAAACCAGGCTTGCATCGTCGCGAGTCCGAATAATGGCTGACCGATTATTCGCTTGAGCGAGGCTCGTCTCTCGACAAGTTCAACAACCGCGGCGTCGAAACCAATGCCGGCATGAAAACAGAAGTAGCGCCCGTTGGCTCGTCCCAAACTAATTGGATGAATATTGCCGTGATCGAGACCCGAACTGAATTGTTGTAAAGCGACAATCGGATCATTCGACGCGCCGAGGCTGCGCACGAACACATTTGTCGAACCGCCGGGCAACATCATCAGCGCCGTGTTGCTACCGGCCAGACCCGTGGCAACTTCGTTGAGAGTGCCGTCGCCACCAAATGCGACCACCAATTCAACCCCGCGATCGGCGGCATCTTGGGCGAAACGAGTGGCATGACCGCGTTCGTTGGTCTCTACGACCTGCACGCTGTGGTGGCGGGCAAGGTATTGGTGCACTGCAACGGTGTTTCGTGGATTAACCGAAGATGCGAACGAGTTCACAATGAGCAAGATCTGCAAGATCAATAACGGTATCAGCGTTTTGAGATGAGATTTCTGCGTGGTTGTGGGCGAGATTAACGGTAAGAATAGAAGCCATGAATATCGTCGTATGCGTAAAGCAGATTCCAGATCCAGCAAGTCCCGGCGCTCTTGACGCCACAACTCACGCGCTGAAGCGTGACGGAAAATTAATTCTCGACGAGTCAGACGCTTACGGTGTCGAGATGGCGTTGCAACTTGTTGCGACTGCCGGCGCTGGCGAAGTTTATGTTGTGTCAATGGCGCCGAACGGTGAAACATCAGGCATGCGCACCGCTTTGGCAATGGGTGCCGTTAAAGGATTATTGGTCAGCGATCCTGCGCTCGCTGGTTCAGATGCGTTGACCACCGCAAAAGTTTTGGCTGCGGCAGTGAACAAACTCGGTGGCGCCGATCTTGTGATCACGGGCACCGAATCTTCAGACGGCTACACCGGCACAGTGCCTGAGCAAATCGCAGAATGCCTTGGTTTGCCGTCGGTAACTTTCGCCAAGAAAGTAAAAATTGAAGGCTCGGTTTTGAAAGTCGATCGCCAGAGCGAGTCTGGTTACGACGAAGTTGAATGCACATTGCCGGCCGTGATCAGCGTGACTGCTGGTGTCGTAGAGCCGCGCTATCCAAGTTTCAAAGGCATCATGGATGCAAAAAAGAAGCCGCTTGATGTTGTGACAGCAACTGATCTTGCCGTCACGCCAACCGGTTGGGCTGGTGCTGGTCAAAAAATTGTCAACGTAACGCAAGCCGAAGCCCGCAAAGCCGGACAAGTCATCGAAGATGACGGTGAAGCGTTCGGCAAGATTGTTGCATTCCTTGAAAACCTGAAGTTGATCTGAGAGCAAAAGGCAGACACATATGACAATCAATAACGTTTGGGTTTTCGCGCAAGCCTCTGGTGGCGTCGCAACAACTGGCACTCTCGAATTGCTTACAAAGGCGCGATCACTGTCGAGCAAAGTCACTGCATTTGTTGGTGGCGATGCAAGCGCAATTGCTGCGTCGCTCGGCGAATATGGCGCGACAAAGGTTTATGCAACCGGTGACTTGGCCGGCAAATTGCCTGGCGTTGCACTTTCGGCGGCGATGAAATCGATCATCGACTCTGGTGACACACCAGACGTAATTATGTTTCCGCAAAACTACGAAGGTCGCGACACAATGGCGCGGTTGTCGGTGAAACTCAATCGCACAGTGTTGACGAACAACATCGACATCGCCGACTCGGCCGATGGCGTTGTTGCGACGACACCAATTTTCGGTGGCAACATCTTGGTCGCAACTGCTTTCAGTGGACAAGGCCCACATTTGGTTTCGTTCCGTCCGAAGAGTTTCGCGGCCGAGCCTGCAGGTGCAAGTTCACCTGAGGTTGTCGCGGTTGCGGTGCCTGACCTTGGCAAGCAAGGTGGGGCGAAGGTCATCGCAGTTCACACCGAGCAATCGTCTGGACCAAAACTCGATGAAGCAGCAATTGTTGTTTCTGGTGGTCGCGGTCTTGGTGAGGCTGGCAACTATTCATTGATCGAAGATCTTGCAAAGCTTCTTAAGGGTGCGCCTGGTGCGTCGCGTGCAATCGTTGACGCGGGTTGGGTGCCTTACTCATATCAAGTTGGTCAGACTGGCAAAGTTGTGAAGCCGAGTGTTTATATCGCGGCCGGCATTTCCGGCGCGACGCAGCACATGGTCGGCATGAAGGGTTCGAAGAACATCATCGCGATCAACAAAGACAAAGAAGCGCCGATCTTCGGCATTGCAGATCTCGGCATCGTCGGTGACGTGCACAAGGTTCTGCCAAAACTCATCGAAGCCCTCAAGTCCCGCTCTTAATTTCAAGAGGGCAGTTATGCGCGAAGAGTGCTTGATGTGGTTGATGAAGTGGTGGCCGAGAAATTGGCGCAGACTGTTTAGACGAGGGGCCAGGGGTAGTGGCGGCCTGATGGGTCAACCGGAAACTGCGCACCTTTAAATAGCCATTTCGCACGCTCAATAATTGCGACAACCTCTTGTTCGCTGAGCAGAGTTGCAACCTCGAGTGGCACTGTCTGCGTTATCGGTTCGATTTTTTCGAGCAGTTGTTGGGATATTTCTTCGCCGCCGAACTCCCAGATGACGGTGCGCAACTTGAAATCAGCGGCGAAACACACACCGTGGTCAATGCCCCAGACGCGTGAGTTTTTGTCGACCAGAACATGGCCCGACTTGCGGTATGTATTGTTGGCCAAAATATCGAACATGCACATCGCGCGAAATTGCTCGTGCAAGTCTTGGCGCTGTTCAAAAATCGTAAAGTAATGCTCGTCAGGGTCAGACTCAATTAGCAACTGCACCGAACCTTCGCCGCTCGGGCC
>CAMBDT010000123.1 GCA_945865395.1 Acidimicrobium ferrooxidans DSM 10331 | reverse complement strand
CATGACTACACGGGATGGTGGACGGGCACTCGCCTTTCGATCGACGAGGCGCGGTCGATTGTCGACGGTCAAAGCGCAACGACGCTGCAAGTTGCTGGCTCGGTTATTGCGGCTGTCAAATGGATGATCGCCAGCCCGAACGAAGGTGTCTGTGTGCCTGACGATCTGCCATGGCAGTCGGTGCTAGCCGATGCCCGACCATATATCGGCGAGATTCATAGTGCGCCGACCGATTGGGATCCAATAAAGACACGCAATGATTTGTTTCCTGGGTTTGGCAATACGGGCCGCATTGACACAACCGACCCGTGGCAATTTCGAAATTTCCTCACCCCAACCCCTAGTTGATTCGCCGCGCGGCTAGTTAAACTGAGGGTAATGATTTCACGAAACGAGCTTCTACTTACGTAACGGCGCAGTCGCATATCACTGCAGCCGCACCCTCTGAGCCAAAAGGCCCAGGGGGTTTTCTTTTTAACCGAAATAATTAAACCAACTAATTGACCAAACTAATTAACCCACGAAACGAGAACGAAATGCCACCAAAGCCAACTCAGCCACGCAAGATGCCCTTCGAGAAATATTCGCATTCAGTGCCGCTCGTGCTCGCCGACCGCACCTGGCCAAATCGCATCATCGACAAAGCGCCGTTGTGGTGCTCGGTTGATTTGCGCGATGGCAATCAAGCGCTGATCGATCCAATGGACCCAGAGCGCAAGTTGCGCATGTTCAAGACGCTCGTCAAAATGGGATTCAAAGAGATCGAAGTTGGTTTTCCATCCGCGAGTCAGCCCGATTTTGATTTCGTGAGATTGTTGATCGAGCAAGATTTGATTCCTGATGATGTGACGATTCAGGTTCTTGTGCAATGTCGTCGCGAACTTCTTGAACGAACATACGAGTGTTTGGCCGGCGCGCCACGGGCGATTGTGCATTTTTACAACTCGGTCAACCCGTTGCAGCGTCGTGTCGTTTTCGGTCTCAACAAACCAGGTGTTGTCGAGATCGCAACGAGCGCAGCAAAGATCTGTCGCGAACTTGAGAGCAAACTTGTTGGCACAGCCGTGCGTTACGAATATTCGCCAGAGAGTTTCACGCTCGCCGAACCCGACTTTGCGATCGAAATTTGTGAAGCGGTGATGCAAGTTATCGAGCCAACTGTCGAGCGCAAGATAATTTTGAACCTGCCAGCAACCGTCGAGTGCTACTCGCCCAATGTTTATGGCGATGTCATCGAATGGTTCGGCCGCAACGTGCCACGGCGCGACAAACTTGTGCTGTCGCTGCACCCGCACAACGATCGCGGTTGCGCTGTCGCCGCAGCCGAGTTTGGTGTGATGGCTGGCGCCGATCGCGTCGAAGGCACGCTGTTTGGCAATGGCGAGCGCACCGGCAACGTCGACATCATCACTTTGGCGATGAATTTGTTCATGAACGGCGTTGATCCGCAATTAGACATCAACGACATCGATGCGTTGCGACGCGATGCCGAATATTGCAACCGTTTGGCGGTGCCCGAGCGACAACCGTATGCGGGTGATTTGGTTTACACCGCGTTTTCGGGCAGTCATCAAGATGCAATCAAAAAAGGTCTCGATGCGTTGCCGAAAGATTACGACAAATGGGCCGTGCCATATTTGCCGATCGACCCGAAACATGTCGGTCGCACTTACGAGGCTGTGATTCGCGTCAACAGTCAGTCGGGCAAGGGCGGCGTTGCGTATGTGATGCAGACCGAGCATGGTTTTGCGTTGCCGCGTCGTTTGCAAGTTGAATTCTCGAAGGCGATTCAACACATCACCGAAGATTCGGGCACCGAAATTGCGCCCGATGTGATGTGGTCGGCTTTTGAGCGCGAATATTTGTTGACCGAATCGAAGTTCAAACTCGAAAGCCACGAGATGCGCAGCGACTCGAAAGGTTCGACGACGATCAGTGCGCAGATGTTGGTTGAGGGTAAGCCACGCACGCTGACTGGCGTCGGCAATGGACCAATCGACGCGTTCGTGCACGCGTTGCGCGGCGAGTTTGGTGTCGTGTTCGACGTCAAAGATTATGTTGAGCACGCACTGAGTCAAGGCTCAGAAGCGATGGCGGTTGCATATATCGAAGGTGCCGACAGTGAGGGCAACGTGCGTTGGGGTGTGGGCACCGACCCGAGCACGATCACCGCTTCATTGCGCGCCGTGTTGTGCGCGTTCGAACGCCAAGGTGTCACGGGCTAAATTCACGGGCTAATTTCACGGTTCATCGCGCCCACACGCAAGCTCGGCGCACGAATTATGCACTTCAACTAGTCTCACGTTGATGAAAGTCAGCGTAAATTTCGACAATTGTGCGTCGACCGGCGCGTGCACGCAGATGTGCCCTGATGTTTTCGAGATACGTAGTGACGGCTTTCTTTATGTGCTCAACGAAAACCCTGGGCCAGAATTGCGCGAGGCAGTGATTGCCGCCGAAGAAATTTGTCCAACTGGTGCGATCACAATCGAACAGTGACTTTTTGCCGATGAGTTTTTACCAGCGCCTCAATGCGGCTTGGGATCGCAGCGGTTCGATGCTCTGCGTCGGTCTTGACCCAGATGTCGCGCGGTTTCCGACGGCGATGCACGGCTCGGTCGACGCGATTGAAGAATTCTGCAAAGCGATAGTTGATACAACCGGCGATTTGGTTTGCGCATTCAAACCGCAGATCGCTTATTTCGCCGCCGTCGGTGCCGAAAAGCAACTCGAAAATATCTGCGAATACATTCGCGCGAAATTTCCAGATGTTGTTTTGATTTTGGATGCTAAACGCGGCGACATCGGTGACACCGCCGCGCTCTATGCTCGTGAGGCGTTTTCGCGTTATGGCGCCGATGCCGTGACGGTAAATCCTTATCTTGGTACCGACAGTCTCGAGCCGTTCTTGGCGACGCCTGACAAGGGCACGATTGTTCTGTGTCGCACTTCAAACGCTGGTTCGAGCGAATTTCAATCGCTTGAAGTCGATGGCGAGCCCGTCTATTTGCGTGTGGCGCGAACGGCGGCAACGAAGTGGCGCACGATTGGCGAATGTGCGCTGGTTGTCGGCGCGACATACCCCGATGAACTAGCGCGCGTTCGGGCGATCGTTGGCGACATGCCGATTCTCGTGCCAGGCATCGGCGCCCAAGGCGGCGACATCAACGCCGTCGTCCGAGCCGGCGCCTCCCGCCCAAGTTCTTCCGCCGCCACACCAACCTCGCCACCCGCCACCCGCGCCAGCACCGCCCCATCAACCAATCGCGGCCTAATCATCAATTCTTCGCGGGCAATTCTTTACGCCAGTGATGGCGCCAACTTCGCCACCGCCGCGCGAGATGTCGCGCTCGCCACGCGCGCCGCGATCAACGCGGCGAGTTAAATCCGTAAATTACTTCGCGCATCGCGACACTCAACACCGCTAATCGACGGCGTTAAT
>CAMBDT010000122.1 GCA_945865395.1 Acidimicrobium ferrooxidans DSM 10331 | reverse complement strand
GTCTGCATGTCGTAGCCAGACTCGGGTTTTTCACTCAAACCGTGGCCGCGCAGATCAACTGCAGTGACTAGATGTCCGAGTGACGACAAGGCGAGTGCGGCGCCTTCCCACAACATTGCGTTAGATGCCAAGCCGTGCACGAGCACGATGGGAGTCTGCTTGTGGGTTTCTGGTTTACCCCAGGTCACAGTACGCAGACGAACGCCATTCAAAGTATCGATAGTTCTGTTTTGCGCAGTGTCGGTATTCACCAAGTCTTGTTGCCTTTGTTTAAATCACGCGAGATAATTCAATACTTATCAGAGTATTCTGCAGAAGTGAGTAAATTGTGAGTGAAATTATTTTGTTGGCAAATTTTGTGGCAACGGCGGTGATGACGGGCGTGATTTGGTTCGTGCAATGGGTTCATTATCCATTGTTGGCGACCGTGCCTGTTGATCGGGCGATTGAAACTGCCGTTGATCATCAGCGACGTACAGGGCAAGTGTTGGCAATACCGATGGCCGTTGAAGGCGTGACGACTTTATGGTTGCTCACCAGTCGGCCCGATGCCGTGAGTTTGATTTTGCCGTGGCTAAGTGCGGTGTTGTTGGCTGTTGCCCTTGGCAGCACGGTGTTTTTATCTGTGCCTTTGCACGCAAAAATGGCGACGAACCCAACGGCCGATGTTGGTCGACGACTAGTTGTGACTAATTGGCCGCGAACTATCGCCTGGAGTGCGCGCGCGGTTGTTTGCGCTGTGATGTTGTTGCAAGTTGTGCGTGCGTAAAGAGCAGCGATGAGCTATTCAGAGATTTGTCCGCAGCCCGTGCGGCGCGCGATCATGAAACAGGGTTGGTACGACCTTGCATACATTCACTTTCGCTACAGCGTCGAAGAGGTTGCGCGAATTTTGCCCGATGGACTTGAAGTCGATGTTTGCGACGGTTCGGCGTGGGTTGGTTTGATTCCATTTTCGATGCGTGGCATTGGTGTGCCAGGTTTGCCTGCAGTGCCATATCTCGGGTCGTTTCCCGAAGTAAATGTGCGCACTTATGTGCGACGCAACGGCGTGCCGGGTGTTTGGTTTTGTTCTTTGGATATAAATCGGTTGTTGCCGACGATTGTCGCGCGCACGACATATACGTTGCCCTATTGCTTTGGTCGAGCCAGCAACAAACGAGTGGGCGACGAGTTGCACACGATGGTCGAGCGACGTTGGCCCCACGCTGACCATGCTGCGCATACGAACATTCGTCTCAAAATCGGCGAGCTTATTGCCGCGCCGTCGCCGCTTGAAGTTTTTCTCAGTGCGCGCTGGGGGCTTTACACGACGACACGTAACGGCAGTTTGCGATATGCGCCGATTTCGCACGAGCCTTGGCGCTTGCAGCGCGCAGAAATTATCGAGTTAGATGATTCGCTTATTGAAGCCGCAGGTTTTGTGACGTCGACAGTTGCCGCGAACGGCGAACCGCATGTGATGTTTTCGTCTGGCGTGTCAGTTCGCGTCGGTTTACCTCGACGCGCTTAATGCCTTCGGTAAAACTGTTAGCTAGTTTTTAGAAGAGCCCGGTCGGTAACTGTCGCGATCGGCTGCGGCGCGCAGAGATGTCATCCCATAAACAAATGCGCCAGTCATCACGATAAGAAAGATCACGCTTCCAAAACCGAAAAGTGCCGCTAGAGACATAACTAACTCTTTTTACCTTGGCCGGCCAACATGAAAGCGCCGAGCGCGAGAATTGATGGCACCCAAACGCCGACGTAAATGCCGTTGAGGCGGTCTTCGATTGTGTCGCTCTGGAAATAGAGCCAAACGCTCAGCACGAGACTGGCCGCCGCGGCGAGAAGAGTTGTTACTCGCAAAACTGTTTCTGGTTTCATTCGTTAATTCCTCCGAGGGCTAAGCATAGACCAGAGGCGACTTTTTGTCGTGTCAGAATGTTCGTAGTTATGGTGACTTTAAGCCTGTTTAGTGAACCGCAACAGTTATTGCCGTTTGATGGAAGCGCAATTTTGCATAATCGATTTTTTAACGAAAATTTCACTCGCGAGGCGTTCGAATTTTTGCGGGAAAATACGCCTTGGGAGCAGCCTGAGATCGTGATGTTCGGCAAGAAATATCCGCAGGCGGGGTTTTCAACTTGGCATACCGACACGGGCGTTAGTTATCTCTATTCGGGTATCGAGCGAGTTGCGCAGCCGATGACTGAAATGTTGCATGAGTTTCGGCGGCGTTGTGAGACGGTGGCGGAGGCGAAATTTAACGCCGTGTTGGTGAATCTTTATCGCGATGGCCGAGACAGCGTGAGTTGGCATTCAGATAACGAGGCGATCAATGGGCGTGAGCCGACGATCGCATCGGTGAGCTTGGGTGCGACGCGGCGTTTTGACTTGCGGCATCGTGAGACAAAACAAACGGTGAAAGTTGATCTTGAAGACGGTTCACTGCTCGTGATGTCGGGGCTCTCGCAGCAGTGTTGGGTGCATCAGATTGCGAAAACGGCAAAGCCTGTCGGCCCGCGCATCAATTTGACTTTTCGGTTGGTGCAGGCGGCTTAGGCGTTAACTGACTGCGGGCGCAGCGTGATGTCGTTGCACGACTCACAAACACTTTGCGGAATCACGCCGAGTTTCATCAAGAAACTAAACATGATGCAGCCGAGGCAAATTGCGAAGACCGACTCGAGTGTCGCGGCAAAGATCAGTGCGGCGATGACTAGGTTTGCCGCGAATGAATAGTCGAGCAATGTAAGCACGAGTGCCGACGCGGCGAAGGTTAATCCAATTGTTTGGGCGAATCTTTTTGGTGGGCCAGGCACGAACTTGTGATTGAAATTTAATTTTGGTGTGACGATGCGGGTCACGAGAAGTGCGAGCGGGCTGAATGCCGGGCCGGCTATGACGCGCGCGGCGAAACCGTAGGTGAGTGCGAGAAGTATGAGTGTCGAGTTGGTCAGCAGAAATGTTGTGCTGATGATTACGACGCCGGCGGCGACGAGTCGTGCGGAGGTTTCGTTTGCGGGGTTTGGAAACGGGAAGCGCTTTGTCATGCGCCACAGCCTAGCCCTAAACCCGACTAATTTAGTCAGGTATTAATATGTTATGTGACTTCATTTGATGGGCCTTGGCGAAACCGACTGCTTCTTCGCTTGTATCGTTAAATAGAGCGTTTGGAGTCTCGATGACAATTCCGTATGGACGGCAAGAGATAACCGCGGCAGATATCAAAGCTGTGGTCGAGGTTTTGCAGTCTGACTATTTAACCCAGGGTCCGATGGTGCCGGTTTTTGAGCGCACGGTTGCGGAGTTTTGCGGTGTTGCGACTGCGACGGCGGTAAATAGCGCGACTTCAGCGTTGCATTTGGCGTGCATGGCGCTTGGTGTCGGGCCAGGCGATTTGGTTTGGACGAGTCCGATCACTTTTGTTGCTAGTGCGAATTGTGCGCGCTATTGCGGAGCAGATG
>CAMBDT010000121.1 GCA_945865395.1 Acidimicrobium ferrooxidans DSM 10331 | reverse complement strand
GTGAGACCGATGAATGTGACGCCGCACGCGGTGAATAGTGACAACTTCCAGCCGGCAACGTAAAACGCAAACGCGGCTGCGACGACGACAACCGCCTGCCAGGTGATCGTCTCGTTAAATAGTGTTTGTGCGCGAACGAGAATTTCGCGCACGATGAAATCGTTAAATGGCCGAGTGACAACATTAAAAGTTGTGCGAAACCATTTGAAACCTGTGTCGATCGGGTCGGCGAACGATGTGCCCCACGAAAACGGAAACTCAACCCAACCCAACAACCTGCCAACAACAGCGACAAGCGCGAGACCAGTTAATGACATATATAAGGTGTTGCGTTTGATTCTGACTCGTCGCGCCCCGGGCGTTGAAACAAGCGACATGCTGACACGGTCGAGCACGAGCGCAACCGCGACAACGGCAAGGCTGACGACCAGCCCGCGACCTGGTTCGAGACGGCGAACAGTTTGATTGATTTCTTGGCCGAGACCACCGGCGCCGACCAATGTTGCGATCACGACGATGCCGAGCGCCATCATCACGGTTTGATTGATGCCCGTGATTATCGACGGCACAGCAAGTGGCAGTTGCACTTTTGTCAAGATCTGACGTTTGGTTGCGCCGAACATTTGCGCGGCCTCGACTGCCGATTTTGGTACTTGTTGAATGCCGAGTGCTGTGAGTCGAACCATCGGTGGCAACGCATAAATCACTGTTGCGATTGCTGCGGGCGCTGGGCCGATGCCGAAAAACAACACAATGGGGATTAGATAAACGGTTGCGGGCACGGTCTGCATGCCGTCCAAGACCGGGCGTAGCGCAGCTTCAACGCGTGGCTTCAATGCCGCCAGCACACCAAGCGGCACGCCGATTAATACACAGATAAAAACTGCAACCGCCATCAGCGAAATTGTGATGATGCTTTCAGACCAAACGCCCACAACGCCTGGGTAGATTACGGCAAAGGCTGTAAATGTCGCTAGACCCCAACGTCGGGTGCGCGCGACAACTGCAAACACGATGATCGCCGGCACAAACCATGGCAGCCAAGTAAAAAGTGCCTCGACTGATTCGATGCCGAACTCGACAACCGAAATAAACGGATTTAAAATGTATTCAAACAGCCAATGGCTGCTGCGATTTTTTCGAACCCACGACTGAAGATTCGTGATCGGCTCGGCAAGGCCGATGTTTAGCGAATCAGGAAACCCACGCGTGCCCAAAGTCTGAGCAAGAATTATTAAGACAAACAGACCGCTTAATCGGCGTTTCATTTTTGTTCGGCTTGCAAAATATTTGCAACACTCGCGCGATTGACTACACCAATTGCTTGATTGTTGGCGTCAAGCACTGTTATCGGCTCATCACGCTCGAGCAACATCGGGATAATCGCTTCGATTTTTGCCGACGCAGCAACCGAGCGACTGTTCGCAGTTGATTGACCGGCGACAGTCACCGACTTGACGCTGAGCACTTTTGCGCGCGGCACGTCGTTAACGAATTCGCGCACGTATGGCGTCGCTGGTGACGAGACGATTTCTTCGGGCGTGCCAATTTGATCAAACGAACCATCTTTCATAATCGCGATGCGATCGCCGAGTCGAAGCGCTTCGGCGAAGTCATGCGTGATAAAAACAATCGTGCGTTGCATTGTTTTTTGCAATCTAATTAATTCGTCTTGCATCTCTTTGCGAATCAATGGGTCGAGTGCTGAAAATGGTTCGTCAAACAACAAAATTTGTGGATCAACTGCGAGCGCGCGTGCGAGACCAACGCGCTGTTGCATGCCGCCTGATAATTGTTGCGGGTAGTGATCGGCCCAACCATCTAATCCAACGGTTTTCAACATTTCAGTTGCACGGGTAAGACGAGTCAACTTGTCGATTTTTTGCACCTCGAGGCCGTAAGCAATGTTGTCGATCACTTTTCGATGCGGAAACAAACCAAAATGTTGAAACACCATTGATATGCGTCCACGTCGTAGTTGGCGCAACTGATCTTCATCCATTGCTAAAAGATCATCACCGCTCAGCGAAATTTGCCCCTGTGTAGGTTCGATCAACCGCGACAAACAACGAATCAAAGTTGACTTGCCAGAACCCGACAGCCCCATGACGACGAACGTCTCGCCTTGCGCCACGCTGAACGAAACATCTCGAACTGCGACGGTTTGCTTGGTTTGATTCAGAATTTCGGCACGGCTCGAGCCACCCTTAGATAGATCTATGGTGCGAGCGCTGTCACCTTGGCCGAAAACCTTCCAGACATGACGCAGATCAATCGCTGGTTGCTCCCCCGAACCCATTGACGCAAGAATAGTGCGACTATTCGCTGACGCACCAAGGCTTGCTATGGTGATTACAGCCCTATTTAGGGTTTAAACCACGATCACAAAGAACTCAAGGGGAGAAAATGGGATTACGAAATAAGAAGTTTGCCATCGGCTTAGTGTCGGTTGGCGCACTGTTGCTTGCAGCCTGTGGCGGCAGCGACGGTGACAGCGCAGGCGGCACTGAGACAATCAGAATCGCACGCAACAACTGGACCGCTTCGGCGATCGAGGTTGAAGTTGTAAAACAATTGATTGAAGCCAACTTGGGCAACCCAGTTGAAATCGTTGACATCGATGAGAACGCGATGATTCCTGGAATGTCGACCGGTGACATTGATGCCAATGTTGAAGTCTGGCCATCGGGTTTCACACCTGATGAGCAGGCATTTGTTGATGACGGTTCAGTTGTCAACATGGGTGAACTTGGCGCGATTGGCAAAATTGGTTGGTTCGTGACACCAAACGCACTTGAGCAGTTTCCGCAACTCTCATCGTGGGAAGGTTTGAAAGATCCAGAAGTTGTCAAAGCATTCGCTACTGCAGCAACTGGAACACAAGGTCGTCTCTTGTCGATGGACCCATCGTTCTCGAGCTATGAGGAGCCAATGGCCAAGAACTTAGGGCTTGACTTCAAAGTTCAATACTCAGGTTCTGAAGCCGCAACTCAGGCAGAAATCATCGCAGCAACAGAAGCTGGCAAGCCAGTGATCATGTACTACTGGATGCCATCGGCAGCGGTTGGTAAATACGGCTTGATCAACATCAAGTTGCCAGCGCCAACAGTTGACTGCGCTGCAGAAACTGACAAGTGCGACGGCGACTACCCAGAAGACTTGTTGTTCAAAGTTGCTTCGGCAAAACTCGAAGCAAAAGATGCCAAGGTTTTCAATTTCTTTAAGAAGTTCAAGTTCACAACTGAAGATCAGTTGTCGACCTTAGGACCTGTAGAAATTGACGGACGACCAGCGTCTGAAATTGCTGCAGAATGGATCGCAGCAAACGAAGCAACTTGGTCTGAGTGGTTTAAGTAAGCACAGTTCAAATAGAAGTTAGTTAGTTGTTTTTTAGAGACGGCGGGCCTTCGGGCCCGCCGTTTTTATTTTCACCAAAGACTTCTTCGAGAATT
>CAMBDT010000120.1 GCA_945865395.1 Acidimicrobium ferrooxidans DSM 10331 | reverse complement strand
GCTTTGGCCAGGGCTCTTTTATTTTGAGCACTAATCTCTGAATGCGATGTTGACGACAAAACACTTACCAGGCCTCATCATGGCGGCGGCAGAGGGGGCTATCGCATTCGTCGTCGAATCGCTGGTCAAGAACTACACGCAAGTTGTCGTGTCGCCACTGGTACTCGCCGTCGTGCTTGGTGCGCTGATATCAAATTTTGGTTTGCTGCCCGAGACTTGCCGCCTTGGTCTCGGCTTTTCGGCGCGAAACCTACTTCGTCTCGGCATCGTCTTGCTCGGCCTGCAACTGTCTTTCACACAAGTTCGCCAACTCGGCGCACCAGGTCTCGCACTGGTAATTATCGTCGTCGCGATCACATTCACGGGCACACAGTGGTTGGGTAAAAAGATGGGCCTATCAAGTGGCCTGAGCCTGCTAGTTGCCACGGGGTTCTCAATTTGTGGTGCGTCGGCAATTGCGGCGATGCGACCCGTCAGCGACGCCGATAACGACGACATGGCTTACGCGATTGCGCTCGTCACGATCTGTGGCACACTTGCAATCTTCTCGTTGCCAACGATCGGCGAACTCATCGGCTTTAGCGGTGCACAATTCGGCTCGTGGGTCGGTGCGAGCGTTCACGATGTCGCCCAAACTGTGGCTACGGCTGCATCAAGCAATGAAGACGCTCAACACGCTGCGATTGTCGTCAAACTCACTCGCGTCATGCTTCTCGCGCCACTTGTAGCAGGCGTCAGTTTCGCTCGTCGCCGAAAACAAAAAATCGCACACACAACGCGGTCGAGCAACGAAAATGCAAAACTTCCGCCAGTCATACCGCTGTTTATCATCGGCTTTATTGCCGCCGTCACAATCAACTCGGTGTTTAACTTGCCAAACTCGGTGCTCTCTGACGCCAAGACGATCGAAAAAGCCCTGCTCGCCAGCGCCCTCGTCGGTCTCGGCGCCGGTGTCAACGCTAGAAAACTTCGCCGTGTCGGCTCTCGCCCGCTTGCACTCGGTTTGATCTCGTGGTTGCTTATTGCCACGCTCTCGGCTTTCGGGGTGAAACTACTTCAAATTAACTAACAGTCGACCGGCTCTAGCTCGCCTGTCGCCACGTTATATATTGCGCCCGCAACTTTTAGCGACTTGGGCAAAATCGCATATTTACGGATGCTCTCGACATCGGCTGCCAACGCCGCGCGCTGATCTGAAACCATTCGAAACTCAATATGTCGAGTGTCGATGCCATGGCGGTCTTCGATGCTGCGGTGTATCGACTCTTCATCTCCACTCGCCATTCGACAGTCGGTGTGTGGCATCACCAAAACTCTGTCAACCGCAAGTAAATAGGTCGCCAGAACCAGCGTGCGCAACATATCGTCAGTGACACGAGCGCCCGCATTGCGCAAAATCTTGGCGTCGCCCGCCTTCATGCCAACAACTGCGAGCGGGTTAATGCGTGAGTCCATGCATGTCACGATCGCCAAGCCCTTGCGCGCCGTGCCAGTCAGGTGCTCGTCTTGAAAATTGGCGACGAATTGCAAGTTTGCGTTAAAAATGTCTGAAAAATCTTCGCTTGAAAACTTGTTCACGCCCCCCACTCTACGAGGTCAGCCAATCTCGGCGCACTAGATTTTAATGATGCTCAAGAACCAGCGAATCCTTGGCACAATCTTCGTGGTGATGTCTAGCTTTGGTTTCTCAATTGGGCCAACACTTGCAAAAAATGCTTACGACGCAGGAGCAAACCCGTTGGGGGTAATGACGGTGAGATTCACGATCGCGAGTGTGATCATGTTGGTTTTGCGCCAGATCGCAATGCGCAAAGAACCGTTTCCGTCGCTGAAACTGATTCTCGAGATGTTTTTGATCGGCACTCTCGGCATCACAACTGTGTCTTTCACATATTTTCTTTCGATTGAAACAATTGATACCGGCTTGGCAATCGTGATGTGGTACTTCTTTCCCGTGATTGTCGTTTTGATTTCATGGGTCATCTACAAAAAGCGACCGTCGCGCAACATCGTTATCTCGCTCTTCTTCAGCCTCACCGGAATCATCATCACTACCGGCCAAGTCAAAGGTGGCTCTAATTCGGCAATCACCTTGGTGATGGTTTCGTCTTTCTTGTTCGCGTTTTATTTGCTGGCAGTTACTCGCACGCTGGCAAAAGTCAATCTGCTCACGGGTGTAACTTTCATCAATATCGGTGCGGCAATCGGCTACTGGTTGATTTGCGCGACCCTACCTTTTGGCCTGAGCGTGGACTTTCCTTCTAATCAGTCAAGTTGGCTTTATATTTCAACATTCGCACTCTTTGGCACGGTAGCGCCATTTATGTTTTCATACGCAGGATTAAAACGTGTCGGCCCAAGCATGCTCTCGGTGATCACAACCATCGAGCCAGTTTTGGCGATTGCCATGGGCGTAATTTTTCTAAATGAAGCCGTCACAACTACTCGTGTGATCGGCGCAACATTTGTTATTGGCGCTTTGATTGCATTATCAGTGCTCGAGAGCCGCAATGAAACGGCTCTCGCGCACCAGTAATCAAAAGTTAACTAACTGTTTAGTGCTGCTTTTTGCTCGGGGGTTAGCGCGTTCACGAACGCTGGCTTGAGTGCTTTTACTTGTGCTGGCGTTAATGCTGCCAACTTTTCGTTGCTGAAACCAGCCGCTGTCGCTGGTTTAAGTTCGGCGACTTGCTTGGGTTTCAGAGTTGCCATTGCCTCTGGCGGCAATGCACTAACTTGATCGGCTTTCAACCCAGCCATCGCTGCAGCCGGCAACGCACCAACTTGTTGTGGCGTCATTGTTGCCATCGCTGCAACTGGCAGAGCACCCACTTGTGTTGGTTTCATCGCCCCGAACGCTGCTGCTGGCAGTGCACCAACTTGATCGGCGCTAAGCGACGCAACCGCTGCTGGTTTCATCGCACCAACTTGTGCTGGTTTCATTGTCGCCATTGCTTCTGGTGGCAACGCACTAACTTGCTCGGCTTTCAACCCAGCCATCGCTGTGGCCGGCAACGCACCCACTTGTTGTGGTGTCATATTTGAGATCAACGCTGCTGGCATCGCCCCAACTTGTGTTGGTTTCATACCAGTGAACGCCGCTGGGGGCATCGCACTGAATTGTTCAGTGTTCAAAGAGCCAAGAGCCGCAGCAGGCATCGACGCCAATTGTGTTGGCTTCAATGTCGCCAAAACATCTGGTGGCAACGCACCAACTTGTGTTGGTTTCATACCAGTGAACGCCGCTGGGGGCATTGCTTTAAACTGTTCAGGGTTCAACGAAGAAAACACTTGCGGTGAAAGTTTCGCCGCGTCAGCAGGTTTAAAGTTAGCGAACGCTGTTGCTGGCACTTTGTCAACATTCCAACCAGTCAACACACCAGCAAGCGCAGCCGAATCACCAGTGTTCGCAGGTGCAGCATTCGCAGCCGGGTTCAAAGCCTGCTGAGGCAAAGCGCTTCGCTGCTC
>CAMBDT010000119.1 GCA_945865395.1 Acidimicrobium ferrooxidans DSM 10331 | reverse complement strand
GTTGTGACGATTATCAAATCAGTGCGTGGCAACATTCGAGCCAAACCCATCTGCACATCGCCAGTGCCTGGTGGCATGTCGATCAACAAATAATCAAGTTCACCCCAGTGAACATCTTTCAAAAATTGTTCGACGGCTTTTGTCAGCATTAGCCCGCGCCACATCAGCGCTGTGCTTTCGTCTTCGACGAGCATGCCCGTGCTGACGACTTTCAACAAACCTTTACCGATCGCGCGCTCATTAGGAATCATCTTTGGTTTGTCGCTGCCGCTCACGAGTTTGGCTTCAAGGCGATCTGACATGTTCAACATTCGCGGCACCGAGAAACCCCAGATGTCGGCGTCAAGCACACCAACTGTTAAGCCTTGGTTGGCGAGCGCCGCCGCAAGATTTACGGTGACAGAACTTTTGCCGACACCACCCTTGCCGCTGGCGATCGCCAAGATGCGAGTGTTCAACGGAATCTGAGTCGCTGGCGCGTTTTCTTTTGCATTCCATCTGGCGCGAGTCATGACTGCCGAGCGCTCATCGGCATCCATTTCGCCCCATTCGATTTTTACTTTTGTGACACCTGGATGTGTAGTCACGCGTGACTCGACATCGTTTTTAATTTGCACACGCAACGGGCAGCCTTTGATCGTGAGTTTGACACCGATTGTGACGAGACCTTCGTTTGAGACGGTGACCCCAGCGGCCATGCCGAGGTCGACGATGTTGTCGCCAAGTTCGGGGTCAATAACGGCGCGTAGCAAATTGGTAACTTCGGCAGGCGTTGGGGGCTGCACACGGCGAGCAGTCATATATATAAAACTACCTGACACGACTGAGTAATGACCGAGACGGTAGTGTTGAGGCAAGTTTCACTTACTAAAACGGAGACCATTAAATGATCACCCTGACAGACAAAGCAGCAGTCAAAGTAAAGCAACTTCTCGAGACCGAGAATGCGACCGATCTTGCGTTGCGCGTTGCAGTGCGACCAGGCGGATGCTCGGGCTACTCGTATGAAATGTTTTTTGACGGCGAATTTGCCGCCGATGATGTTGTCAAAACTTTCGGTGAGGTGAAAGTCGTTGTTGACCCAGCCTCGTTGCAACTGCTCGAAGGTGCGAACCTCGACTACAACGATGGTTTGCAAGACGCTGGTTTTAAGATCACCAACCCAAATGCGTCACGCAGTTGCGGTTGTGGTCAAAGCTTCAGCTGAATTAATTAGTATTTAACTAGTCGCGACACCAGCGCGCGCAAGCGCTTCTGTGATTTCTTGTGCGTCGAATACGGCGTCGAGTCGCTCGACGATTTCTGAGTTGGCGTCGACGATAAACAACGCCGGCTCAAAAGTCATCGCGAATGCTTTTACTGCTGGCGCAACAATTGTTGCAGCGTCGTCGCTATAGACCTCGGCGTGCACGAACGCTGCACGGTCGCCGACGGTCGATGCGACACTGATTAATTGTTCGAGTGCGGGCGCACAAGTGCCCGTCGAACAGTGCGCTGGCGTGCCAATCAAATATGCGACTGGCACTTTTAGTTGCAACGCTTCGGTGAGCGTGAGTTCGTGAAACGGGCAATGCATGGGTGTGTGTGTGCAGATCGGGTTGACGCCGCGTGTGTTGTCAAAAGTCGGCGTATCAAAACTTGGCATCGTGTCGCCAGTTTTTGGCACGAGCACTTGGTCACGCTCGAGCACGCTGAACGCCGCACCATCTTGAGGGCCGTCGTCGACAACCAACATATAGTTGCCGGGTTTTTCGATTGTTGTTCGAAACGGATAATAAGGAATCGCGATTTGGGTGCCATGCAGAGCGACGCTGATGTCTTCGGTGATGACGGTGTCGTTTGAGAGATCCACAATTTTCGCCGTGAGTGTTTGGGGAAATTTAAAATCGCTATCAGTCGTGATGATGCCCGACTGTTGCGCCAGCGAAATTGGCAGTCGCACTTCGCCGGGCACCAAAACCTGCGGAAATCGTTGCACGAGTTGCACGCCGTCTGGCAGCGCCTGGCTAGTCGGCGAAACAGACGAACCACAGGCGAGAAGTGACGTCACCGCTGAACCAAAACCGAGCGCGGATGCTGATCCATAAATAAACCTGCGACGGCTAATTTTGAGCACCGAGTTATCGTATTGCCCAGACAATCATCTACGATTGCAGCATGGCAAAACCACCAGCGGCCATTGGGCCATACACGCCAGTTGTTCGCGCGGGCGATTGGATAATTGTTTCAGGACAACTTGGGCTCAAAGATGGAGCACTCGTCAGTGGCGGAGTTCGCGCACAAACTGCGCAAGCAATCGAAAACTTGAAGGGTCAACTCAAGTCGGTTGGTGCGTCGATCAAAGACGTGAAAAAGACGCTGTGCTTTTTGACCGACATGGATACTTTCACCACTTTTAACGATGCATATGTCGAAGGTTTCGGCACTTCGCGACCGGCGCGCAGCACGATTGGTGTGGCGTCGTTGCCGGCCAATGGCGCCGTTGAGATTGAGGCTTGGGCTTACAAGCCTGAGAAATAATATGGCGGGCGCAATAATTCTCGTTCTTGCATTGTTGGCGTTTCCGATAGTTGTTGGCTTGTCGACTGCAGGTATCGCCGCGTTGCTCGGTCACTTGTTGTATCGCGATGCCGATGAACGACACGCGAAGAGCGAACTTCGCGAGTTAAACATCTGAATTCAGAACTCGCCGATCTTGTAATCGCGCATGCGTCGCTTGTGGCGACGATGGATGACAATCGAAGAGAAATTCGCGATGGCTGGGTGGCTATTACAAACGGTTTCGTGTCGGCGATTGGCAGTGGTGCGCCGCCAGTGGCAAAGCAAGTTGTTGATGCGACGGATTGTCTCGTAACGCCAGGCTTGGTGAATACGCACCACCACCTTTACCAAAATCTGACGCGGGCGTTTCCGCCGATGACGAACGCGCCATTATTTGGCTGGCTACAAACTTTGTATCCGTTGTGGCGCACGCTTGACGAAGAGTCGGCGCATGTTTCGGCGTGGGTCGGTCTGGCCGAACTCGCGTTGTCGGGTTGCACAACTTCGACCGACCATCTTTATGTTCACCCGAAAGGCGCTGGCGACTTGATAAGTGCCGAAATTGCCGCGGCGCGTGACATAGGCGTGCGATTTCATCCCACACGTGGCTCAATGTCGTTGTCGATCAAAGATGGCGGGTTGCCACCCGACGATGTGGTGCAAGATCACGACGTGATTCTTGAAGAATCGGCAGGTGCCGTTGCTAAGCACCACGATCGCAGTCGCGGGGCGATGGTGCGAGTGGCGTTGGCGCCGTGTTCGCCGTTTTCTGTGACGAAACAATTGATGATCGACTCGGCAGAGTTAGCAGCAAAACTTGACGTGCGATTGCACACGCATTTTGCCGAGAACTCAGAAGATGACGCGTTTTCGCTCGCGACTTTTGGTTGTCGACCCATGGACTATTTAGAAGAAGTTGGCTGGTGCCACGACCGCACTTGGCTCGCCCATT
>CAMBDT010000118.1 GCA_945865395.1 Acidimicrobium ferrooxidans DSM 10331 | reverse complement strand
TTCTGTGCCAATCACAACTACAACATCAGCCGACTCAACATCGCGCTGCACGCGACCAAAAACGAGACAGTTGCCAGCGCACAACTCGTGGCTCGATGACATCACACCTTTGGCGTTGCCGGTTAGCAACACGGGTGCATCGAGAGCCTGGGCGAACGCGACGAGTTCGTTACCTGCATTGACGCAACCGCCGCCCGCAATGACGACAAGGTTTTGTGCAGAATTGATTATCTCGGCGGCCCGCAATATTTCGTTCGGCGATGCAGTCGGTTTTGTCGCGACGAGTTTCTTTCGCGCGAACCTTGCGCACGGCTGGGCAAGAACATCCATAGGGATTGCAATATGTACAGGTCGCGGTCTTGATGAATTAAAAACATTGAAGGCGCGCTCGATTAGCGCAGGCAAATGTTCTGGGTCAGTAACTGTTTCGCTGAATGCGCACACCGATTCGGCGATTTTGGCTTGATCGGGTAAATCATGCAACGGCCCAAAACTTTTGCCGAGTGCATCAGTCGGCGTTGTGGATGCGAGCACGAGCATTGGGCGCGAATCGTGAAATGCCTGAGCGATTGGGGTCAACGAATTGGTGACGCCTGGGCCGCTGATGAGAACGCAGACGCCAGGGCGGCCGGTGACTATCGACCAGCCATCAGCCATGAACCCTGCGCCTTGTTCGTGGCGGGGTGAAATTGCTCGAATGCCAGAGCGATGCAAACCGCGGTAGAGCTCGATGTTGTGCACGCCCGGAATGCCAAAGACGACATCGACACCGTATTCGCGGGCGAGCAAATCGATGATTGCTTCACCGACGCGAAGTTGGTTGTCTGACATGTGTTATTTCGCTTCTGCGCAGAGTTTTTCGGCGAGTTTTCTGATTCTGGTGCACGCATCGCGCAAGATTTCAGAATCAACAGTTAGTGCAATACGAATATGTCCTGCGCCGCCGTTGCCGAAACTTTCACCGGGCATCACGCTGACGTTTTGTTCGTTGAGTAGTTGCCAAGCGAATTCTTCGCCCGTGAGTTTTGTGCGGCGTACATCAAGCATCACGAACATGCCGCCTTCTGGCATACGCGCGGTGATTGCTTGTGAGCCTTCAAAAGATTTGATTAAAGTTTCGGCGCGTTCGCGAAAGGCCAGTCGAAGTCGCTCGACCTCGGGGTGTTTTTCGTTTAACGCAACTGCGAGGGCGTCTTCGATGAACGGTTGTGAGCCAAACAACATTGCCTCGGCGACGAGCACTAGGCGAGGGGTTATGTCTGGGTGAGATGCGACCCAGCCCGCACGAAAACCTGGCAAGGCATGCGACTTCGAAATTGATGAAACAGCCAGAGTGCGATGTCGTAGATGCGGTCGATCAAACGGCGAGCAAAAAGGCACATCGAATGTCATGTCGGCGTAAACCTCGTCGCAAATTATCCATAAATCGTGGCGCTCGCAGACAGCGCCGATTTCGTCGATTTCGTTTTGTGTCAGCACTGCACCAGTCGGGTTGCTCGGTGTGTTTAACAGTAAAACTCGCGTGCGCTTTGTGATTGCGCGTTCGATGGCTTGTGCAGTTACATGAAAATTGTCTTCGGGGCGGGTTGCAACTGGCACGAAAGTTGCGCCCGACGCAGCGACCAAACCTTCGTATGTTGCGTAATACGGGTCGGGCACGAGAACTTCGTCGCCGGTCTGCACGAGAGTTAATAGCGCGGTGCACAAACCGTTTTGCGTGCCTGCCGTGAAGAGAACTTGCTCTGGCGAGACCGGCACACCCGAGCGTTGAGTGAGATGATTAGCGATTGCGGCCAATGTTTCGGGTTCGCCTTGACCGTGCGCATATCGCGTGCGACCAGCGCGCATTGACGACGCCGCCGCGTCGAGCACGCTTGCTGGCGGTGGCAAATCTGGTTCGCCGATTGATAAAAGTATTATCGGCTCGCCCAAACTGGCTCGACGCAAACCTTCTGCGTGAACCGCCCACTTGGCGGCACCTAATCCGCTTAAGCGATCTGAGATTGGTGCGAACTTCATGACTCTCTAATCTACGATTATCGACGCAAATTAGCTGTCTTCGGCTTGGCTGTACGTACACATGCAATATGTGCCGAGACTTTCATATTTCTACGGAATCTCCATTTATATGTACCCGCGCGATCACAATCCGCCGCACTTTCATGCAAATTATGGTGAGTTTTCGGCACTATTTCTTGTTGCGACCGGCGAGATAATTAGCGGTGGTTTACCACGGCGTGCGGAGAAACTTGTTTCAGATTGGTTGAGAATTCACAAAGATGAGATTCATCAAGCATGGCAAAATTTGCAGAGTGGTAAAAGTGTTGAAGCAATTGCGCCTCTGCGGTAAAGTGTGGCAATGACAAGCTGTGCGCATGTTTCTGCTGTTTCATATTTGGGTGAGCGATTAATCGAAGTTGTCTTCGAAGATGGTTTGATTCGCAAACTTGATTTTCACAGCAATTGGCAGGGCAATCTTGAATGTCTCAACAGAGATAATTTCTTGGCTCAAGTTGGGGTTGACAAGATTGCTAAAACTTTGAGTTGGCCGAATGGCATTGACCTCGACCCTGAAGTTTTGTATGGTTCGCACGACCCTGCAGTGGGCGGCGATTTCTTTACAGTAGTTAGTGAAACAAAACCAATTCGCACTTAAGTGGAGCTGGGGGGAATCGAACCCCCGTCCATCAGCCGTTGAGCGCCCGTGATACGACTATTCCCACATTGTCGCTACGCAGCAACGCCGGCGGGTCGGTTACAAGTGCACTGAGTGCACAAGTCGCGGTACAACTTTCTGTACGGTCATCGGTCTTTCTCGACGTCAGCGTTCTTTCTCGCTGTCATTCCCCGCTTCTGTTGCCGGGCTGCGGTGAATTGGCCCCGTGCGACCTTGCGGCTCACGGTTGCTCTCTGCCACTTAATTAGGCGGCGAGAGCGAACTGCTTGTTGGCAGTTATTTTTTTGCCCCGTTTTACGAGTCTGAGCAACTCGAGTCGCACGCTCGAACATCGAATCTGACGTCGAAACCTGTCAGCCCCTTTGAACTTACGTAACACCTGGAGTCTACGGCAGGCGTGTGCGGTTTGTTTTGTCGAGTTATTTCAGTCTTCGGAGTCGCGGTGTCGAGAGTTTGAGCGGGTGCCAGATTGTGAGCCTGATTGCGGGCTAGTGCCTTTGCGTTGGCGGCCGGCTTCGCGGCGCATTTCGAGCTTTGATTCTTTCTCGGCGATGGCTTGGCGACGATCTTCTTTCTGACGGCCTTTGGCGAGAGCGAGTTCAACTTTGACGCGACCGTTCTTGAGCAACATCGACAATGGCACCAGCGTCAGACGCTCTTTGGCCATGCGTTCTTGAAGTTTGCGGATCTGCTCGCGGTGCAACAGCAGTTTGCGCGAACGCATCGGTTCGTGCGAGCCGACCCCGTGACTAAACCGATAGACGGCGACATGCACGCCCTCGAGCCACATTTCGCCACGCACGACATGGGCATAGGCCTCGGCGATCTGCACTTG
>CAMBDT010000117.1 GCA_945865395.1 Acidimicrobium ferrooxidans DSM 10331 | reverse complement strand
GCTCGGTGAACCAAGCTTCAATATCTGTTTCGCGAGCATCAATGTAAATCGAAAAATCGAAATAATCGGAAACGAAATCGGTCGTCGCACTGCCCACTTGCAGCACGTTTAATCCTTCAATAATCAAAATGTCGGGTTGTCGAACGATCTCTTCTTTGTCGGGCAAAACAGCGTAAATAACATGGCTATAAACCGGCGCCGAAACTTCTGGAGTACCCGCTTTTACATCGCGCACAAACTGCAACAGTCGCTTGGTGTCGTAACTTTCCGGAAACCCCTTGCGATTCATCAGGCCACGTTTTTCAAGCACAGCGTTTGAATACAAAAAACCATCAGTAGTTACCAACTCGACGCGCGGGTGCTCTGGCCAACGCATCAGCAGCGCCTGCAAAATTCGTGCCGAGGTGCTCTTGCCGACCGCAACGCTGCCGGCAACGCCAATCACATACGGCATCTTTGGCGCCATCGTGCCAAGAAATGTCGCCGATACACGGTGCAAGTTCTGCGTCGCGGCGACATACAAATTTAACAATCGAGTCAGCGGCAAATAAACCGTCGCCACTTCTTCAAGGTCGATGCGATCGTTGATGCCACGCATCGCTTCAAGTTCTTTTTCGGTGAGCGTCAGTGGCGTTTGCGCGCGCAACACAGCCCATTGCTCGCGGTCGAACGTTAAATAGCGTTCTTGATCGTTGGGCGAAATCACGCTCTTAAATCTATTTAGTTATGCGGCAGTTACTCGACGCAAAAACTCAATTAATGGCGGATTAACCAACTGCGCGTGCGTCAAGTTTGCGGCATGCGCCGCGCCTTCGATCGTCACGATCTTGCCTGCGCCGACCAGTCCGGCCCGCAAAGCCTCGGCACGATCCATCGAAATTGCCGTGTCGGCAGTGCCATGAATAATGATCGCCGGGCATTTAATTTCGCCGAGCCGCGCGGTGATGTCATCTCGATTAAGCAAACAATTCGCGGTGGCTTTAATCGCCTCGCGCGAAAAGTTTTGCCATTTGGCCACCCACTTCGGATTCTCTGCCTCATCAGCAACAATGATGTTTACAATCACGCCAGTCAAATCTGGCACAGGGCCATGTTCCACCCAAGTGTCGACCATCATTCGATATGCGGCCAAAGTTTCTGGTCCGTCGTTGTCGGCAGCCGTGTCAATCAACACGAGAGCAGCAACTCGCTCTGGCGAAGTCAATGCGGCGCGCAAAGTCAAAAATCCGCCCTGCGACATTCCACCGATTACACACTTTTTGATTCCGAGATGATCCATCAACCCGAGACAGTCGCGAGCAGAATCCCAATAGCTAAATTCTTTACCGTCCCATTTGGTTTGTCCAAAACCGCGTTCATCCCAAGTGATCACGCGAAATTCTGGTGACAGTGCGGCAACTTGTGCATCAAACATCGATTGGTCCATCAAAAAGCCGTGCGCCAAAATTACTGCAGGCCCATTACCACCAGAGTCTGAATAGAAAATTTCTTGACCATTCATTTTTGCAAAGCCTGTCGCCACAATTGCCCCCAAAATTCGTGAAACTTACTTGTTGCCCAAACGCTACATTGCGCGCACCAACATGCCGAATTCGTCGCTGTTACTTAGTAAATGGCGAAAACCCCGACACGGCGCCAGAGCCACCCGTCAAAACTTCGACGCCAGTTTCAGTCACCAAAACCATGTGCTCAAACTGAGCGGTGCGCTTTCCGTCGGCAGTCACTGCAGTCCATTCGTCGTCCCACATTTTGTGTTGCCAAGTGCCGAGCGTGATCATCGGCTCAATCGTAAATGTCATACCGGGTCGCATCACGACCGAGTTTCGCGAATCAAAATAGTGCAGCACCTGAATATCGGTGTGAAATTGTTCGCCGATGCCGTGCCCAACAAACGCGCGCACCACGCCGAGTTTGTGCAGTTTCGCGTGATCTTCAATCGCCCGACCAATATCACTCAACGGCCGACCAGGTTTCACCGCTTCAATTCCGTGCCAGATGCACTCTTCGGTTGCCTTGATCAGCGCGCGACTCTCGTCGTCGATCTCACCAACTGCAAAAGTTGCATTCGTGTCACCGTGCACGCCACCGATATAGCAAGTCACGTCTAAGTTGACGATGTCGCCATCTTCAAGTTTTCGCGAATCAGGTATGCCGTGACAGATCACTTCGTTCACCGAACTGCAAACACTTTTTGGGTAGCCCATATAGTTCAGCGGGCTCGGGTATGAATTTCGCGCGATGCATAACTCGTGCACCAGCGCGTCAATCTCGTCGGTAGTGACGCCCGGCTTAACTGCTTGCCCCGCAAGGCGCAACACTTCAGCAGCAACCGCGCCAGCATGTCGCATGCGTTCAATAATGTCGGGTGACTTAATCGCCGATTCATTCCATCGTGTCACTTCGCCACTGTCGGCATACGGCGGGCGAGCGATACTGCTCGGCACACTTCGACGCGGGCTCACGACGCCTGGCTGCACGCGACCCTCGAGCGCCTTGTGACAGCGCTTATATTTGCGACCACTTCCGCACCAGCACGCGTCGTTAGCCGACGGCAACACGCTGGGTTGGGTCACAGTGTTCATCGCAGGTCTGCCACTTTTCTCTTGGACTAGTTACGTCAAATTCTACCGTGCATCATTCAGAGCAACGGATTAACAACCGTCACTTAAGAACGCCTCGCAGAAACGTGATGTCGGCGCTTACTGCTTGGCGATATGGCTCTGAGTCGTGATTTATGAGTCCAAAGTGGCCGCCTGTGATTTCGAGCAAGTCTTTTGGCGCTTCAATCAAGTCAAAACACTTGCGGTTAGTCGCCAACTCGCACAACGGCACTTCGTCATCCGTGGCGATCACAAACAGTGTCGGCACTTTCAGATATTTTGCCGGCAAGCGTTGCTCGTTGAACTGGGCTTCAAGTTTGCGTTGCAAGACATAAACCTGATTCGACCATTCGGTCGCATATTTCTTTCGCACTCGTGTCGCATAACTCACCGCCGCACCACCTTCGACAATTACTGGCCCTTCACCTTCATGCAGTCGGCAAAATCGCACAGCCAGTTCGCGCACAGGCACGGTCGACAAGTCGAGACTCGACCAGTTATGTCGCAACCATTCAAACTTTTCAGGGCTCTCGTCAAACTTGGTTGTGCTATTGCCGCACACTGGCGTGCGGGCGATTACCGCGCGCACGCGATCGTCGAACACGCCAATAAATTGCACGACGAGCGACGAAGCGCTTTCACCCCACGCCGCGATTTTCTGCTTGTCGATGCCAGTCTGCTTTTCAAGAAAAGTTATTGCGTCGCGATAACCGCGAATCTGCAGCAAAGTGTCGAACCCATATCGCGGCTCACCGTCACTCTCGCCAAAATTGCGATGATCAAACAGCAACACCGCAAAACCTGCTTGGGCAAGGTCAACTGCCACATCGGTCAGCCAAATCGCCAGCGCCCCAAAACCATGCGCCATCACGACGGCAGGCGCGTTTGCAGTGCCACTAGCGGGTCGATACAGCCGCCC
>CAMBDT010000116.1 GCA_945865395.1 Acidimicrobium ferrooxidans DSM 10331 | reverse complement strand
ACCGCGCGCTCTAAGGGCATTAGCGAGAGAAGAGTTTTAATCAAGCACGGTATGAGAAATGCGTTGATACCTGTGGTGACGATTGCTGCCCTTGATGTGGGATCAATTGTCGGCGGACTGATCATCACCGAGAATATTTTTTCGTATCCAGGCATGGGTCTCTATTTCTTGAAGTCATTCGGCGAAGGTGACTTTCCACTGTTGATGCCGTGGATGGTTGTAATCGTGGCATCTGTTCTGTTTTTTAATTTGATCGCCGATATTTCATATGCGTGGCTCGACCCGAGGATTCGACTTGAATAAGCAGACCAACAATGTTTTGTCGCCGCGAAAGATGGCGATTCGGCGCTTCGTCTCGCACAAAGCCGCTGTCGCAAGTTGCATAATCATCGGAGTTTTGGCAATGTTTGTGATTTTGGCACCATTCACAGCGCGATATGGCGTCAACCAATCTGTGCAGGCACCACCGAACTCGTTTCTGTCGCCCCGTAGCAACGCTTGGCTCGGCACTGACGATATTGGTCGTGATTTATACAGTCGTTTGATTTATGGTGTGCGAGTTTCGCTGTTGATTGGTTTAGCAAGCGCAGTTATTTCAGTTACTTTGGGTGCACTCGTCGGGGCGGTCGCTGGTTTTCGTGGTGGCAAATTCGATGACATCATGATGCGAGTGACTGACTTATTTTTGGCGTTTCCATTCTTGGTGACTTTATTGGTCGTACGCAATGTGCTTGGTGCGTTGCCATGGTTGCGACCAATTACAGGCGACATGAGTTCGGTTCGATTCATTATTGTCTTGTTCGGTCTATTCGGTTGGATGGGTGTAGCGCGAATCGTGCGTGGTCAAGTGCTGTCGTTGAAAGAGAGAGAGTTTGTTGAGGCTGCTCGGGCAGTTGGTGCATCGCGGCGCTACATCATAACTAGACACTTGTTGCCTAATTCGGTCGGCCCAATCATGGTCGCACTCACATTTTCGGTTGTGGGCGCGATCATCGGCGAATCGACGCTCGCTTTTTTTGGCTACGGCCCGCAAGCAGGCGACGGCGCAACTTCACTCGGCATTTTGGTGGGTGCTGCTAAAGGCGCTGTGCAGACTGGCTATTGGTGGTTAGCGGTGTTTCCGTGCTTCGTATTGATTGTTGTCGCCTTGAGTATCAATTTCATTGGTGATGCATTGCGCGACGCGACAGATCCGCGTCTCGACCGGGGTGTGTGATGACTGAAAAAGTTTTGGAAATTCGCGATTTGCATGTCACTTTTGATACACCTGCGGGGCCTCTTGAAGCTGTTCGCGGGCTTGATCTTGACGTCTCTGCCGGAGAGTTGCTTGGCGTTGTAGGCGAATCAGGCTCTGGAAAGTCAGTGACATTCTTGGCGACGATGGGGTTGTTGCCTGTTCGGGCAAGAGTCACTGGCTCGGTGTTGTTGGCTGGTGAACAGTTGATTGGTGCATCCGCAAAACAAATGCGCTCAGTTCGTGGACGAACGTTGTCGATGATTTTTCAAGATCCGCTTTCTGCGCTTAACCCTGTCCATCGTATTGGCGTGCAGATTTCAGAGATGCTGCGGTCACATCAAGATCTCTCCGCTAGTGAGGCTGACAAACGAGCGGTTGAACTGCTCGACATCGTAGGTATACCGCAACCAAGTGACCGCGCACGACAGTATCCGCACGAGTTTTCTGGTGGCATGCGGCAACGAGTCGTTATTGCTATTGCAATTGCGAATAACCCGAAGGTGTTGATCGCCGACGAACCAACAACTGCCCTTGATGTAACGGTTCAGGCGCAGATTCTCGAGGTGATTGAACGCGTGCAAGAGCGATTCGGCACGGCGGTCGTTTTGATCACGCATGATTTGGGTGTGATTGCGCGGGTGGCAGATCGAGTGAATGTTATGTATGCGGGCCGCAACGTCGAGCAAGGCACAATTGACAGCCTCTTTGACCACCCAAGTCACCCATATACGCGAGGGTTATTGGCGTCACTTCCGCGACCTGGCAAGCAGAGATTGAAGCCGATAACAGGGTTTCCTCCGAACATGCTTAACCCGCCGAGTGGTTGTGCGTTTCATACTCGTTGCGAATTTGCAGCAGATATCTGCAAAAACGAACTGCCGAATCTCGTTGGTTTCGGTGACTTGCTAACTGCGTGTGTGCGCGCGCGTGAACTGCCTAAAAGCGAGAGTTTTGCATGAGCGCCGAACTTCTAAACGTTACTAATCTGGTTAAAAATTTTGAGCTTCGTGTTAACAATGGTGCTCGACGCAAGAAGCGAATTGTTCAAGCGGTTACTAATGTGTCGTTTTCGCTAGGCAAAGGTGAAACGCTCGGTTTGGTGGGCGAGTCTGGTTCAGGTAAAACAACGGTGGGTCGTTGTGTTTTGCGACTGATCGAACCGACGTCCGGCAGCGTCGAATTTGAAGGTCAAGACCTTGGTTCGCTGAAGTTCGAAGAGTTACGTGCGTTGCGGCGAAAAATGCAGATCGTTTTTCAAGATCCGTTTGCGTCGCTTGACCCGAAGATGACTGTCGGAGCTTCGATTTCTGAACCGTTGATCGTGCAAGGTGTTCCGGGTGACCACACCGACAAAGTGATTGAGTTGCTCGAGTTAGTCGGTCTGTCGGCAGATCACGCGCAGCGGTTTCCGCATGAGTTCTCGGGCGGGCAGCGTCAACGGATAGGTGTGGCCCGAGCGTTGGCGCTCAATCCGGCGTTGATTATTTTGGATGAGCCCGTTTCTGCGTTAGACGTGAGTATCCAAGCTGGTGTAGTGAACCTCTTCGAAGATCTGCAATCGCGACTCGGCATGAGCTACATATTTATTGCGCACGATTTGTCAGTTGTGCGGCACATTGCTGATCGTGTTGCGGTGATGTATCTCGGCAAGATCGTTGAAATTGGTGAGCAAGAGGCCGTATATGAGCATCCGACGCATCCGTATACGAAGGCGTTGTTATCCGCTGTGCCTTTGCCTGACCCGAAGACTGAGCGCGCACGAACTCGGATCATGCTCGAGGGTGATGTGCCGTCACCAGTAAACCCACCGTCTGGGTGTCGCTTTCGCACGCGCTGCTGGAAGGCACAAGATGTGTGTGCACAAGAAGAGCCAATGCTTACTGTGCGTCCGAGCGGCCAGATGTCGGCATGCCATTTTCCTGAGTCTTAAAGGTAGAATTTTGCCGTGCGAAATATAATGACTTACATCACGATCGTGATCAATGTTGTGGCGATGCTTTCGATGATTGTCGGTGTGTTGTTGCATAGTGGTCGAGGTGGCGGTTTGTCGGACATGTTCGGTGGTGGCGGAGGAGCGGCGCTGGGTTCTGCGGCGGCTGAGCGAAACCTCAACAGAATTACGACTGTTTTCGCACTCGTTTGGGTAATTACCGTAATCGCGTTGGGGTTGTTGCTAACAAACTAGATAGATTTTTAGAGCAAGTCGGAGTGGCGAAATTGGCAGACGCACCAGCTTAAGGGGCTGGCGCTCGTAAGGGCGTAGGGGTTCAAGTCCCCTCTTCGACACAAATA
>CAMBDT010000115.1 GCA_945865395.1 Acidimicrobium ferrooxidans DSM 10331 | reverse complement strand
TGCAATCGAAATCGTTTGAAATTGCATAATGCCCAAGCCCGAACCTATGAACTTGCCAAGAAGGCCGCCGAGATAGCGCGTCAGGTTGCTGACGCTTGCGCGCGGCCTGTGGTGGTTGCTGGCTCGGTTGGGCCAACAGGTGAATTGTTTGAACCGCTCGGTGTGTTGACGCACGATTATGCGGTTGAGAGTTTTGAAGAGCAGATTCGTGGATTAAAAGACGGTGGCGCAGATGTCGTGTGGATAGAAACGATGTCGGCGATTGAAGAGGTGCAGGCGGCTGCCCAGGCGGCGATAAATGTGTCGATGCCATACACGGCGACTTGCAGTTTTGATACGGCGGGTCGAACGATGATGGGGCTTAAGCCCGATGGTTTGGCCGAAGTTTTCGCCGCGCTTGCAGTGCCACCAATTGCGATGGGTGCTAACTGTGGCGTTGGAGCGTCAGATATTTTGGTGACTGCACTTGAAATGGGCGCGAGTGCCGGTCACTCGCATCTGCCGATCATCACCAAAGGCAACTGTGGCATACCCCGCTTTGAGGGTGTTGAAATTAGATATTCAGGCACGCCCGAATTGATGTCGCGTTATGCCAACATGGCGGTTGACGCAGGTGTGCGCATCGTTGGTGGATGTTGCGGCACTTCGCCCGAGCACTTAGCGGCGATGCGAGCCGCAATCGATAGTCATGTTGATGGACCACGACCAACGATCGAGTCGATTATTGAAAACATTGGTCCGTTGACGAACAAACCACCGACTGATAATGATCCGAATCGGCGGAGATCACGCCGCGGTTAGAGCGTTTTCGCTTGCGCAGTTTGCGACGCGGTTATTTGGACTGAATGATTTGTTGAAGTCTGAGGTCGGCTTTTGGTCGGGCACCAAGGTGTTCGATAACCCAGGCAGCAACTGCGGTTGCGAATTTTGCGGCCTCGACCGGCGAATTTGACTGCAAGTAGTGGGCGAGAAATGCGCCCGCGAAAGAGTCTCCGGCGCCAGTTGCGTCAACGAGATTGTTTGTCGCCGGCGGAATTTGAGTTGCGATTTTGCCGTCGAATACGAGCGCGCCGTCGGCGTCAAGTTTCAAAATAATTAATGCGTCGGTGTAGATGTTGGCAAGTGCACGGACAATCGCTTCTGGCTCGTCGCAACCGGTGAGAACTCGGCCTTCGTCATAATTTGGGAAGAAAATATTGATTGCCAGGTCTTTTGTCCAAGATAAAAACTGTTCGACACCCATTTCTTGAATCATCTGAAATGAAGCGGGGTCGAAAGAAATTGTCAGATTGTTTTGTTGTGCGAGTTGTGCCGCCATGCGTGCAGCAGAGCGCGGGGGGTCGGTGAAGAAGCTCCAGGCGGTGAGATGTAAATGATTTGAAGAAGTAATGACGCTGCGCGGCAGTTCGGATGGAATCAAATAAAAGTCGGCACCGTGGCCAGAGACCATGCTGCGCTCGCCGGTTTGATCGACGAACACGGCGACGCTGCCAGTTAGGTGTGCATCAGTTTCGACGAAATGATGCTCGATGTTTTCTTTGACCAGGTCTTCGCGCGCGAGTTGGCCGAAACGATCACGGCCGATCTTGCCGATGAAGCGAGTGTTTAATCCGCAGCGCTTTGCCCAAACCGCCAAGTTGGCCGCGCTACCGCCCGGTGTGAGCATTACTTCGCCGAATGAGTCGCCACCTTTGAGCAGGTTGTTGTTCGTGCGAATCAGAACATCCCATGCGAAATCGCCGACAACGCAAAGTGATTGTGACATCGCCATTAACGGTATCGCCGTAAATTACTGGTGGATGATTCGCGCTGCGGTACGTGATTCTGCGGTGGCGAGCACGCCGACTGCGCCAATAACAAACGTTGCGCCGATAATGCGTGGAAGTGTTAACGGTTCGCTAAGAAAGACAACTCCGGCGATGATCGAAGCGACTGGTTCGAATGTTTGGATGATGGCAGTTTTGCCAGTGCCGATCAGGTTCATGCCGGCATAAAGTGTGGCCGTCGGAATAACAGTTGCGACGATTGCTAGCAACAACACGCTCAGCCAACCAGCTGGTGAACCAGGAAAGACAACGGCATTTGCGCCAGGTGCAACGAGCGCATAAATTGCGAACGATGATGCCGCGCCGAACATCACGATTGTGACCCCCGTCGGTAGGTCGACTTTTGGCAAAACTTTTGAACTGATAATCATGTAAAACGCATATTCGACTGCGACGATCAACACGAGAACGACGCTGATTGTGTCGGCGTTGCCAACTTGACCCGCGGCGATCGCCACGCCGATGAGTGTCGAGACAAGACACCAAATGATGATGCGACTTGGTTTGTTGCCGAGCAGCCACCAAGAAAGCAACACGACGATTACCGGGTTGCAATAAAAAATAGTGATCGCGAGACCGCTGTCGATGTTTTCGATCGCCGTGAAATAGAGAATTGTGGCGATGAAGTAACCAAGTGCGCCGAGTAAAAATAGTTGTGCGAAGAGTTTTGGGCGGGGCCACTTGATTTTGTTGCTTTCGGTCGACCGGGTTTTGCGCGAAACAAGTTTGCGTACGACGAGCATCAGTATTGTCGCGGTTGAGAAGCGGGCGAGAAGTGTGCCGACGGCGTTGGCGCCGCTGTCGTATGAGAAGTTGGCGAAAGTTGGTGCGAGCCCGAAGCCGATGCTGCTGATGATGATTAGCGCAACGCCGAGAGCATTCGGATTTTTACGCACCCAGCAAATCTATTACATCTTGGGATGTTAGTTCGTAAAGAATGTCGAAGTGATTACGCAATTTGAATTCTTTTTGAGTTGTTGCTGAGTGATCTCTTATCGATGACCACGCAGTTGCGAACTCTCGCGATTGGCGTTTGAACTCGTCGGTTTCGTTTTCGCCCCAGATGATTGTCATTGGCGTGTTTGCGGCATTGGCGACCAGGTTGATCGGCGAAAGTGCTTGGGCTGATTGTTCGTTAAGTCGAACCGCGTCGTTGACCGAGGTATTAACGATTGGTTCGAGGTCGAAAATACCTGAGACCATTATCGCGCCGCCAAACTTTGGCGATTTCGGGTTGCAGAGTTTCATCGCCACCAGCTGCGCACCTGCCGAATGACCGATCACTGTGATGTTTTGCGGCTCGTAACTTTGCAGCAAATAGTCGATCGCTTGCGACGTTTGTTTGACCAGTGTTTCAAGCGGTTCATTCGGACATAGCGAGTAGTTGATTGACGCAGCACTGAAACCAAGCTCGTGCCAGCCGGGCGTTAGAAAAGTTCCGTCGTCGGCCGATAGTCGTCGCCAGAAGCCGCCGTGCACGAAGATGATCAACTTGTTATTTGATTCGTTCGGCGTAGCGTTTTTTGCGAGCCAAAGCCAAGCGTCGTCATGTGGGCCGTATTTCATCTTGGCGTGACTGATTCTTTGGCGCGAGATTTGGCCGGCGCGCGCGTATTCATCCAAATATGTTTGAATATTTTCAACGCGTGATGCGGGTGTGTATTCGCGCTCGAGCTCGGTCGCGCTGTATCTGTGCCAAGTCATAACGAAAGACT
>CAMBDT010000114.1 GCA_945865395.1 Acidimicrobium ferrooxidans DSM 10331 | reverse complement strand
ATGTACGGTCAAATGACGGCAGGCTCGTGGATATACATCGGCACGCAAGGCATCTTGCAAGGCACCTATGAGTGCTTCGCCGAAATCGCTCGCAGAAAATTTAAAGGCACACTCGCCGGCACGATCACTCTCACTGCCGGTCTGGGTGGCATGGGTGGCGCTCAGCCATTGGCAATCACAATGAACGACGGTGTCGCATTGTGCATTGATGTCGACCCGACTCGTGTGCAGCGCCGCGTAGAAACTCGATACCTCGACGAAGTTGCCGACTCGCTCGAAGACGCAGTTGCTCGGTGCGAAGCCGCCAAGAAAGCGCGCAAGAAACTTTCAGTTGGCGTCGTCGGCAATGCCGCAGATATGTTTCCAAAATTGTTGGCACAAGGTTTCGCTGCCGACATCGTCACTGATCAGACAAGTGCGCACGACCCAATGAGTTATGTGCCCAACGATCTAACAATCGAGGCCGCCGAAAAACTTCGCGCGACGAACCCCGAGCACTACATCGATCGTTCTCGCGCAGCAATGGCAGCACACTGTCGCGCGATGGTCGGTTTCTTAGACGCCGGCGCCGAAGTTTTCGACTACGGCAACTCGTTACGTCGTGAAGCCCAACTCGGTGGTTATGACCGTGCATTTGATTATCCAGGTTTCTTACCCGCATATATTCGACCGTTGTTTTGTGAAGGCAAAGGCCCGTTTCGTTGGGTTGCTCTCTCGGGCGACCCGCGCGATATCGCCGCAACAGACCGCGCGGTGCTCGAAGAGTTTCCTGACGATCAAGACCTTGCCAAGTGGATGCGCCTTGCCAGAGAACAAGTCGCATTTCAAGGTTTACCCGCACGAATTTGCTGGCTCGGCTACGGCGAGCGACACCGTCTCGGTTTGCGTTTCAACGAAATGGTCAAACGCGGAGAACTAAGCGCACCAATTGTCATCGGTCGCGATCACTTAGATTCGGGTTCGGTTGCATCGCCCTATCGCGAAACTGAAGCAATGCTCGATGGTTCAGATGCAATCGCCGACTGGCCGTTGCTCAATGCGCTCGTCAACACTGCAAGCGGCGCAACTTGGGTGAGCATTCATCACGGTGGCGGTGTCGGCATCGGTCGCAGCATTCACGCCGGCATGGTTTGTGTCGCCGATGGCACCGCACTTGCAAACGAAAAACTGTCACGCGTGTTATTAAGCGACCCTGGCATGGGTGTAATACGACATGCAGATGCTGGCTATGACTTGGCGATCGATGTTGCCGAAAAGCGCGGCGTTCGCCTGCCAATGCGCGAACAATGAAATCTTTTTTTGCCGAGCACGCTTGGTTAGGTGGCGAAAGTTGCGCCGCAAATGTACGCATCACGGTCGATAATTCTGTTTTCGTGTCGATTGAGGCGAACTCGTCGCCGAACGCCAAAGATTCACGCATCACAGGCGTCGTCATGCCTGGTTTCGTCAACGCGCACAGTCACGCTTTTCATCGAGCATTACGTGGTCGCACACACAGCGGTGCGGGTCTTGGTGATTTTTGGTCTTGGCGCACCTTGATGTATCAAATTGCTAATCGTTTGACACCAGAAAACTATTTGGCGCTCGCAACTGCAACATTTTCAGAGATGGCACTTGCAGGCATCACAACCGTCGGCGAGTTTCACTATGTACATCACCAACAAAACGGCAAGCCATATGCAGACCCCAACGAGATGGGCAAAGTTTTAATCGAGGCAGCCCGTCGTGCAGGTATTCGAATCACACTGCTCGATGTCGCCTACTTGCACGCTGGCCTAAAAGATCAACCTCTCGGCGCCGAACAATTGCGATTCAGCGACGGCTCAGTCGAAAACTGGCTCTTGCGAGTCGACGCACTCGGCACACCTTCAGCAATGCACACGGTTGGTCTCGCGCCGCACAGCGTGCGCGCCGTTCACGAATCAGAACTTGCACTCATCGCCAAACATCGAAAGGGCCGCGTCGTACATATCCACGTCTCTGAACAACCCGCAGAAAACGAAGCCTGTCGCGAAGCAACGGGTCGAACTCCGACACAACTATTAAACGACGCCCAACTTCTTGGCTCGTTCACGACGGCTGTGCATGCAACACATCTGCAGAGCGCTGATATCGCGTTACTTGGCCAGAACAAAACTTTTGCCTGCTTTTGCCCAACAACCGAGCGTGACCTCGCCGACGGTATCGGCCCATCAGACGGCCTCGTAAATGCGGGCTCGCCTCTTTGCCTCGGCACCGATTCGCACGCGGTGATCGACATGTTCGAAGAGGCTCGTGCCGTCGAAATGAACCAACGACTGATTTCAAACAAACGCGGCGTGCATCGCAGCAGCGAATTGCTCTCGGCTGCAACAATCAACGGTGCAAGTTCGCTTGGCAGCAAGAAACATGGCCTCGTGGCCGGGGCTCCTGCAGATTTCATCAGCGTGGCGACAAACTCGGTGCGCCTTGCAGGTTTCGACTCTGAAAACGGCGCCTCGCACCTGGTGCACAGTGCGACGAGTTCTGATGTCGGCGATGTTTGGGTCGGTGGCGAGCAAATCGTCAGCAACTTCAAGCATCGAACTTTGCCAAACATCAACGAAAGTCTGCGCACAGCAATCGAAGCCGTTCTCTAATTACACTTACGGCATGACAATTTTGCCAATCGCCACAATCGGTCACCCAGAGTTGCGAATTCGCGCCAGCGAAGTTGACCCCAGCGAAATCAAATCTCCCGAAGTCCAGACATTCATTGACGACTTAGTTGAGACAATGCGTCATGCCAACGGCGCAGGTCTCGCGGCAACACAAGTTTTGCGACATCAACGTATCTGTGCCGTCGAAGTCAACAAAAATCCTCGGTATCCATACAAGCCGCAAGTGCCGCTGACGATTCTGATCAATCCGGTGCTCACCCCGCTTGATGACGACATGTTCGAAAACAATGAAGGTTGTCTTTCGGTGCCGGGCTTTCGCGGCAATGTTTGGCGATATACATCGATTCGTGTCGAAGCTTTCGACCGCAACGGCGCAAAGATCGACGAAATCATTCGCGGCATGACCGCATGCACATATCAACACGAAGTCGATCACCTCGACGGCCTGCTGTTTATGGACAAAGTAAAAGACTCTAAGACTTTCACAACTTGGGAGTCGTTCGACAAATTTCACCACCATGACTTCGTCATCAGAGTTAAGGATCTTGTCGCGAAGTTTGGTTCGTAGTGCTTGTTCTGACTGGCATCTCTTCGCTCGTCACAAACGACACAACTCTTGAACGCGGCAAACTCGGCATAATCGAAAACGCCGCACTGGTTGTCGGTGACGACAACAAAATTGCGTTCGTCGGCGAATCTGCCAACTTGCCGCGAGAATTCAAATTAACCGCGATCGATGTCAACGGTCGGGCAGTCATTCCTGGTTTCGTTGACAGTCACACACATTTAGTTTTCGGTGGCGATCGCGCCGAAGAGTTCGAGGCTCGCATGTCGGGCAAGCCATATTCGGCAGGCGGCATTCGCACAACTGTTGCCGCAACACGCAACAGCAATAACGATGCACTCGTCGC
>CAMBDT010000113.1 GCA_945865395.1 Acidimicrobium ferrooxidans DSM 10331 | reverse complement strand
TCACGCCGATCAAACTGATTTCATCAGCGAGTCGCGAGCCGCCCCGAAACTGATCGAGACTCGCGCGAGCCTCGCTTTCAAGCAACGCTAAAACTTCGCAATCACTCTCAGATGCTCTGCGAGTAAAAACCTGCACGACGTTATTTACGCAGTTCTAAATAATGGACAAGCGTCGTCTTCTACTGGGCAACCAGGTGCATTTTGTCGAACCAACAAGAAACAATGTTTACATTGCGTCTCGTCTGGTCGACGCGGCTGAAGTCGCTCAACACCGTCAGTGCGATCATCGCCGACAACTTCTTCCTCTTCTTCAGGTGCCGTCTCTTGAGGCGATGCAAGTTTTTCTTGCAATATCGACGACAGATCAGCCTCAACATCGTCTTCGGTGCGTAAGTCATCTTCGTCATCATCGTCGTCGGCCGACTTAGATTTGGCAGCATCGGTCGGTGCAATCGTCGAACCCTCGTCGGTAATTAACGGATCGACCACCAGGACATCGGGGTCAACGTCGAGATCTTCTTCAGCCTCTAGCAATTCTTCGGGGTCGATCTCGCCCTCGACATCAGCCAGATCATCTGGTCCAAGTTCATCGGGCACAATTTCTTCGGTGCCCTCGATTTCAATTTCTTCTTCGTCAGCCATGTTGTCCTGTAATTAGATTCATATGAAGCGCGCATAGTATCGGATATCCGATGGCATAACTCCAAATCGGGGCGTGACCCATTATTTACGCCTTGCTTCGGCACGCCGTTCTGAATCGAGGCGTTCAAGCTCTGGCGCATCCTTGACGATATGCGTCATCGCCTCTGCAACTGCTTTGTGGCCCGCTTGCTCGCCGATCAATCGGTGCATCTCAATTGCGACTCGACGATACGACGGGTGCCCTTGCGGTGACGAACGCAATTCGAGCATATGGATGGCTTCGCGGGCGTTGAATTGCATTACATAGCGCAAGCGATAAGCCATCGATATTGCATACGGCGCCTGGTTCGGATAATCGCTCAACAGAGCGTCGTATAGGGCGCTGGAGCGCTGCATCGCCTCATCAAACTGATCACCCAAACCCGCGTCGGCTATCAACTCTGGTCGCACAAAACCGTGATGTGGCGTCAATCGCTGCCATTCGATGGTCAGAAGTCTGTGGCGCTGCAAATCGCGAAATGCGCCGTAATCACCCAATACATCGAAGCGATAATCAATTCGTTCGAACGCTCGTCCAGGCTTGTGGCGACGGTTCTCTCGGTCGCCAACATATGCACGAATCAATGCAACTCGGCGATCATGACTCAACTCGCGAACTTCCTCAAGCAACTGAGCCTCGGGCAAGTGCGAACTCGAGTAACAAATCGCGGCCAGCAATTTATCTTCGCCGTCTGGGTCGAAATCAGTCAGCACTACTTCTTGGCTCTCGTTCGGGTCAAGTGCGCCGAAATATTCATCAACTAGCCCGACCGTGTCACTTTCGCGTTCTGCCAAATATTGCGTCCAGCGTCCACCACGATCGGCTACATCGACACGGCGTAAGAAACTCGGCACAACTTTACGCAACTCGGTCAACATCATGTCTGCATATAGTCGCGCCTCAGGCAGGTGATGCCCGCGCATGCGCAACAGCAACGCTTCGTAACCTTGACCCGTGCCGTAGATACCCAAATTTGATAACGATGCTGCCGGCAAAACACCACGTACTGCATCTAAACCCTTGGCGCGAGTCGCCTGTTTGAAAACAAAATCTGAGACATTTGAATCGCGTTTCACGGTTTTTCGAATGTGTTCGGTCACAGACTCGACCATTGCAGAATATGCGTCGAACATGCGGTCCATGTCACCGACATATCTCGTTCCGAACGGTCCGTTCAAAATATCGGCGTCACGATAGAAGCGATAACGACCACCAAGTCGGGCGTCGTAATTTATGTAGCGCGTGCTTTGTTCGAGATAACTCATCAGCCTGCCGCGCTCAAGAATCTTGGTCAGCAAATTCGACGCCTGTTCGCACGCAAGATGTACCCCACCAAGTTGTGCGACGCTATCGTCACCATATTCGACGAAAATCTTCTCGTATAAGTCTTCTGCGCGCTCGAGACCAATTGTCGCGTCGACTGACGCGTCACCGCTGAGGTCAAGATCGCTGACAAATTCATCCAAAAAAAGTCGGCGCAAACTTTTTGCACTACGGCTATATCTCGCAAACAATGCCCCCTTGACTACTTCGGGCAGATTTACGAGAGCAAAGACTGGCCCATCTAGGTTCGTGAAATAGCGTCGAAGTATCTCTTGTTCGCTATCACTGAAGGCTTCTGGTACGTACACCGTCACGGCGCGTTATCTTACGAGTCCGCAAGACCAAGATGCGGGATTGCAATTACGGCGCAAATAGACCGTTATTTGGTCTTTAAATCACGCCTTCAGGTACCACGCCGTCGCCAAAAGCAGCCTTGACCCGTGTTTGTAGTGCCGTCGATAGCCACATGTCGATCGCCGTCATCGCCATGATTTTTGCACCCTCCACAATTGCCCGACTTGCCTCTTCACCTTTGGTGTGGTCGGCGAAAGCAGCGCTGTGCAGCGACACTCCGCTCGGGGCAACTTGCAACATCGGATGAATCGATGGCACAAGATAGCTGATGTTGCCCATGTCGGTTGACCCGCCACCTGTGCCAGGCAGAAAATCAGTCGTCATCTTGCGAGCAAATTGCTCAGCATTGCGAATATAACTTTCAAGCAGCGGCACATTGTCGACCAAATCTGCAAATGTGTTCTTCTTCCAATCGAAACTCACAGTGCAACCTGCAGCCATCGCCCCTGCGTCTAGACACTGCGCGACGCGTTGTTTAAGGGGTTGTAAAGTCTCGATAGTCGGCGAACGAACGTACCAGTCCATTTCGGTTTCGCGCGGCACGATATTCGGCTTCTCGCCGGAATTAGTAAATATCCCGTGAATTCGCTCAGTCGGCAAAATATGTTGACGCAAGGCTGCAATATTCATATAACCAAGCACCGCCGCGTCGAGTGCATTTTTGCCTTTGTGTGGCGAAACTGCCGCGTGCGCTGCAAGACCATGAAACTTCACGAATAGATTCTGAATCGCAATCGCGTTCATCCGCGCGAGATCGGCGTCAGCAGGGTGAATCATCATCGCTGCGTCGATGCCTCTAAATGCGCCCTTGCGAGCCATCTCAATTTTGCCACCGCCACCTTCTTCGGCAGGCGTGCCCATCAGCACCAGGTTTGCCCCACACTGTTCAGCAACTGCGCTTAAGGCAAGACCAGCACCAAGCCCGGCGGTAGCAATAATGTTGTGTCCGCAAGCATGACCAATGCCTGGTAGCGCGTCGTATTCGCAAAGAACTGCGACAGTCGGTCCATCGCCACCACTAACTCGCACATCGAATGCCGTCTTGAGATCAAATGCACCACGGGTGACGTTGACTTTTGAATCCGCAATGTAATCAGTCAAAATTTTATGCGCGAAATGTTCTTCGAAATTGGTCTCCGGCTTTTCGTGAATCTGGTGGCTGATGCTCACTAGATCTTTGGCTCGCGAATCAA
>CAMBDT010000112.1 GCA_945865395.1 Acidimicrobium ferrooxidans DSM 10331 | reverse complement strand
TAAAGCAAAATTTCTGCACCGCGCAGGGTCATCACGCGCGCCGCTTCAGGAAACCATTGATCCCAACAAATGCCGACACCGATCTTGGCGTATTTTGTTTGCCAAACCTTGAAGCCGGTGTCGCCTGGGCTGAAATAAAACTTCTCGTTATAACCCGGACCATCTGGAATATGACTTTTGCGATAAGTGCCGAGCACCTTGCCGTCGGCGTCAACGATCGCCACTGAATTAAACAACGAATTATTAGCGCGCTCATAAACACTTATCGGCAAAACAACACTCAATTCTTTGGCGACTTTGGCGAAATGCGCGACCGTCGGGTGCGACGACATTTCAATGGCGCGATTTAAGTCGTCAGTCGTTTGATCTTTGCAAAAATAATGACCCTCAAAAAGTTCTGGGATCAAAATAATCTGCGCGCCCTGTTTTGCGGCGCTGCGCACAAGTCTCTCGGCTGTTGCGATGTTCTCGTCGACTTTTGTCGACATTGACATTTGTAATGCGGCGACTTTGACAGTACGCATAAATTATTTGCCTAGTTGTTCTTTGATCGCACTGACGACTTCTGGCGCGTCTGGCGCGACTGTCGGATTGAAACGACACACAACTTTGCCGTCGCGGCTGATCAAGAATTTTTCGAAGTTCCAGCGAATGTCGCCCGAGTGACCTTCTGAATCGGCGACAACTGTCAAAGTGTTGTACAACTCGTGACGCCCCGCGCCGTTAACTTCAATTTTTTCAGCCATCGGAAACGTCACGCCATAATTTGATGAGCAAAATGTCTCGATTTCGCTCGCCGAACCAGGTTCTTGCGCACCGAATTGATTGCACGGCACACCTAAAACCGAAAACCCTTGCGCCGAATATTGCTCATGCAGTGCCTCAAGCGCCGTGTACTGCGGCGTCAAGCCACACTTCGAGGCCACATTGACCACGAGCGTCACTGATCCATTCAATGAACTAAGCAAATCTTTTTGGCCAGTTAACCCGGCGATCTTTGCGTTATAAACCGACATTTTGTCTCATCTCTGTTTTGATTTTTAACTCGTGTGGCAAGACTACTCAAATACCTGCTACACAACACAGGTGCCAAGATCGCAGTTCGACGCCGAGTTTTTTAAACGCTTCTATTCGACGAAGCCGATGCACTCGCGGCAAAAAATCGAAACTTTGGCGAACGGCGTGAATGAGTTTTGTAATTGGTGGGATATACCAGTGCGCTCGGTTCTAGATATCGGCGCAGGTGTCGGCTATTGGTCTGATTGGTATCGCAAGAATCACAAGAAAACCAAAGTGCTTTCGGTGGATGTCAGCGAACACGCGTGCCAAAAATATGGACACGAACTTCGCGACATCAGCGTGTGGGCACCGTCGAAAAAGTTTGATCTTGTGGTCTGTCAAAGCGTGCTGCAATATTTGGATGACCGCGCTGCTAAAAGCGCAATTAAGAACCTCGCCAGAGCAACCAAGCACGTTCTGTTTTTTGAAGTGCCAACAATAAATGATTTGCGTCACAATGTCGATCGCGATGTCACAGACTTCGAGATTTATGCACGCGCGGGTTCGTGGTATCGCAAAGAATTAGAGAAATACTTTCGTCAGGCAGGTGCAGGACTTTGGATAGCAAAGACAAGCACAATCGTGCTCTACGAGTTAGAAGGTGCTTCGTCTTAAGACAAATTTCGTAACTCGCCGTAGCCTGATTTCATGGAAACTGCGTATGTAAGCGACGCTTACGACTTGGCGAAGCGGGCCGCAAAAGTTGTGATGCATAAATTTGGCGGCGCTCACGATGTCTTGGCTGTCTTGGGTTCGGGTTGGGCACACGCGGCGTCTGTGCTCGACGCAACCAACGAAATTTCGGTCACCGAGATTCTGGGTTTCGTCAAGCCCTCGGCAATCGGTCACGGCGGCACTCTTAAAAGCGTCACGGTCGGCAAGTCGCGAGTGCTGTTGCTCACTGGTCGCACACATCTTTACGAAGGTCATGGTGTCAACTCGGTCGTGCACGCAGTTCGCACAGCGGCATTTTCGGGTTGCAAAACTGTTGTCTTAACAAACGCCGCAGGTTGTCTGCGCGAAGATTGGGGTGTTGGTGCGACCGCGCTGATTTCTGATCACATCAACTTGACCGGATTCTCGCCGTTAACTGGTGCTGACGCACCTGCACCACTGCATGGTCGCTTTGTTGACTTGACCGATGCATATAGTGCACGACTTCGCGCAATCGCCAAACGCGTCGATCCGACTTTGCACGAAGGCGTGTACATGGGTTTTCACGGTCCGCACTTTGAAACGCCCGCAGAGATTCGCGCCGCCCGAGTCTGGGGTGCCGATCTGGTCGGCATGTCGACCGTCATGGAGACAATCGCCGCGCGACACATGAACATGGAAGTTCTTGCATTGTCGCTGGCAACGAATCTTGCCGCGGGCATCTCGGGCGAAAAACTTTCTGGCGACGAAGTTTTGGCTATCGGCAAAGCTTCGGCGTCGCGCGTGGGTGGCCTGCTCGCCGAAATTCTTAAACAAATTGATCTCGAAACCGAAAAACAATAGCCATGGCAACCAATACACAAGACCGAATAGCAATCAACAATGCACAGATCGTGACGGTCGACAACTCGGCCACAGTTGTTGAAAATGGTTCGCTAGTTGTCGGTAGCGACGGTTCAATTCGCGCGATATCTGCGTCGCCAATTGCCAACAACGCACCTGAAACGATCGATGCGCGCGGCGCGATCGTGATGCCGGGTTTGATCAACACGCACACTCATCTGGGCATGACATTGTTTCGCGGTCTTGGCGACGACATGAGCCTTGAAGATTTTCTCGCTCGATTGATGCCGGCCGAAGTGCGAGTGCTCAATTATGACGCCGTTCATGCAGGCACCGAACTTGCTGCACTTGAGTCTTTGCTCGGCGGCATCACAACATCGCTCGACATGTATTACCTGCCTGACGCAGCCGTTGCGGTCGCAAAATCAACTGGCATGCGACTGCAGACTGGCCCAAATTTTTTAGAGTCAGACGGCCCAGAGCCGCTCAAATTTAACGATCGACTTGCCTGGGCGACCAAATGGCTCGAAGCACCACGAGATGCGATCGGCACAACGGGTTGGGTTGCGCCACACAGCACATATTTGTTGAGTGAAGAACAACTTCGCACACTTGCCGACCTCGCTGCAAAATATGAAGCACGAATTCATGTGCATGCGGCCGAAACAGTTGGCGAGATGCAACTCGTGGCCAAGCGTCATGGTGGTCGCACGCCAATTCAAGTACTCAATGACACAAATTTGTTACGCCGCAGTGTGCTCGCCCACGGTGTACATCTCAGCGATGACGACATTAAGTTGATCGCACAAAATTCGGCAACAGTAGTTCATTGTCCTGCTTCAAACTTCAAACTCGCAAGTGGTGTCGCTCGAATTTTAGATTTGCAACGCGCTGGCGTGAATGTTGCGCTCGGCACCGACGGCCCTGCGTCGGGCAACGACATCGACTTATGGATTGCCATTCGTCTTGCGGGATATATGCAAAAAACTTTTGCCAAGAACCCCGCGGTGTTGCCTGCTGTCGATCTTGTGCGTATGGCAACAATCAATGGTGC
>CAMBDT010000111.1 GCA_945865395.1 Acidimicrobium ferrooxidans DSM 10331 | reverse complement strand
GAACTTGGCGTCGTCACGCATGTCGGCATGCTTTTGCGTCAAGCCCCTGATGGTTCAATTTCGCGCACAGTGGTTTCGGGTCGAGTGTTGCTCAACGAACGAATTCGTGAAGCGTTGTTGCGTCATATTGAAAAAGATTTGGGGTCAATGGCTCTGCCGAAAATTCCGCCGGAGCCAGCGCCATTCACGATCGTCGAATATTTCACTAATCCAGATATCAGTGGCTTTCATGATCCGCGACATCATGCGGTAAGTCTGGCTTTCGTTGTTCCCGTTTCTGGCGACTGCCAACCGTCGCAACAAGCTCTTGATCTCGGTTGGTATACGCCGGCGCAGGCGATCAGCGCCGAGATGCGACGCGAGATGACTGGTGGACATGATCGTTTAGTGCGTCTCGCACTTGCTTCTGTAGGTGTTTTGCCGTGACTTTTGCTTTGTTTAACTCGACCCAACATCAAGCGGCGTCATTACGCATTGCCCTGATCGGCAAAAGTACGACTTCGGTGATGATCGCAGAAGATGTCGTGCTCAGCCCAAAAATAGGCAGCGTGATCGAAGAAGTTCGCGCATTTGGGCGTGAAATCGAAATCATTTGGGATGACGGAGTAGTGCTGCGAACAAAGCTGCATATTCGCGGCACTTGGCGAATTTTTCGAGTTGCTGATTGGCAGAAAAAGAAGCGCAATTTGGCAAAAGTCGTTATTCAAGCAGACGATCGCATCGCCGCATGTTTCGATGCCGCGGAGGTCGAAACTCATCACGATTTTGATCCGCGTCGGCACCCATTGCTTGGTCGACATGGCCCTGACTTGTCAGACTCGCGCACCGGTTTAGAACCATGCGTCGATTTGATGCTTGGTTATCAAGATGCCGATGCAACGATCGCTGAGGTGCTCTTAGATCAGCGAGTGATGCGAGGCATCGGCAATGTGTTTCGTTGTGAATTGTTATGGACGTGCGAACTGCACCCGTGGGCGAAAATCAGTTCACTTAATCGCGACGAGTGTCGCGAACTAGTTTCGATCGCGGCCGAGATGTTGCAATCGCAACATGCGCCACACGATCGTTCGCTCGCCGTTTATGGTCGACACGGCAAAACCTGCGAGCGGTGCAATGGTCAAGTGCGTGTGACACATCATGGCGAAGCAAATCGGGTGCTTTATTGGTGCGCCGACTGTCAGACCCGTCATGCGGGCACTAGTTCAAGTCGCTATGTAACTGAGCACGATACGCCGCCAGGTGTGCACCCAGCAGAATTTATCTATCTCTCAGAGCTAGAGCGCGCGCGTAAATCAGGCTGAGGCAATCGCCGAAATAATTTCGGTGCGCGTTGCACGCCACGCCGGAAACACAGCAGCAATCACGCCGACAACAAAGGCACCAACCAAAATTACGATCGTGTTGGCAATCGGCAATGTAAATGCGCTGAAGCCCGAATCGTTGAGCGAAACGACGATCACGATGCCGGTCAAGATGCCGAGCACGACACCCGTTACGGCGCCAAATAACGAGGTGATGACACTCTCCCAACGCACCATCGTGCGAACTTGCGAGCGAGTCATGCCCACCGCGCGCAACAAACCGATTTCGCGACGCCGTTCGAAAACCGACAACAACAGCGTGATGATGATGCCGACGATCGCGATGATCACCGACAAGAACAACAGACCGTAAATCAGCGCCAGAAATTGATCGACCTGCCCCGCTTGTGTGTCGATATATTCGTCGCGACTTTCGAGTTTGCCGATGCCGAGGTCTTCGCTGACCGCTGAGATCGCAGTTCGTGCACTTTCGTCGCTGACACCTTCGGCGGTTTTGATGTATACGAAACTGTCGAACAGTGGTGTGTTTGATCCTTCAAAAAGTTCGCGACTAACCGCATAATTGCCGTATGCATCGGTGTATGTGCCGGCAACGGTTAGTTGCATTGACCGACCGTCAACGAGAGTGACCTGCACCCTCGAACCCACACTCAGGTTCTTGTCGAGCGCCTTGTCGGCTTCGACAAGAATCTCATTTTTGGTCAAACCTTTTTGTGTGCCTTCAACCATTTCGAGGTCGTATAAGCCATCAGCAGTTTTTGGATTAAACACCAGAACGAACGGTGACTCATCGCCAACTTTGGCGGCGATGAAACCGACGCCAGTTGCTTGATCGATCTCGGCGAGTTGCGTGAGTTGATCGGTGATACTGATCGGTATGCCACCAAAGCCACGACTATTGACGCTGAGTGCATAGTCGCCGCGAAATGAACTGCCGATAGATTCACGGATTTCACTTTTTATGCTGGCTGCGAGCGCGGTAAATGCCGTAACAAGTGCGACGCCAATCAGAACGGGCGCCGCCGTGCGAGCAGTGCGCTTCGGGTTACGCGCCGCATTTTGCTGCGACATCGCACCAGTCACGCCACGCAACGTCGCAACTGGTTTGCCGAGCAGAACCGCAACTGGTTTTGAAAGAGCGGGGCCGATGACGAGAACACCGGCGAATACACCGAGTACGCCAACACCCAAAATTGCAACGTCGGCGCCGTTTATCGAAGCGATGAGTGCGATTGCACCAGCAACAATCAGCACGAGACCAATCGCTACTCGACGGGTAAGTTTTTGAACCGTGTCAAGTGCAGTGTCGCGCATCGCTGCGACTGGTGGCACCCGACCCGATCGAAGCGCCGGAAGAATTGCCGAAAGAATTGTGATCACTGTGCCGATCAAAACTGTTCGTGTTATTGCGCCAGTTTCAATAGTTAAACCCGATGTCGGAATTTCGAGCCCAATCGCGTTAAGCAGCGCACTCAGTGCTCGCGAAAGACCGATGCCGGCAACGAAACCAATTATCGAACCGAGCACACCAACAATCAGTGCTTCGACTAAAAGCGAAACTGTAACTTGACGACGACTAGCGCCGATTGCGCGCAGCAAAGCGCTTTCGCGTTGGCGCTGGGCGGCGGTGATCGAGAACACATTGTAAATAACGAAACATCCGATGCCCAGAGCAATATATGAAAACGCAGTCAAAAACGCGGTGAAGAATCCCAAAACTGTTTTAATTTGACTAGTGGTTTCTTCTGTTATTTCTGCGCCGGTAAGCGTTTCTAGTTTTGCATCAGTCGGCAATGCTGCGTTGATTGCCTTTGCCAATTCTTCGTCGCTGAGTGTGCCGTCTCCTTGAATCAAAAACGCGTCGACAAAACCAGGCTTGAGCAAAAACTCTGAAGCCGTAGGTTGATCGAAGAGTGCAAATGTCGCGCCGCCTGGCGAAGAAACATCGCCGTAGTTGGCAATGCCGACGAGCGTGAACTCGCGAGTGCCTGAAAGCGCGTTGACTCGCACCGTGTCGCCGATTTCGTATTTGCCTTTTTCTGCTGTTTCGCGGTCAAGCATCATTTCTTTTGGTCCGACTGCCAAGCGACCGTCTTCAACACTCCATAAACCTGCGCTACTTTCTGAGGCAATGCCGCCAAAAGTTGGTGGCCCTTGATCTTCGCCGAGCGGCTTTCCGTCTTTGTCAATGACTCTGGCGTAACTTTGCATGTCGCCAACTGCGGCGCTCACACCTTTTACCTTGAGAATTGTGTCGAGTGCCGAAACTGCCGATGGTGCGCGTTGCTCGCCGAAGCCAGTGTCAACCGAGTCAGTTGATCGAACGTATGCGTCAACATCGCGAAACACATCTGTGAACAGTCGATCAAAAGTGCTGTTGATCGTGTCTGA
>CAMBDT010000110.1 GCA_945865395.1 Acidimicrobium ferrooxidans DSM 10331 | reverse complement strand
TTATTCGCCTGACTTCTCTAGCGACGACCGTGAATTAATGTTTTACTTACGGATCCCCGATCAGGACGAGTCCTTCGTGGAACTCTTTAGACATGCAGATTTAAAAATGAAAGTTGCTGACCTCAAGTTGTTTGAATCGTATAATTTGGCGAGCGGAGGCTTAATTGTCGAGGCTTTCTCCCCAATTGGTGTTGTTTTCGGTGACTAGCTTCTGCTGCTGATGCGGGCACTGTTAGTAGCCAACGCCGACGATGCTGATCCGGGTTTTATTGGTCAGCGTTTCGCCGAGCACGGCTTTGTCGGCGAAAGATTCAAAGAACACGGCAGCAAGTTTGAACATTGCGAGCGCGAGAACCCAGACTTGTGGCCATCCCTTGATGGCGCTGATTTGGTTGTTCTGCTTGGCAGTTGGTGGTCTGCCTATTGGCCAAATGTGGCCAAGAGCGTGCACGCAGAGTGCGAATTAATTTTAGAAACGCATCGCCGTGGCATTCCGTTGTTTGGCATTTGTTTTGGCGCACAAATTATGGCAACTGCATTTGGTGGTTCAGCACAACGAGCACAACAACATGAAGTGGGTTGGCACAAGGTCACCGCCGAGTCACCGAACGAAGCAATCGCTGGCAAATGGTTGCAGTGGCATTACGACACTTTCACTGTGCCGAAGTCGCTTGAAGTCATCGCCACGAGCCCGGCCGGGCCTCAAGCGATTCGCGCGGGTCGTTCGTTCGCGACGCAATTTCATCCTGAAGTAACTGAGCAAATCGTCACACGATGGGCGAGCGAGTCGGGTGCGGAAGAGCTAGCAAAAGTCGGATTGAAAGCCAGCGAATTGATCGCCCAAACTCGCGAAGAAGTCAAGCAAAGCGCCCCTGCTGCGGCACGCCTTGTGGATTGGTTTTTGGAGTCAGTAGCCAAATAAAACGAACCCCTACGAAAACTTTCACAATCGCCCAAAGTGGTTCTTGGTTAAACCGATAACGCTTTCGCAGACTAGTTTTACAGGGGTATGTCTACCTTTCTTCGGTCTTATTTAACTGTCGTTTGGTTTGGCGTGGCGGCCGTGGCGATCGCAGGATTATTGCTGTGGGTCGCATCCATCGTGCGCCCAAATCGTCCGAACCGCGAAAAGATGCTGACTTACGAAAGTGGTGTCGACCCAGTCGGTCACGGCTGGTCGCAGAGTCAAGTTCGTTATTACATTTTTGCCCTGTTGTTCGTTGTGTTCGACGTCGAAGCAGTTTTTATTTTTCCGTGGGCGACCCAACTTGAGCGATACGGCGTGTTCGGCCTGGTTGAAATGGGTGCGTTCGTTTTCATTTTGTTGCTCGGTCTGATTTATGCCTGGCGCAAAGGTGTGTTGCGATGGGTTTAGTTGATCGCGGTCGTTTGCCGAGGCCACTCACGTCGCTTTTCAATTTGGGTCGTTCATATTCACTTTGGGTTTATCAATGGGGTTTGGCTTGTTGCGCAATCGAAATGGGTGCAGCATTTGGTTCGCCACGCTACGACGTGATGCGTCTCGGCGTCATTCCGCTGCCAGCCAGTCCGCGACAAGCAGACCTCGTCGTAATCTCGGGCACCGTCACCGACAAGATGGCGCCCGTAATTCGTCGCCTCTACGAACAAATGCCTGAACCAAAATATGTGATCAGCATGGGCAGTTGCGCGAACTGTGGTGGCCCATATTGGGATAGTTATTCGGTGACAAAAGGCGTTGATCAAATTATTCCGGTCGACGTTTATGTGCCGGGCTGTCCGCCACGACCTGAAGCATTGCTCGAAGGCATTGTGCTGTTGCAACAACGCATCAAGAACGAAGATATGGGCGCTCGTTGGCGTGGCGAAGGAACAAAATCAATGGATGCAATTTCAGATGGTGCTGAACTTGCCGAGCGCAAAGGTCAAACAGTTGTCGTCAACTAGCGAAACCGCAACACCAGTTGTTGATACTGCGCGTGAAGAGTTGTTGGCGGCGATCAAGATTTCGCTGGGCGACGCGGTCGTTGATTCGCATTTGAAGCCGGGCGACGATATCTGGCTTCGTGTTCGCACTGATGCGTGGCAGTCAAGTTTGAAAAAGCTTCGAGATGTTCATTCGTTTGATTATTTTTGTTTCTTGTCGGCAATTGATTGGATGCCTTCGCCATACGGACGTGGCGAAGATGACCCAACCGAACCTGTACCCGAGCGCGACACAACTATTCGCCCTGGGTATGCAGGGGGTGAGACACGAATTCAAGTTTTCGTGAGAATCGTCAACTCAACTTCGCACATCGGTATCAATGTCAAAGTAGATGTTGCCGACTCTGCGCCTGTTATCGACTCGTTGATCACGGTTTACGCGGGTGCGAACTGGCACGAGCGTGAAGCGCATGAAATGTTCGGCATTGATTTCGCCGGACACTCAGATTTACGAAACATGTATTTGCCAGTCGACTTTGAAGGTCATCCGTTGCGCAAAGACTTTCCGTTACTCGCGCGAATGGTCAAACCATGGCCTGGCATCGTCGATGTTGAACCGCTGCCCGGTGGCGATGATGCCGGCGACGCAAGTGATGGTGAATCATCATGACAATGCTCGGCGACCGTCAACAACTTTCATACATCGCGTCGCAAGCCGCCGATGCGCGACTGAATCTCGAACTTGAAACCGAGGGCATGACGCTAAACATTGGTCCGCAACATCCTGCAACCCACGGCACGCTGCGAATCATCGCCCGTCTCGACGGTGAGCAAGTTGTCTGGGCCGAACCAGCATGTGGCTACATGCATCGCGGCTACGAAAAACTCGCCGAAGTTCGCACGTTTCCGCAAGTAACGACACTCGTCAACCGCATCGACTGGCTCGGAAGTTTCGCCAACGAAGTGCCGTTCATTTTGGCGGCTGAAAAACTGATGGGCATTGAAGCGCCAACTCGTGCGCAATACATCCGCACGATTTTGTTTGAACTCTCGCGCATCGCCAATGTGTCGCTCTTCTTGGGCGATCTCGGCGTGCAACTCGGGGCGATCACGCCGGTGTTCCTCGCGTTTCGCGATCGTGAATATGTTTTGAATCTGATCGAATCAGCGACAGGCGGTCGCTTTCATCCGAACTTCGATCGCATCGGTGGATTGAAAGACGATCTTCCTGCCGGATGGATTGACGAAACGCGTGCCGTCATGAAAAAACTGCGCAACTTCTGTGATCAAATCGAAGATTTGTTGTTCGGCAACGAAATCTTTCAATCGCGAACTCGGGGCATTGGTGTGATTCCGCGTGATGTCGCTTTGCAATACGGCTTGTCGGGCGCAAATCTTCGTGCCAGCGGTGTCGATTGGGACTTGCGTCGCGATCAGTCTTTGCCGATGATGTGGAACAAAGCCGACTGGAAAGTTTGGACTCACCCAGATGGCGACAGTTTTGCGCGTTGTTGGATTCGCCTGCAAGAAACTCGTGAGTCAACAAAAATCGTCGACCAATTGTTGGGTTCGATTCCAGCTGGGCCCGTGATGGCCAAGGTTCCAAAAATTATCAAAGTTCCAGAAGGCGAAGCTTGGGTTTCAACCGAAAACCCACTCGGTGAGATGGGTTACTACGTCGTTTCACGTGGCGATCTTGGTCCGTTCAGGGTGAAAATTCGCTCAGCAAGTTTCAACAACATTTCGATTACTCCGTGGTTGTTGCGCGGTGTCTATGTGCCCGACATCGTCACAATTTTGGCTTCGCTCTATTTCATTCTCGGAGACATCGATAGATGATTGCGTTGCTTGC
>CAMBDT010000109.1 GCA_945865395.1 Acidimicrobium ferrooxidans DSM 10331 | reverse complement strand
TTTACCCCGCTACACTTTGAAGCCATGAAACCTGAGATTCACCCCGACTACCAGTTCGTCGTATTTGAAGATAGCTCGGCCGACTATCGCTTTCTAACTCGTTCGACGCTGAAGCCCGACCCTGCAAAAACGGTTGTCTGGGAAGACGGCAACACATACCCGCTTGTGCAACTTGAAATTTCAAATGCCAGCCACCCGTTCTTCACGGGTCAGATGAAGATCATCGACTCGGCTGGTCGTGTTGATCGCTTCAACAAGCGCTATGGCGCTCGCAAGAAGACTGTCGTCAAAAAAGCACCAGTTGCCAAAAAATAACTAGCGCGAAACCTCAGCGCAACTAGCGCTTGATAATTATGTCGCTTGAAAGTTTTGTGATCGAAGTTTCGCCAATTAACGCCATCGTGCGTGACACACCGTTTGTGATGTGATCAAGAGCCCACTGCACGCCCAACTCGCCCGCCGCCCCGAGACCATATAAATAGGGACGACCAAACATCACCGCCCGTGCGCCGAGTGCACACGCTTTGACGACATCTGATCCACGACGAACGCCACCATCGACTAGTACCTCAATTGTGTTGTCGACAGCGTCGATAACACTCGGCAAAAGTTCGATCGGCGCTGGCGAACCGTCGAGTTGACGACCACCGTGGTTTGACAATGCGATTGCATCAACGCCCAGCGAAGCCGCCTGCTTGGCATCTTCAACACACTGAATGCCCTTGAGCATTATCGGTAACCCGGACTCTTGGCGAATCCAGTCGAGGTCGGTCCAACTAAGCGTCGGGTCAAATTGCGAGTTCACATAATCAGACAAGTTGATGGCTTTTGAACCGTCAACGTCAGACCGACCGGCAACCGCAGAAAATGTGATCGGCTCGTTAGTGACGAACTTGTATGTCCATCGTGGATGCCGAATGCCGTCGATAAAAGTTTCTAGACCAATTTTTGGCGGAAGCGTGAAACCGCGACGCACATCTCGCTCGCGCCGACCGAACACCGCCGTGTCAACCGTGACCATGATCGCTTTGTAGCCTGCCGCTTTGGCGCGTTGCACGAGTTCGCGTGACAAACCACGGTCGCGCCAAACATAAAGCTGATACCACAACGGGCCGGTTGCGACGCTGGCAACTTCTTCGATGCTGCGTGTGCCGAGAGTCGACAATGTGAACGGCAGCGAGTTTTTGCCGGCTACTCGGGCGACTGCAAGTTCACCCTGCGGATGAGCGATGCGAGTGAAACCAGTGGGCGAAAGCGCAATCGGAAACGGCACAGGCTGACCCATGATTGTCGTCGCAGTGTCGATCTGCGAAACATCGCGCAAAACTTTTGGCACCAGACCAAACTTCGCATACGCAGAACTGTTGTTGGCGAGCGACCATTCGTCTTCGGCAGCACCGTCGAAATAGTCGAAGACGCCACCTGGCAGGTTGCGCTTGGCAAGAAGGCGCAAATCTTTGAGATCGCCACACGCGGCGAGTCTGCGTTTGTCGCCGTTGAATTCGAACTTACGAAGTTGTACAACCGATCGAACCGACTTGAGCACAGACCTACTCTAGTGAGTTAATAATCTCGGCAACCTCTTCGATTGTGGTTCGCGGATTAATTATGCAAAACCGCAAGATTGTTTCGCCATTCAGAGTCGTCGGCACAACGAAAGCGCGACCCTCGTTGAGCATTTTGTCGCTCCACGATTGGTATTGCTCGGGCGTCCAGCCGTTGCGCTTGAAAATTATTATCGAGAGTTCTGGCTCAAGCAACAACTCGAGATAGGCCGAGTTCTTTATCAACTGTGTTGCTTCGCGAGTGACCTGCAATGTGATTTCCATTGCTTCTTCGTAAGCCTCGGTGCCGTGAGTCGCCACACTGAACCAGAACGGCAAGCCACGCGCGCGTCGCGAAAGATGATGCGCCATATCTGAGGGGTTCGCCAGAGCATCACCCAGATCTTGCTGTTGCAACACTTCTAAATATTCAGCACGCTGTGTGTGCGCGCGTCGGGCCGTGTCGGGGTCGCGATAAATCAACGCACAACAATCAAATGGACCAAACAACCATTTATGCGGATCAACAATGAAACTGTCGGCCATTTCAATGCCGACGAACAAGTGCTTCACGCTCGGCGCACAAAGTGCCGCGGCCCCATATGCGCCGTCGACATGAAACCAAGTGCCGAGTTCGCGTGCTTGCTCACCTGCTGCCACGAGGTCATCGATAACGCCGAGGTTTGTTGTGCCCGAAGTTGCGACGATCGCACAAACGCGATTGCGATCTTTCGGGTCTAAGTCGGCAATTGCTGCACGCAAGTTGACACCCGACATGCGACCTTGTGCGTCGGCTTTAACTTTGACGATGTCTGCATCCATTGCATTTGCAGCGAGGCCAACAGATGAGTGTGCGCCAGAGGATGTAACAAGAATTGGTCGAACGCGGTCGTATGCACCTTTGCCGTTTTGTCGCCAACGCCAACGCGCGGCGATCAACGCCGAGAGATTGCCGGCGGTGCCACCGCTAACAAAAACGCCTGCACTAGTAACAGGAAAGTTCGCCAAACTTGCGACCCACTGCAACGCTTGGTTCTCGGCGTAGACAGCACCAGAACTTTCGAGCCACGAACCTGCATAAATGTTTGAAGCGCTGAGCACGAGATCAAACAGCACGGCGCTTTCTGTTGGCGCGCCTGGCACGAACGACAAGAACGACGGATGGTCGACACTGATGCATGCATGCGAAAGATGCTTCGTGAAAATTTCTAGTGCCTTCAGACCACCGAGACCTTCGGGGGTGATCGTGTTGCCGACGAGCGCCTGCAGTTGGCTAAGAGTTTTCGGGCCATCAAGCGGCGGTGGGTCGAGCCGAATGCGATCAAGTGCATATTCGACAACAGCCTCGGCAAGTTTCTCGCTATCTTGGTCGTGATAGTGCATCCAATAGCCGTCGGACTCGTTGCCCGACGACGGGTGTTGTGGAAGATTTGTCACCATTATTTATTTACCACGAAGGCGAACTCTACTTGTCACGAAAGGTAATCTTTAAACATGTCATCTAAACTTTCGTTTAAATTTTCAAGCCTCATGGCGGTCGCGATGTTGCTGACCCTCGGCGCTTGCTCGTCAAGTTCGTCGAGTGCGCCAGTAGACCTTTCGCCCGAGGCTGCGGCAGGTCGAGAAATTTCAATAAATGCAGGTTGCGCGAGTTGCCACGGTGCAGATGGAAACGGCAATGTCGGCCCAAAGTGGATTGGCTTGGCTGATTCTCAGGTGACGCTCAGCGACGGCACGGTTGTGACTGCCGATGATGACTACCTATATACGTCAATCAAAGAACCGGGTGCGATGAAGCGTCGCGGTGCTTCAGGGATCATGCCTTCAAACAAATTGACCGACGACGAGATCGCCAGCATCATTGTTTATATGCGCGCACTGAAATAATTTTTAAGCGAGCGTCACAAGTTCGAGCCACGACTCGTTGAAGTAATCTTCCTGACCGTCTGGCATTAGCAACACCTTTGTCGGTGCGAGTTGCTCGACAAACTCGGCGTCGTGGCTAACAAGCACGATCGCACCCTCCCAGTTTGAAAGCGCATCAGCGACTGACTGACGACTCGACGGGTCAAGGTTGTTTGTCGGCTCGTCGAGCAGCAACAAATTATTTTTTCCGACCATCATCATCGCCAAGGCGAGCTTTGTTTTCTCGCCACCCGAGAGCGTCGCCGACTCTTGATAGACCTTGTCGCCAGAGAGACCGAACATGCCGAGCATGCCACGCAATTGTGTTTCGGTGAGACCGAGAGACACTGGCGCCTGATCTCGCATGTGTTCGACTAGAGATCT
>CAMBDT010000108.1 GCA_945865395.1 Acidimicrobium ferrooxidans DSM 10331 | reverse complement strand
ATTTTCGCAGTAGTTTTTTTAGGATTCATCGTTGCCCGCGTGGTCAGCGACACCGAGACGCCAAGTTATGAATTGTCGAATTCAGTCGCTCTAACTAGCGACGCCATTGCAACAAATAGTCGCCTGATCGGTGCCCAACTGCCGAATATTGAGATCGCAAACAGCACTGGCGAACAAATCACAACTCAAAGTCTGCTCGGCACACCGCTGATTATTAATATCTGGTATTCAACTTGCGAGCCGTGCCGTCGCGAATTGCCGGTGCTTGCTAGTGCCGCAACGCAATATCTTGGTCAGGTGCGATTTGTCGGCGTCAATATCAAAGACTCGGCGAGTATCGCCACCAAGTTCGCCGCACAATACGGCGTCAAGTTTGAACTGCTGTTCGACACAAACGGACTATTCATCTCTGAGTTGGGCGTCGCCACCGCACCAGTGACCTTGGCTGTGAATGCCCAAGGCACGATTACCGGCCAAAAAGCGGGCGAAATTAGTGCGAGCGAACTCGACGAACTCGTGAAAGAGTTGTTGAAGTGATCTTGGCTATTGAAGGCAACTTTGCCTACTCATTCGTACTGGGGGTGCTGGCGGCTGTCAACCCATGTGGTTTTGTGTTGTTGCCGACATATTTGATTTTCTTTCTGGGCACCCGTGAAGAACCAAACTTGTCGACCGCCGAACGATTGCGGCGCGCACTAATCGTCAGTTCAGGAATCTCAATTGGCTTTCTTGCAATATTCTTCGTCATCGGCGTAATTTCTCGATTGTTCACACAATGGATAGAACTGAACGCGAAATATGCCTCGCTGGCAATCGGTGTTGTTTTGCTCGTCGGCGGTGCTCGCATGCTGACAGGTTGGACACCAAAATTCGCTTCACCCCAAATGAATGGTGTGCAGTCAAAAACTTTTCGTGCGACAATTATTTACGGCTTGGCTTATGCAGTGGCCTCAATTGGCTGCACGATCGGCTTTTTGACCACCGCAGTATTTGGCTCGATCGCCCTGAACGGTTTTGTTTCAGGCGTGTTCAGTATTTTGCTTTACGGTCTAGGCATGGCGATGTTGGTCACGGCGCTAACCGTGAGTTTGGCTTTTGCCAAAACTGGTTTGGTAACAGTCATTAAAAGTCGTCTAAATATAATTCAGCGGCTCGGCGCATTCTTTGTAACTCTGACAGGCGTCTACTTGATATTTTATTGGTGGGCGGCGATCAGCGAAACACGATCTACAAAGTTTGTTGCCCGCATCGAGCGCTGGCAAACAAGAGTTGCGTCGTTTTTGCAACAGCAAGGTGCTTTTCGTTTGGCGATCGTGTTGTCAATAATTGTTGCTACTGCAATCGTCTTGAGTCGTCGTAAGGTTGACGCACAATCATGATGTTCGCCAAGTTGCTCGCCCACCCCGAGGTGCAAGAAGTTGTCGAACTGCGCAACAAGTTCGGCTTCATGGCTTATCACGGTGGCGGTCTTGAGCACTTGACTGATGTCATCGCGCAAAGTGCCGCCCAACAATCAGGGGCGTCATATTACGGTGTGCACCAGCCGCGTGGCCTCAAATGGCATGTGCCATCTCACGAAGTTTCGCCAAACTTCTCAAGCTCGCTCAAAACATTTATCGACCATGTCGATGTCGTGATTACGGTGCATGGCTTTGGTCGCGATGGCTTCTTCACTTCGTTACTGCTCGGCGGCAGAAACCGTCATCTCGCAAGTCATTTGTCGACGCATCTCAAACAAGCGCTACCTGACTACGAAATTTGCGATGACCTCGAGACAATTCCGGTTGACTTGCGAGGTCTGCATGACGACAACCCCGTCAATTTGCCTCGCCTGGGTGGTGTTCAAGTTGAACTTCCACCACGCGTGCGTGGTGTCGGTCGATTTTGGAAAGACTGGCAAGGTGACGGTCTAACACCACACACTGAATCGCTGATCGAAGCACTCGTGACAACCGCCAAAAATTGGCCGATCGCGAAATAACTTTCTAAGGCGCGAGGCGCTGAATCTTCCATTTTTTCGTAGTCGTGTCAAGATCGTAAACAAATCGATCGTGCAATCGACTTGGGCGACCCTGCCAAAACTCAATTGAGTTTGGCGCCAAACACCAGCCACCCCAATTGGCTGGCCGAGGCACATCTTGATTTTCGAACTTGGTGCGAATCGCAGCGACTCGCGCTTCAATCACCGTTCGATCGGCTATCGGTTGCGACTGCGGTGATGCCCACGCACCGATCTGTGACTCACGCGGCCGCGATGCAAAATATTCGTCGCTTTCGCGATCTGAAATTCGATGCACCGTGCCGCGCACCCGCACTTGCCGATGTAAATCAAGCCACGCAAACACTGCACTCGCCACTGGGTTAATCAAAAGTTGCTGGCTTTTTGCCGAGTCGTAGTTCGTGTAGAACACAAAACCTCTGGCGTCAACCGCTCGTGCCAAAACAACCCGCGAGTCTGGGGCTGAGTGTTGATCAACTGTCGCAACCGACATTGCATTTGGTTCAGCGACACCAGCACTTGCTGCCTGGTCATACCATGCATGCCATTGCACAATCGGGTCTAAATCTAAATCGGTGCGATCTAAACCCGCAGTCTCATATTGCACGCGACGATCGCGCAAACTCATGGCTTGGCTTGAGAATTAGTTGAAATTACTTTTGCGCCCCGCATATACGGCTGCAAAACTTCGGGTATTGCAACTGAGCCATCGGCCTGACGGAAGTTTTCAAGAATCGCCGCCCACACACGAGGCACTGCGAGCGCCGATGCATTGAGTGTGTGTGCAATTTCGCTGCCCTTGGCGCCAGACTGCTTGAACCGAATGTCGGCACGACGCGCCTGATAGTCGCTGAACCAACTAATTGAACTTACTTCGAGCCACTGATCGCAACCGGGCGCATAAACCTCGACATCAAAACTGCGGTGATGCGACTGACCAAGGTCGCCCGTGCAAATTTCAAGCACGCGATAGGGCAAACCGAGCGCAGCAATCGTCGCTTCAACTCGATTCGTGAGTTCGACGAGCATCTCGGGTGCTTGTTGCGGTGTGGTGACCGCAAGAATTTCGACTTTGTCAAACTCATGCGTGCGCAACATGCCCCGCGTGTCACGCCCCGCCGAGCCGGCTTCACGACGAAAACATGAGGTGTGCGCCATGTAACGCAACGGCAATTCTTCGGCTTTTAATGTTTCTCCGGCATGCAAACTCGTGAGTGGCACTTCTGCAGTCGGTATGCACCACAAGTCGTCACGTTCAATCGAGAACGCATCGTCGGCAAATTTCGGTAACTGACCCGTCGCCGTGAGCGTGCTGGTCAAAACCAAACTTGGCGGACGAACTTCTTCGAACGCATCAGCATTGCGGTCGAGCGCAAGTTGACATAATGCCCGAGCCAGCGTTGCCCCGAGTCCACGCTGCATCGTGAACATCGAGCCACTAATTTTTGTGGCGCGCTCATTATCGAGAATGCCGAGCGCCGAGCCCGTTTCCCAGTGAGGCACGCGTTGATGGTCGGCGAATTTCGCCGGCATCTGCAACGGGCCTTTGACAATTTTGTTGTCTTTGTCGTTGTTGCCGTCACTCACTTGCGCGTGTGGAATATTCGGCACAAGCAACAACACTTCACGCAACGCAAAACTAACTTGATCAAACTCGCTTGCCAAAACTTTTTCAGACTCGCCAAGTTCGCGGCTGCTTTGCATCAATTTCTCGGCACGAGCATCATCTTTCGCCCGCCGTGCAGTGGCCACATCTTTAGAAATACTGTTGATTTGCGCTCGATTGGCGTCTCGCTCAACGGTGATATCGCGCAATCTGGCATCAAGTCGCTGGGCGTG
>CAMBDT010000107.1 GCA_945865395.1 Acidimicrobium ferrooxidans DSM 10331 | reverse complement strand
ATATTTGTTGAGTGAAGAACAACTTCGCACACTTGCCGACCTCGCTGCAAAATATGAAGCACGAATTCATGTGCATGCGGCCGAAACAGTTGGCGAGATGCAACTCGTGGCCAAGCGTCATGGTGGTCGCACGCCAATTCAAGTACTCGATGACACAAATTTGTTGCGCCGCAGTGTGCTCGCCCACGGTGTGCATCTCAGCGACGACGACATTAAGTTGATCGCACAAAATTCGGCAACAGTAGTTCATTGTCCTGCTTCAAACTTCAAACTCGCAAGTGGCGTCGCTCGAATTTTAGATTTGCAACGCGCTGGCGTGAATGTTGCGCTCGGCACCGACGGCCCTGCGTCGGGCAACGACATCGACTTATGGATTGCTATTCGTCTTGCGGGATACATGCAAAAAACTTTTGCCAAGAACCCCGCGGTGTTGCCTGCTGTCGATCTTGTGCGTATGGCAACAATCAATGGTGCACGCGCGTTGCAACTTGACCACTTGATTGGCTCGCTTGAAGTTGGCAAGCGCGCCGATCTGCTCGTGCTTGACGCAGACTCACCTTCGCTGACGCCGAATTTTGATCCGCATACGACGATTGCAACGTGCGTCACTCGGGCTGATGTGTTGCATGTTGTTGTTGATGGCAGCATCGTGGTGCGCGATCGTAAATGTCAAACCATTGATCACCGCTCGGCTGTCAGCAAAGTTAAAGCACTCGGCAAACAAGTGCTGGCAAGCGTCACTAATAACTAGTCCGGTTTTCGGCACTACTGTTGCCTACATCATGACTAAATCGATCGACTGGACACTGCTAAGAAATGCGGCGCTTGCCGTGGCGAAAAATGCTTATGCACCATATTCGAAATTCAGAGTTGGCGCAGCCGCACTAGTCGATGACGGTCGCATCATCACTGGTTGCAATGTTGAAAACGCTTCGTATGGCATGACGCTTTGTGCCGAGTGTGGCGTCGTCAGCGAATTAGCGCGCTCGGGCGGTGGGCGACTTGTTGCAATTTGCACGGTCGGCAACGACGAAGCCGTGACTCCGTGTGGTCGCTGCCGACAGTTGTTATGGGAGCACGGTGGCGCAAACATGTTGCTCGAGGTCAACGGTGTGCCGCGAAAACTCAGTGAGATGTTGCCTGTCGCGTTTCCGGAAGAGTCGGTTTTCGTCAACCCTAAGGCTGACTAATCGCGATGATCACTCAAGACGGCTTAACCACGGCACAAATCGAATTTTTTAAACTAAATGGATATCTTGTTTTGCCGAATTTTGTCGACGACGATGCATGCCTAAAACTTCGCGAGCAAGCCATGATTTTGGCCAAAAAACATTGTCCGTCACCGCAAGAAGCAACCGTGTTCACAGCTGATGGCACGGCCGTGCATGCTTCTGACGATTATTTCTTGACAAGCGGCGACAAGATTCGCTGCTTTTTCGAAAAAGATGCATTCGATGAACACGGCGAATTGCGTCAAGATGCGCATTTGTGTCTCAACAAACTTGGCCACGCGATGCACGACCTTGATCCGGTGTTCAAAGACTTCAGTCACTCAAGTCGCTTGGCTGCCGTTGCCAAATCTGTCGGACTGCAACGCGCGCAGCTTTTGCAATCGATGTATATCTTCAAGCAACCGCGCATCGGTGGCGAAGTCACCAGTCATGTCGACCACACATATTTATGGACCGAACCACAATCGGTGATCGGTTTTTGGTTCGCAATTGACGACGCAACAACACAGAACGGTTGCATGTGGGCGCTACCTGGCGGGCATCGCATACCTGTCAAGACTCGCAATCGCCTGACGCCCGATCGTAAGTCGACATTCAACGAAATTTTTGATCCGACGCCGTATCCGACCGAGGGTCTGGTGCCACTTGAAGCAACACGGGGCACGCTGATTTTGCTGAACGGCACGCTGCCCCATCGATCAGGACCGAACACGAGTGACAAGCCGCGTCACGCCTACACGATTCATGCAATCGACGGAACTGCGAACTATCCGAGCGACAACTGGCTGCAACGACCATCGTTGCCGATGAGTGGTTTTCTGAACTAACCAGCCAAGATTGCGCGAGTTGCTGATGTGCCAAGCCGTGAGGCACCTGCTTTAATCATTTCAAGTGCCAATTCGCGCGTGCGAATGCCACCACTTGCCTTGACGCCGATTAAATTGCCGACAGTTGCGCGCATCAACTGCACGGCGTGCACGCTTGCGCCGCCAGACTTATGAAAGCCCGTTGATGTCTTTACAAAATCGGCGCCGTTAGCCACGGCGACTCGACAAGTCATCACAATTTGCTCATCTGTAAGCGCCGCCGACTCGATTATCACTTTTAACTTCGCCGAATTAGCGATGACTTTGCGCACTGCTGCGATTTCGTCGCCAAGTTCTAGCCACATCGAGTCAAATACGAAACCCGAGTTCACGACCATGTCAATTTCGGTTGCGCCGTTTTTGACAGCTGTTGCAGCCTCAAATGCTTTCGTGGCGCCAGCGTGTGCACCAGATGGAAAGCCTGTTACACATGCGAGTGCGATTTCGCCCGATAGTAATCCGCTTGGTATCGGCAGCAGCGAGGGCGAGATGCATACCGCGGCAACTTTCAGTTCGTTGGCCTCTTGGCAGAGTTTGACAATGTCTCGCGCGGTCGCTTCTGGAGCGAGCAAAGTGTGATCGATATATTTTGCGAGCTCGAGCGGCGTCATTACACATTTACCTTAATTCGTCGACGCGCTTTTTTGATAACACGCAAAGCAAGGTAGCGTTTCGCTCTGAGATGGCAACACTGCGGTTCAACTACGGCACGATGGGTTCGGGCAAAAGTACGCTCGCTCTGCAAATCAATCACAACTTAACGAGTCGTGGTTTGGCAGGTTTATTGCTGACAAAACTCGATCGCGATGGCGGTCAGGTAACGAGTCGCTTGGGTGTGTCGACACCCGCAATTGAAATGGCGCCAGAACTAAATCTTTATGAATTGGCGCTCTCAAGAATGCCGTTGCAATTTATTGTCTGCGACGAAGCGCAGTTTTGCACGACCGAGCAGTGTGACCAACTCGCGCTAATTGTCGACGAACTGCATGTCGATGTCTATGCGTTCGGCTTAATCACCGACTTCAAAGGGCTGCTGTTTGACGGCACGCGTCGGTTGCTCGAAATTGCCGATCAGCGAATTGAGATGCAAGTTGAAGCGCGATGTTGGTGCGGCGCGCGGGCGACGAACAATGCTCGCTTGGTCAACGACAAAGTCGTGCTCGAAGGTGAAACCGTAATGGTCGGCGATACCGACAAAAATACGATCGCACCGTTATTCGGTGATGTTGTGCGATACGAGTTGCTGTGTCGCAACCACTATCGCAAAAAACAAGTCTCAGCTGATTAGAAAACGTTCAACAGGTCGACGACGAACACCAGCGTCTCGTTGCCTTTGATCACGCCACCGGCGCCACGACTGCCGTAACCCATGTCTGGCGGGATCGTTAGTTTGCGACGGCCACCGACTTTCATGCCGGCCACACCTTTGTCCCAACCTGAAATAACTTGACTCGCGCCAAGACCAAAATCAAACGGCTCGTTGCGATCCCACGAAGAGTCGAACTGCTTGGCGGTGCTCCAGGCAACACCGACATAGTGCACCGAAACATTCTTGCCGCTGACTGCTTCTTGACCATCACCCACGGTGATGTCTTCGATAACTAAATCTGCTGGCGCAGGAGTATCTGGAATTTCAACTTTTGGCTTTGAATTTGACATGCCTGCACGCTACTCAAGAATTCTTAAAGATTCGCAATAAGTTTCGGAGTCTTGGTGCCAAGTCGACCACTCAAATATTCGTCCACCATTCGATCGTTAAAAAGATCGTAATTAACGCGTAA
>CAMBDT010000106.1 GCA_945865395.1 Acidimicrobium ferrooxidans DSM 10331 | reverse complement strand
CCAAAGGTTTGGCTGCATCGCCTGGAGCCGCGGTGGGCAAAGTTTATTTCACTGCCGATGAGGCCGAGGCCGCTGCCAAAAATGGTGAGGCGGTTATTTTGGTGCGCAGCGAGACGAGCCCAGAAGATGTGCACGGCATGATGGTGGCAAAAGGTATTTTGACTTCACGCGGTGGACTCGTGAGTCACGCTGCAGTTGTTGCGCGCGGTTGGGGAACACCTGCCGTGGTTGGTGCCGATGCTGTGCAGATTGACGGCAAGATGTTTCGCGCCGGCGATGTTGTGGTGCGCGAAGGCGATGTAATTTCGCTTGACGGCACGACAGGTGAAGTTATGTTGGGCGCAATGCAGTTGACTGCCGCTGAGCCGACGAAAGAGTTTCAGACGATTTTGAAATGGGCCGACGAAATTCGCAAGGGCAAACTTGCGGTGCGCGCGAATGCCGACACTGCCGAAGATGCGTTGAAGGCGCGCGAATATGGCGCAGAGGGCATTGGGTTGTGCCGCACTGAGCACATGTTCTTGGCGCCAGATCGTTTGCCGGTTGTGCGTCGAATGATTTTGGCGAATACACCTGCCGAAGAAACCGCGGCGCTCGAAGAGCTGCGTAGTGTGCAAAAAGAAGACTTTGCTTCGTTGTTGCGTGCGATGTCTGGTCTGCCCGTGACCGTGCGATTGTTAGACCCACCGCTGCACGAGTTTTTGCCGAATGTCGACGAACTTGAAATTAAGGCGGCGACTACTGGTCTTGACGAGCAAGAACGCAAGTTGTTGCGCGCGGCGCACGATTGGGCGGAGGTTAATCCAATGCTCGGAACTCGCGGAGTGCGACTTGGCGTGATTAAGCCTGGTCTTTATGCGATGCAGGTGCGTGCGTTGATGCAGGCTGCCGATCAAGTTGCTGACGAAGGTTATGAACCGATTGTTGAAGTCATGATTCCGTTGACGGTGACTCGCGAAGAGTTGGCCCTCGCGCGAGGGTGGGTCGAGGGTGTGTTGGTTGAGCACTCGACGCGACTGAAAGAAAAGAGCGCTGGGCTTGGTAAACGACGCTCGCGCGTTAAGAAGATCACTCGGCCAAAAGTTACGATCGGCACGATGATCGAGACGCCGCGTGCGGCTTTGCGCGCAGATGAGTTGGCTGACCATGCTGATTTTTTTAGTTTTGGTACTAACGACTTGACGCAAATGACTTTTGGTTTCTCGCGTGACGATGTCGAGAGCCGAATGATGCCCGCGTATCTTGAGGCGGGTTTGCTGAAGCGAAATCCGTTCGAGACGATTGACCAAACTGGTGTCGGCGAACTTGTCGAGATTGCTGCCAAGCGGGGTCGCAAGGCCAAGCGCAAGTTGAAGCTCGGTGTTTGCGGTGAGCATGGTGGCGACCCTGAGTCGATTGCGTTGTTTTATCGCGCGGGTCTTGATTATGTGTCGTGCTCGCCATATCGCCTTCCGATTGCACGCCTCGCCGCGGCGCAATCAATCATCGGTGGCCTCAAAACCGAAACCAAATAGCTAAGACGTATTTCACCCCGGCGGGTGGTTGGTGGCGGGGTGGTGGATGTTTTAGGATGGGGGGATAGCCCGACTTGCCGATTGGTAAGCGATCATCGGGGGAAGTAAAACCGAAACAAAAGTTTTGGTTCATCACCCGAAAGGTCAAGCAAGTTACACATGTTAAATATGTTGTTCGCGGCAAGTACTGAAAAAGATAATTTCGTCGATGTAGTCATCCCATCGTGGGGTTGGCCGATGTTGCTGGTCGTTATCGCTGGAGCATTAATGATCGACCTGTTGGTGTTTCACCGCAAAGCCCATGTCATTGGCATTCGCGAGGCGGCAGTCGAAAGCGCCGTTTGGATCGGCCTCGGGCTTGCATTCACCGGCGTTATCGCCTGGATGTTCTCTGGTCAAGGCGAGGGCACATCTTCGGCGATCGAATATCTTTCGGGCTATTTGATCGAAAAGAGTCTCTCGGTCGACAACGTGTTTGTTTGGGCGATGATTTTTGCGCACTTCAAGGTGCCGCGCGAATATCAACACCGCACACTGTTTTGGGGTATTTTCGGCGCACTCGTTTTGCGTTTCGTGTTTATCATCGTCGGCGTTGCGGTGATCACACGGTTTGAGTTTTTACTGGTTGTGTTTGGCATTTTCTTGATCTACACAGGTGTGAAGATCTTCAAATCGGGCGACGATGAGGGCGACCCGTCTGAGATGCGCACGATGAAACTCTTTAAACGCTTCGTACCGTCGGTTGACCACTATGACGGGCAGAAGATGTTCACCCGAGTGAACGGCCATCGTGTGGCCACTCCGTTGCTGGCAGTGCTGGTAGTCATCGAAGTCTCAGATGTAATTTTCGCCGTCGACTCGGTGCCGGCAGTTTTGGCCGTAAGTCGAGAGCAGTTCATTGTGTTCGCGTCGAACGCATTTGCGATTCTTGGTTTGCGAGCCCTGTACTTTTTGCTCGCCGACATGCGCGAGCGGTTCGTGTATATGCCGCACACGATTTCGTTGTTGTTGATTTACGTTGGCATCAAAATGTCAATCGCAACTTGGTATCACATCCCGGTGCCGATTTCGTTGGGCATAATAATCGGCGTTTTGACCGTTGGCGTCGTGGCGTCGATTATGAAAGACCGTCGCAAAAAGGTCTAAATAACAGCGATGAACTAGCCTTCGCTCGTGGCGATTGCGGATACAGACATTGAGCGACTGCGAGAAGCGGTTTCGATAGTTGACACGATTCAGGGCTATGTGCAGTTGCGCCGCGTCGGGCGAAATTGGGTCGGCCTGTGCCCATTTCACGCCGAGAAATCAGGTTCGTTCAATGTTCGCGAAGAAACTCGTCGCTATAAGTGTTTTGGTTGCGGCGCGTCGGGTGATGTGTTCAAGTTCGTCCAAGAGATTGAGCACCTTGACTTTGTTGGGGCGATCGAACACATTGCTGGCAAGGCTGGCTATCAACTGACATATACGTCGGGCGGCCAAAGCAAAGACCGACAGCGTTCGAAACAATTGACCGAGATTATGTCGCAAGCTGTCGAGTGGTATCACAACCGTTTATTGACGGCGCCCGATGCGCGTGTGGCTCGCGACTATTTGCGCGACCGCGGGTTATCGGGCGATGTCGCTCGCGAATTCAAACTTGGTTGGGCGCCAGACGACTGGGATGCATTGTCGCGCGACCTCGGCGTGTCGATTGATTTGTTGCGCGAAACAGGCTTGGGTTTCATTAACAAACGTGGCAAAGCGCAAGATTCGTTTCGAGCGCGCGTGATGTTTCCGATTTTTCGCGACTCGGGTGAGCCTGTTGCATTTGGCGGACGAATTCTGCCAGGCAGCAAAGATCCCGCGAAATATAAAAACTCTCCCGAGACTGCAATTTATGCCAAGAGCAAAACTCTCTATGGTTTGAACTGGGCGAAAGCCGAAATCGTGACCGCCGACGAAGTGATTGTCTGCGAGGGTTATACCGATGTGATCGGTTTTCATCGCAGCGGTGTGCGACGAGCCGTCGCAACTTGCGGTACTGCGCTAACCGAAGACCATGTTCGGCTGTTGAAGCGTTTTGCCAAGAAAGTTGTCTTGGCATTCGATGCCGACAGTGCGGGGCAAGGTGCAGCGGCACGTTTTTATGAATGGGAGCAGCGCTACAAAGTCGAAGTAGGCGTGGCGCACTTTCCGCAGGGCAAAGACCCGGGTGATTTAGCCAATTCAGACCCTGGTGCGTTGGCAAAAGCAGTTGCAAGCGCTCAGCCATTTTTGGGTTTTCGATTGCAGCGAGTGCTTGATGCTGGTTCGGTCGCGTCACCCGAGGCGAGATCGCGAACGGCTGAGCAGGCGATGTCGGTGATCAACGAACATCCCGATACGAATGTGCGAAAAATTTATGCGGGCCAAGTTGCGAC
>CAMBDT010000105.1 GCA_945865395.1 Acidimicrobium ferrooxidans DSM 10331 | reverse complement strand
CAATTGGCCTACAGCGCGCACTGGTGGTTGCCAGCAACTCAGTCGCGATCATGGCTTGCGCCATATGGTTTTGGCACACTCGGTTGCGCTCTACCAATGGCGATTGGCGCAAGCATCGCTGCGCCAACTCGACCAGTTTTAGCAATCGTCGGAGACGGCGGTTGGTTGTTTACTGTCGCCGAAATGGCGGCCGCCAAAGATCTGAACAGCCAAATCGTCTTGCTGTTATGGGATAACCGCGGCTACGAGCAAATCCGCGAAACATTCGACGATGTCGCCGCGCCACCAATGGGCGTCGATGTTTCTTCGCATGACCCGGTTGCAATCGCCCAAGGTTTCGGCTGGGCAACAACGCAGGTCGAAACGCCACAACAGTTGGCGACAGCGTTACAAAATAGTTTTGCCACCAACTCACCGCAATTTATTCGCGTTATTGCGAATTAGCTATTTACTTTTCGCGGTAGACGACAAAAACTTTGCGCAAAGTTTCGTGAACCGTCCACTTGCCTTTCCATCCGATCGGAAAAATGCAACTCGAACCAGCAGTCAATTCAACAGCATCGCCACCGTCTTCGTGCACAGTCATTCGACCCGACAAAACATAAATAACTTCGCCACGAGTCGTGAACTCCCAACGTGATGCACCGGGTTCGCACTCCCATGTGCCAGCAGTAACCGTTGGGTTGTCTAGAAAAACCCTCGCCCGTGTCATGATCTCGCCAGTCAGTGGCTCTGCCGATGGCTGACCAAGCGGTTTAGTCGCAAGATCTGCAGCCGCAATCTCGCCTGCTCTAAATGAAATTGTCATAGATCAAGTTTACGACATCACGCGCAGATTTTTCTTTGTGACCAAGAAATAAACCGCCATCACCAACATCAACAAGCTCGCAACTGAAAAAGTTGTTGGCGCAGAATCAACATTTCGGGCGATAATTCCAACGACTAATGCACCGAGTGGTGCCAGACCCGAAAATATTAGTGAATGAATCGCCATCACTCGTCCCATGACTTGTGGCGGCGTGTTGTTCTGAATCAATGTTTGACTCAAGTTCATATAAAAACCACCGCCCATTCCCCAGGCAAAAAGCATCACGCTCATCATCAAAATAGAACTTGACTGCCCAAGAATGAATCCTGTTGAACTACCCCAACATAAAGCAACCATGAACCACATACCTTTTTGGATCATTTTGTGGTTGTACTTCAAGATTGCGAATGAAGTGACAAATTGGCCCACGCCGAGCATCGCAAACATGAAAGTGGTCTGGCTACCTGTGGCGCCAGCCTGTTCTTTTGCAATTTGTGGGCCCAAAACTATCCAAGGTGACATCATCAACAAAATTGAACCACAGAGCAGGACATAAAAAGCCCTCACCTCGGCGTGTCCGCGAATAAAACTCAGACCGCCAAATATTTCTTCACGCGCTCGTTTTCGCTCTGTGTTTAAACTTGCAGGCAATTGCAACTTGATCAGGGCAAAAAATCCAAACAAGTTGAGCAACGCCTGAATCCAGAACGCGCCTTCGATTCCCCAAACTGCAATCGCTGGGCCAGCCACGGCTGGACCAATAATTAATCCAAGATTGTTTCCGATCGTGTTGACAGCAATTGCGCCAACAAGTTTGTCTCGGGGCACGACAGACGGCACAATCGCCGAGCGCACTGGCGAACCAATCGCGATAAAAATACCGGCGAAGAATGATCCGATTATCGCCCATTTGATCGTCATTTGATTTGTCGTGACCATCACGGCGATCACAGTCGTGATCGCCAACGCACCAAGTTGACTCACCAGTAGCAGCGTGCGCCGATTCATGTGGTCACTCATCACCCCAACTGGCAGAGAAATCAGCAACGCCGGAATACCCATCACAAAAAGAATCAACCCGCTAATGTCAGATTTCGCGCCGAGTTCAAGGGCCAGCCAGACAAATGCAAAGCGCTGAGTGCTCATCACGAGGATGAACAAAAAACTATTTATCCACAACAAGCGAAATGGCTTTATCGCCATCAATTCACCAGGTCGAATTCCCCGCGTGGGCGCCAAAGAATTCATCATCAAGAGCGTCTCACAAGTTTGACCAGCGAAACGAGTTAAGGGGCTTGCCTGCCTTAGCTCAGATCGGCTGGTGTCTGGCGCTCGTTTAGATGTAAGTCGGTGCCCGTATACGGATGAGCGAGCGCGACTTCTTCGTTCAACTCGACGCCAAGACCTGGTTCTTTCGACGGAATCACATAACCGTTATCGAATTGAATCGGCTTCTTGAGAATCTTGGCGTGGAAACCACCCCAGTCTTGAATGCTTTCGAGAATCAAGAAGTTCGGTGTGCAAGTGCTCAACTGAATATTCGCCGCGCCCTCAATTGGCCCGCAATAAAGATGCGGTGCAATCTGCGCATGATAAGTTTCGGCGATCGAAGCAATTTTTTTGCCTTCGAGAATGCCGCCGCAACGACCAGTTGCCAATTGAATAATCGACGCCCCACCGACGCGCAACAAATGTGCGAACTCATATTTTGAAGTGAGTCGCTCGCCAGTGGCGATCGGAATGCTCGTATGCGCCGCGACCTTGGCCATCTCTTCGGGTGCATCAGGCGGTATCGGCTCTTCAAACCACATCGGGTCGTATGGCTCAAGTTGTTTGGCTAAACGAATTGCGCCAGACGCCGTGAACTGACCGTGCGTGCCAAACAAAATATCGGCGCGATTGCCAACTGCTTTGCGAATTGCTGCAACCATTCGCACACTGCGATCAATAGTTGCCAGCGAAGGTTGTCGCCCGTCATAAACCGAATAAGGGCCGGCAGGGTCGAGTTTTACGGCGGTGAAACCGCGCTCGACTTCGCGCACGGCCGCCTCGGCTGCAAGATCAGGGTCGCTATAAAGCGGATGATCAGAGTGCGCATCAAACTCATGTGATGGATATAAGTATGTGTAGCAACGCAAGCGATCGTGAACCTGACCGCCGAGCAATTCGTAAACGGGCTTGCCAGTGTCTTTGCCGCAGATGTCCCACATCGCCATTTCAAGACCGCTGACGACCCCAGCTGTGCTGAAGTCTGGGCGGTGCGAAAAACCCGAGCCATAGGTGCGACGCCACATTTTTTCGATATGAAATGGATCAGTGCCAAACACGTAGCGCGCAAACATATCTTCAGCGACTTTGCAAACTATTTGCGGCGAATATGTCGCCGTATAAATCTCACCGATACCGGTTACGCCAGTATCAGTAGTCAGTTTTACAAAAATGAAATAACGACCGCCTGTTCGCGGTGGCGGATTGCCAACTACGAATGTCTGCAGTTTCTCAATCTTCATCACGCCGCCGATCTATTTTTGAATTGCTAGAAAACAATCACATTTCGTAATGCGTCGCCCCGTTTTACCGCGGCGATTGCCTCGTTGATCTCTTCTAAATTGTAAGTCTTGGTGACCAATTCGTCTAGTTTCAAGCGACCTTGCTCGTATAGAGAAATCAAATTCGGGATATCCACTTGAATTCGCGCCGACCCCATCTTCGAGCCGAGAATATTCTGGCTATAGGCAGCCATCGTGCCTGGGTCAATCTCTGACATCACACCGTTTGCCGGCATGCCAACCAAAACGACCGTGCCCGACTTTGCGAGCAGACCATATGACGAGTCGAATGCCTGTTTGGCGCCCACAGTTACGAACACATAATCTGCACCGCGACCGTCAGTTATTTCTTGCACGCGTTTGGCGACGTCTTCTTTACCAGAGTTAATACCGTGAGTTGCACCAAAAGTTTTAGCTGCTTCAATTTTTGTATCCGAAAGATCAACGGCAACAATTGATCGTGCACCACTCACACGCGCACCTTGCACCGAGTTCAACCCGACCCCGCCAGCGCCAATCACGACGACATGGCTGCCGGCTTCGACTTTTGCCGTGTTCGTCACTGCACCAAAACC
>CAMBDT010000104.1 GCA_945865395.1 Acidimicrobium ferrooxidans DSM 10331 | reverse complement strand
AGCAGATCTTCAGCAATTTTTGCTGGTGGGCCCATTAATGCAAACGGCGAGTTGGCGATCATTTCGGGTGCGACTTTGAACATGTTTGCAGTGCCGTTGATTGCTTCGTCGGCGCTGTCACGAATGTTGACCAAAAAAGTTCGAATGTTCAATTCGATGTTTGACATTCGCGCACCTGCAGCTTGATTGACTAAGTCAACTTTTTCGGTGACGGCTTCGGCAGTCATCTCTGAGATTGTGTCAGCATTGACAACACCGTCTTTTAGAGATGGATTAATGCCGACAATGTCGGCTAATTGAGCGGCGAGTTTGAGCACTCGCGGCCCGCCACCACCAATCAAAATTGGTGGACATGGCCGTTGCACCGGCAATGGCGTGGCGGTGTAATCGGTGATTGTGTAGTGCTTGCCTGAAAACGAAAATTTTTCGCCGGTCATTGCATGCTTGATGATTTCTAATCCTTCAAGAAATCTGTCGATGCGCACACCAGCCTTGTCGTAAACGATGCCGGCTTGAACATAGTCAGTCGCCATCCAGCCGGCGCCGATGCCAATTTCAAGACGACCGTCTGAGAGCAAGTCGAGAGTGGCGAGTTCTTTTGCCAAGACAACTGGGTGTTTGTAGTCGTTATCCCAAACGAGTGCGCCGATACGCAAATTTTTTGTTGCATCTGCTGCAGCCATTAACGCCGGCACTGGCGCAAGTTGATCGGTGAAGTGATCTGGCATCGTAAACGAATTGAAGCCGTGCGACTCGGCAGTCTTGGCTAGTTCGGTCCATTCTTTTTGCGAACCCGCTTTATTGGCTTGAATACCGAACCGAAACGGACGAATTTTTGATTGATTCGAAGCCATATATACACGCTAATAGATGCATGCGTCACACATGTCACGCGAACTTCAAATGTTTTGATACTTGTAGAATTAGTGACACAGTGAGCAAATTTCTTCGCGAAATCGCAGCCAAGTTGCAGGCACGAACGCAGACAATTGCGCGAATTTTTGTTGTCGTACTCGCGGGTTCGCTGTTCGTCAGTGGCACGATCACCGCGATGGCGCCGCGTATGTGGGGTCTGTTAAATGCGCACACCCAGGTGCCACCAAGTTTGAGCAATTTTTCTGGGCTCGCCCAGCGCAGCAGTGTGTTTGACGTGGCCGGCAAGCAGATTGGTTCGTATCAACTTGAAAATAGTCAGGTGATGAGTGTCGACAATGTGCCCGCAGATGTAGTGGCGGCGATTCTGGCTCTTGAAGACAGCGAATTCGAAAACCACAAGGGAGTGAATTTGCGGGCCTTTACTCGTGCTGTGTTGTCGAATTCGCGCGGCGGCTCGAAGCAGGGCGCAAGCACGATAACGATGCAAGTTGTCAAGAACGAGTTCTTGGCAGGGCTCGAGCGAGACGGAAGATACAAGGTTCTGCAGGCTCGTTATGCCACGATGCTCGAAAAAGAAGTGCCGAAGAAGCTGATTCTTGAGCGATATCTCAACACGATTTATCTAGGCAACAACACTTACGGTTTGCAGGCGGCGGCTGAAGTTTATTTCGGTAAAGATGTGCGTGAACTGACGCTGCTGGACGGCGCATTTTTGGCAGGGTTGATTCAAGCACCATCGAATTATGATCCGATTCAATTCCCAGATAGTTCGCGACGTAGATATCTGCAAGTTATTGATCGTCTGGTTGATACCGGTTTGTTGACACAAGAGCAACGCGACGAAATTGGCGACAAGCCGGCGATACCCGAGGTGATCAACAAGAAATCACAAACAGATGTTTCGCGAACCTATTTCACAGAAGAAGTCAAAGACTTTTTATTGAACGGCTCGGATATTTTGGGTTCGACCTATCAGCAGCGCTACAACACATTGTTTCGTGGCGGTGTAAAAGTTTTCACGACACTTGATTCGTCGGCGCAACTTGCCGCAGAGCAAGCAGTGCGTGATCAACTGCCGGCCAACAAAGCAGGCATCACCGCGGCGATGGTGTCGCTTGATGTTGCAACCGGCGCGGTGCGAGCAATGGTCGGCGGCCCAGGTTTCGTGGCGGGGCAGAGCGAAGTGAATTTGGCGTTGCGTCGTCGGCAAACCGGGTCGAGCGTCAAGTTTTTTATCCTCGCTGCGGCGTTGCAGGCCGGTGTACAGCCCGACGACCTAATCGACGGCACATTGCCGTGCACACTTTCGAACCCCGGCAATCTTGATGAGCCGTTCGAAATAACCAAAGGCGTCAGTCAGCCGACTGCGTCGTTGCGTGTGATGACTTGGTTGTCGATCAACTGCGCCTATGCAAAACTTTCGCAGATAGTCGGTCTTGAACGTGTGGTTGAGACGATGTATCGCATGGCGTCGTCGCAATGGTTGAGCAAAGAGACATTCACGATTCAGCCATATGCAAGTCTTGCCACGGGTGCAAACGAGTTGAGCCCGATGGACATGGCGGCGGGCGTGCAGACTTTGGCCAACTCGGGCGTGCATCGCGAGCCATACATGATCGAACGAATCGAAGACGCGCGCGGAACCGTGTTGTATCAATATCAAAGTGCGAATATTGAGCAGACGCTGCCCGCCGAAGTTGCCAACAACGCCGTCGATGTGATGCGTGGTGTTATCGAACGCGGCACGGCCCGACGAACGCCGCTTGAAGATGCTCGACCTGCTGCCGGAAAAACCGGAACGCAAGACAACAACACGAATGCTTGGTTTGTCGGCTTCACGCCGCAATATGCGACGGCGGTCTGGGTTGGCGACCCGAAGGGTTATACGAAGATGACCAAACGCAATGTGCCCGAGTTTGCGAGTGTCATCGGCAGTCGAGGCGGTGTGCAAGGTGCGATGTTTCCGGCGATGATTTGGAAGACTTATATGGATGAAGTGCATCGCGGGTTAGAGATTCTCGAATTCGCTGCGCCGCCGGCGCCTGTGCGAACGCCGCTACGGCTATATCTGCCCGGCATCGAGTGCGCTGCGAAAGTTGTTTCAGGCACGATTCCGGCTGCCAAGCAAGACGCCAAGATTGCGCCAACCACAACTTTGCCCGCAGTTGGTGTTGAAACGAGCGTTGCCAATACTGTGGTGATTAGCGTGCTCAGCCCAAATACGACGATCTTGCCGACAGATTTGAATCCGTTTTCGCCTGTGCCGACGACTGAGCAGGGTTTGTATTTTTACGAGTGCGCAAAGCCTTTGCCGAATTATGTGCAGACCACAACTGGCACGCCATAGTGGTTTCGATTCAGCCGCTGCTTGAATTGCAAAAAATTGATACGGCGCTGTTGCAACTGTCGCATCGTCAAGTGAATCTTGAAGAGCGTGCAGTGCTTACTAAGGCAAAATCAGATCTCTTGGCAACACAAAACGAACACGCGACACTGACGACACAATTGGCTGCCACAAAAACCCAGATAACAAATCTTGAAGCGGCTAATAAGAAATGCGAAGCGCAAATTGCAAAGTATTCTCAACAGTTGAAAACGGTCATTGCGCCTCGCGAAGCCGAAGCCTTGCAGCACGAAATTGAGACCGTAAGAACTGAGCGAAGCACCAACGATGACCAAGAATTGCAGTTGCTTGAAACAAGCGAAAGGCTAGAAGCACAACTTAGCGACATTGTCGATAAAAACAATGCGGGCGTAGCGGCTGTAGCCTCGGCGACAACGGCTCTAAGCGAAGCGATCAAGAGTTGTGAGGCAGAAAAGAAGTCGTTTGATGGCCAAAGACAGGATGTCGCTGTAGCGATTGACCTGAAGTTGATCAAATTGTATGACAACAAGCGCAATAAGCGCACTACGCCAGCCGTGGCCGACCTGCACGGCTCGAAATGTCAGTCGTGTCATCTTGATTTATCGGTGGTTGAACTTTCGGCGTTGAAAAAGCTTGGCGCTGAAGAAGTTGCCGAGTGCCCGAACTGTGATTGTTATTTGGTGGTCTGAGAGCGATGTTGTTTTGGTTTGTTGCGACTGCTGTGTGGTCGGTGTGGTTCGTTTTTCGTGATCCGAAATTTGATTATCGGCTCGTGGCGATCGCCGCACTTGTGCCAGATCTAATTGATGGCCTGCGCGGCGCGGTCGGACCACTGCACAGTGTTGTTACGAGTATCGCCGTGTTGTTTGCGATCATGATTGCAACAGCCGGGCGAAAGCCAAGTCGTCAGCGGTTACTAGCGTTACCGATCGGCATGTTCATCCATTTAATTTTTGATGGCGCATTTTCGAACAC
>CAMBDT010000103.1 GCA_945865395.1 Acidimicrobium ferrooxidans DSM 10331 | reverse complement strand
GCAGAGTTTCCATTGCATAGACGATACTTGCCATATGGGATTCAACCCGACTCGCAAGCGCAACACCCGCCCGATCGACTATCTCATCGTCGCCAGCGCAATGTTCGCAATTGCCGCACTCGTGATCTGGGCATTCGTCGGCTAACTATCTTCGGCCAACGAAACGACTTATCAAATGCCAAAATCAATTTGGGATGGCCTCTACGGTGACATCGACGTCCGCCGTGTGCAACCCTACGAAGCGCTCAAGAGTTATATCTGCCCGGGCTGCAACCAAGAAATTGCCAAAGGCATCGGCCACTATGTTTGCGTGCCCGCCGAAGCACCAGACTTGCGCCGTCATTGGCACTACGCCTGCTGGGATCGCCGCGCCGCAAATTAAAACGCATCGCGCACAATTTCAATTTTCACCCCCAGCACCGACGCCACATCAAACCGCACATTGCTGTAATTGCACGTCTCGCTCGCCAAATATTTTTTCGTCGCACCTCGCAATTTTTTTTGCTTCGCGTGCGTCACCGACTCAAGTGGCGTACCAAAATAATTTGAAGCACGTGCCCGCACTTCAACCACGACAATTGTTTTAACCCCGCCAATCTGCGACACAGCGACGATGTCTAACTCGCCTTCGCGACAGTGCCAGTTGCGTGCGACAATTTCGTAACCCTCGCGCTGATAGAAACTCGCGACCAAATCTTCTGCCCAACGGGCACGCGCCATGCGCACAACCGCGCGCTCGCGAGTTGTTAAAACACCCCGACTTACGCGTCTTGTGGCGGCAGTTCTTCGATGTTCAGGTCTTTGAAGCTCATCACGCGCACCCTCGGCACGAACCGGCTCTTGCGGTAAAGATCCCACACCCATGCGTCGCTCAGCGTCACCTCAAGTAGTGGTCGCGCACCCTCGGCGACGACCTTGACATCAACATTGTTGGCCAGATAAAACCGGCGATCAGTTTCAACCGCAAACTTAAATAGTTTGACGACGTCAGAATATTCTTGGGCTAATTGCAGCTCTCGCTCGGCCTCGAATTGTTCGAGATCGTCAGTGTTCAATGTGGATGCCGACTAAATCGCCTGGCAAAAAATCAAGAAGAATTATTGGTCTTCGCGAAGTTCGCGAACTTTGGCTGACTTACCAGTTCGCTCACGCAAGTAATTGAGTTTCGCACGACGCACATCGCCACGTTTAACAACTTCAAGTTTGGCAACCGACGGGCTATGAATCGGAAATGTTCGCTCGACACCCACGCCGTAGCTCAGTTTTCGAACCGTGTAACTCTCGGCGACGCCAGAGCCGTAAACCGAAATGACGTTGCCCTGAAAAATCTGCACTCGCTCTTTGCCGCTTTCAACGACGCGAACATGAACTTTTACTTCATCGCCAGGACCGACTTTTGGAATGTCAGTGCGAAGAGTTTGCTTATCGACGATGTCTGTAGGTTTCATAGTGGTCCTTCAGGATACGGCACACAAGGGATCTCTTCCAACAGCCTCTTTTCGATGCCACTCAAGCCACCACGCCGTTCTATTAGGTCGGGACGTGAACGCACGGTGCGATGCAACGCTTGCGCTCGTCTCCAGCGCTCGATCTTGGCGTGATCACCGTTGCGCAAAACCTCGGGCACTTCCCATCCACGAAACTCTGCGGGTCGCGTGTAGTGCGGTTCTTCAAGCATTCGCGACACGCCGAAACTTTCTGACACGGGCGACTCATCGTTACCCATCGCACCTGGCAATAATCGTGTCGTCGCTTCAATCACCAAACACGCAGCAACTTCGCCACCACTCAAAACGACATCACCGATCGAAATCTCGCCGTCAATCAAGTGTTCGACCACGCGATGATCGACGCCCTCGTATCGCCCACACAACAAGCTAAACCCCGCCGTCTTGCTCAATTGGTCGGCAAACTCTTGATCAAATCGCCGACCGCCTGGTGACAGCAAAAACATCGGTCGTTGCGGTTGCACTGCTTCGACCGCTTTGAAAATCGGCTCTGGTCGAAACAACATGCCCGCGCCGCCACCATAAAGTGCATCGTCAACACGGCGTGATTCGTCGCCGTAGTCACGCAAATCGTGGCAACGCAAATCTAAGAGAGATTCTTCGCGCGCTCGACCGAGCAAACTTTCGTTGCAAAATTCATCGACAAGCTTTGGAAAAATCGAAAACACATCGATGCGAAAAGCCGATTTCGTGTTCACTCGTCACCTTCGTTCAGGTCGAATAATCCTTGTGGTGGGTCAATAGTGATGCGCTCTTTGGTTCGACTCACGACAAACACGATCGGCACTAGCGCGCCAGACTCGAGCTCAAGCAAAGAATGAGCTGGGTTGTCAATTACGGCGACACATTTGCCGTGATTAACACCCGAAAGATCTTCGACCTGCACGCCGATCAGTTCGTGCACCCACATCACGCTTGAATCTTCGATTGGTTCACCAAAAACATCGTTCTTACAAAGGCGCTCAGCCATGTTGCGATCATCGACACCAGCAAAATGCATCAACCATGTCGTCGACTGACTTGGGCTCGACTTGCCCGAAACCAATTGACCGCGCGCGCTCGTCACGGTCATCCATTCGTTTTGAATGAAAAGTTTCGCCCCGGCGCGTGTGCGTTCTGGGCGGTCGGTGAAAAACGAAACATACACATCGCCTTTAACCCCGTGTGGTCGCGTTACGCGACCAACATGCAACAAACCCTGTGGAGTCTGGGCGTCAGTCGTCGAGAAAGTCGACATCGACTTCGGCATTGTCACGCGATGCCGCAGCACGCACGACTGCGCGAATGCTTTGCGCTGTGCGGCCGCGACGACCAATAACTCGACCGAGGTCACCATCGGCGACGCGAACTTCAAGAATAATTTTGCCTTCGTCTTCGATCGACTCGATCTTCACCGCATCTGGTGTGTCAACGATTGATTTGACTATGTGCGTCAACACCGAAGATGCAACTGGTGCGAGAGTTGCGTCGGCTGTCTGTGCGTCAGACATTATTTGGCAGGCTTCTTGGTCGCCTGAAACTCTGCCCATGTGCCGGCGATCTCAAGCAACTTGCGAACGCGCTCTGTTGGCAGAGCACCTTTTTGCAACCACGAAATCACTCTTGCACTGTCAACCTTCAGCGCCGAAGGCTCTTGTTGCGGCTGATATGTGCCGAGAATTTCAAGAAAGTTTGTGTCGCGCGCTGAACGAGTGTCGGCAGCAACGATTCGATAGTGAGGTCTCTTGGTTTTACCCACACGAGAGAGACGCAATTTTACTGACATGAATTTCCGATCTTTAAGCGAAATGGTTCAAACGAACCGACCATTGAGGCTACCGTGGCCCCAGCCGCGAGCCCAACGCCGCGGCCAAGTCGTCGGGCATGCCAGCGTCCTTTGCGCCCTTGCCGCGCTTGCCACCGAGCGCACCCTTGCCGCCCATTTGCTTCATCATTTTCTTCATTTCGCTGAACTGTTTAACCAATCGATTGACATCGGCAACGGTCGTGCCCGAGCCCTTCGAGATGCGCACGCGGCGCGAGCCATCGATCAACTCGGGCCTGGCGCGCTCTTGGGGCGTCATCGAATAAATAATCGCTTCGGTGCGCTTCACCTGGTCATCTGGAATCTGCGCGTTCTTCATTTCTTTAGGGATACCTGGCATCATGCCGATTACGCCCTGCAATGAACCCATCTTTTTGAGTTGCTGTAATTGCTCCAGAAAATCTTCAAGCGTAAATTCGCCTTCCAACATTTTGGCCGCAGTCGCCTCGGCTTTTTCTTTTTCAAAGACTTTTTCTGCCTGCTCGATCAGCGTGAGCATGTCACCCATACCCAAAATGCGACTCGCCATTCGGTCTGGATGAAATTGTTCGAACGCATCAAGTTTTTCGCCGGTTGATGCAAACGCGATCGGCTTACCTAATACTTGTTTTACCGACAACGCCGCACCACCGCGAGCATCGCCGTCAAGTTTCGACAAAATCACACCATCGATCGACAGCGTTTCATCAAACGACTTCGCAACCGTCACCGCATCTTGACCCGTCATCGCATCAATCACCAAGAAAGTAAACTTGGGTTGCACTGCTTGCGAAATTTCTTTCACTTGCTGCATCATCTCTTCGTCAATCGCCAATCGGCCAGCCGTGTCGACAATCAAAACATCTTTGCCAAGACGCTTGGCTTCAGCCAGACCAAGTTTCGCCGTAGTCACCGGGTCGCCTGGTTCTGAAAACACAGGCACGCTTATCTGCGCACCCAA
>CAMBDT010000102.1 GCA_945865395.1 Acidimicrobium ferrooxidans DSM 10331 | reverse complement strand
CAAACTCGACCTCTTGTAACTGGTCTTATCAAACCACGCAACGCACTCGTGTTTGCTCTCGCGTTAGAAATAATCGCGTTTGCCGTGCTGTGGTCTGGCGCAAACTTGCTCTCGGCGATTTTGGCTTTGAGCGCGACGATGTTTTATGTATTTATTTACTCGCTGTGGTTGAAGCGCACCAGCAAACAAAACATCGTCATCGGCGGCGCAGCGGGCGCAGTGCCAACCCTTGTCGGTTGGGCAGCGGTTACAAATTCTGTTGACTGGCCGGCGATTTGGTTGTTCGTCATTATTTTCTTGTGGACACCGCCGCACTTCTGGGCGCTAGCAATTCGACATTCAGACGAATATCGCGCAGCCAATGTGCCGATGTTGCCATCTGTCGTGCCAATCGAAAAAACAATTCGCACGATGATCATTTATACGGTCGTCCTGACACTCGTTTCATTTGTGATGATTCCTGTTTCTGGTCTCGGCATCGTTTACGGCGTCACCGCGGCTTTATCTGGCGCTGGTTTTATTGTCGGCACGGCGATGCTCAGTCGCCGCCCGACCGATGTTTGGTCGATGCGCGTGTTTTCTTTCTCGATCACTTATGTGACATTGCTATTCGGCGCATTGATGGTGGATGTCTTAATTTCAGCGACTTAGTGCAAAAGAGAAGTTTCCTTGTTAAACGCTCAAACTGTTAGCGTTATCTGAGTTATGACGGCAATTGATGCGAGCCCTTCGACGACGAGTTCATCGGGGTTGACAGCGACTAGATCGACGCTTCTCGGCGCCGTTGCTGCGTATTTGACGGCCAGCGATCATAAACGCATCGGTCGACTACTCATATCATTTTCTGCAATTTTTGCAATCGGTACGGCGATAGAAGGCGCAATCTTGGGTGCCGAAAGAATTAGTGCTTCGAGCTCGATCGTCGATGCAGGCATCATTGTTCAATTGTTTTCAGCACTTCGCTTCGACCTTATTTTTTCGGTTGCTGCGCCATTGATGTTGGGCTTGGCTGTGGCTGTTGTGCCGATGCAAGTCGGTGCGCGGGCCCTCGCTTTTGCTCGCTCTGCCATGTTTGGTTTTTATCTTTGGCTATTCGGCGTAGTTCTCGTTGGCTCGTCTTATCTAAATAATGGTGGGCCTGGCGGCGGCGACGCTGAAATGGTTGATTTATTTTTCACCGGTCTTGGTTTAGTAATCGCAGGATTACTTCTGATCAGCGCTTCGGTCGCCACCACAGTCTTGGCTTCTCGTCGCGCAGGCATGACGCTGATTGAAACCCCGATTTTTTCTTGGTCGGCATTGGTCGCCAGTGTCTCGATGTTGCTGACTTTGCCAGTTTTAGCCGGTGCGTTGATTTATGTCGCAGTTGATCACGCTTACGAACGCGCGACATTTGGCGCGACCGAAGGCGTCAACGCATGGATTGGTTGGGCATTCACTTCGCCACAAATATTTATCGTCGCGATTCCAACTCTTGGTGTTCTCGCTCAAATCGTTGCGACGATGACTCGCGGCAAGCAACCGTTGCGCGCAGGTCTTTTTGTTGGTGTGGGTTTGATGTCGACAGCCGTAATTGGCGCGGTTACTCAGTCGTCATATACGGTCAATTTTTCGGGTAGCGCAAGTGACATTCTCAAATCTCTGATTCCGTATCTCTTCTTCAACGACCTTTCGATTCTCGGTGTTCTCGTCGTGCTCGGTTTGTGCTTGTTGGCGCTCAAGAACGAAAAAGCAAAACTTAATGCTGCGTTCGTGCCTGCGTTTCTCGGCGTCGGCATGGTGCTCACGGGCATGATCGGTGGCGCCGTTTTCAAAATCACGAATCTCAAGTTGGCCAACACGGTTTTCGAAGAAGGCGTGTTGGTTTATGTCTGTTACGGCGTCGTGCTCAGTGGCATCGGCGCCGTCGCCCATTTTGGCCCTCGAATTTGGGGCAGAGAAATTCAATCCGCACCAGTTCTTGGTCTCGGCCTGCTTGGTTTTCTTGCCACAGTTTTGGCATCGTTGCCATATTTCATCGCCGGTTTTGCCGACCAGCCAGCTGCGGTAGCAAACGGCTTTGATTACTCGGGTCCGATCTGGTTATGGAACTCACTCGTTGCTGCGGGGCATGCGCTGATGGCGTTAGTTGTTCTGTTGTTTTTTGCATTGGCCGCAAAATCATTTCGATCGGGCACAATCAGCACCGCAACATCAGCAGAACTTTTTGAAAGCGTCAACGGTTAAAGCGACATGAACACTTCAGCAACAGCCCTCGGCGCCGGACCAACCGTTGTCATGCGCAGACCAGCGCTTGTTCTTGCAGGTTTACTTTCAGCCGTCAGCGCAATGTTGATGGGCTCGATGTTGGCGATTTGGCTCGACTTCAGGTCGAATGCACCGTTGCGTGAATCGCCAGATGGCGGCAAGATGTTGCGCGATTGGTTGCCAGAGAACATCAAAATTCCAGAAGTTGCAACCAACACGATGATGATGACATTCGTGATTACATGCGTCATGGCGCAGTGGGCCGTTTATTCATTTCGTCGCAACGACTCGAAGCATGCATCATTGGCACTCGGTGTCGTGCTGCTGACCGAGATCGCTTTAGTCAACGCGCAACTTGCGGTTTATTCGCAAATGGGCATCGGCGTGCGCGACGGCGGTTATATGACGATGTTCTATGCAATCACTGCAACGATGTTGGTAATCATCGTCGTGTGCATGGGCTTTACATTGCTTGCGCTGTTTAGGTCGATTGCTGGTCGCGCGGGCGATCGAGATTTGGTTTCGGCACACGCACTTTATTGTTATGCAGTGTCAGCGATTTTTGCGGCAATGTGGCTTGTGGTTTACGTTCAAAAGTAGGGATGATGTTTTCGACTGGCTTTAAATATTTCTTCGGGGTGACGGTGCTTTCAGTTGTCGCCCTGATCATGTCGTTGGCCCTGTTCGAAAAACTAGCGCTTGCTGGCGTCGCGATCAGTTTTTTGATTGCGGTGGGTGCATTGCTCGCGGGTTTGTCGGCGTTCTCAAGTGATGGCACAACTCGAGACGCCAATACTTCAACTTCAGATCTGACAACACAAAGCATCTGGCCACTGGTCTCGGCAATTGGTGTCGTGTTTCTTGCTTTGGGTTTGGTCACATCATCGATCGTGTTTTTTGGTGGTGTCGTCGTGTTGCTCGCCGCACTCAGCGAATGGCTGGTGCAAGCCTGGAGTGAGCGCGCATCAACTGATTTAGCCCACAATGCCGCAGCACGCAAACGGTTGCTCAACCCGATCGAGTTTCCGGTTTTGGCAGCAGTTGGTCTTGGTGTCGTGATTTTTTCGTTCTCGCGAATAATGCTGACGGTCAACAAATCGACGGGTGCAATTCTGTTTATCGTTGCGGGCGCTTTGGTCTTAGTTGCAGGTGTAATTTTTGCAATCAAACCAAACATGAAGCGTTCAGTTGGTGCGGCAATTTGCGTGCTCGGTGCATTGGGCATCGTCGCTGGTGGTGTCGCTAGTGCGGTTTCTGGTGAGCGCGAAGAACTTGTTGAAGCCGCCGCCGAAGGACACTTCACCCACGCAGAGTGCGGCCCTGAAGAGTCAAAATATTATGACAAACTTTCAGAAGGCACTTTGTCGTTGCGCAGTTCTGTCTCAGCAACAGTTGTTTACCAAGACGGCGAACTCATCGCCCTGATTCAAGGTCTAGCCGAGCCACAAAAATCTCTTACAGTTGGTCGGTCAATCCCGACGAACATTATTTTCCGCAACGCAACCGAAGGCGAGTTCAGACTCGTGGCACATCTCGGGGGCTCTAAATCGGCTGATAAAGCAACTGATGGCGAGTCGCACGCTGACGAAACTTGCACACAATTGGTTGCCCCAGGTGCCGAGCAAAGCCTGACTTTGAAGATCGCCAAGTCGTCAAGCGTTGAAAACGTTTATTACCTCTATATCGCTGGCGCCGATGAAAAAAAGATTGAGTTGGTTGTGCCGTGAGTCGCAGGCAGTTCGACAATTGGCTTGTTGTAACAATCGCTAGCGTGCGAGTTGTGTTGCGAAAAGCCTCGAAACTTGCTGGCGCCGCTGGCATCTCTGCTGTAGTTGCGGGTTGTGCGACTAACGCCCCCCAAGACACTTGGCAACCCAAAGGCCCAAACTCAAAACTGATTGACGATTTGCAACAACCCGTTTTTGCGGTTGCAGGCATCATCGGCTTAATCGTTGCGGTCGCCGTGGTTTATACCATGATCAAATATCGAGATCGCGGTCAACCGAT
>CAMBDT010000101.1 GCA_945865395.1 Acidimicrobium ferrooxidans DSM 10331 | reverse complement strand
GGCGCACCAGCAAGCACCAGATCAGCCTGTCGTGCCGAGAACAAATAGACATCTTCGGCAGACCACGAACACCACACAGAATCACCAACTGCAAATCGAGACGGGTCGGTGCGGCTCACTTGCACCAGCAAGTCGCGAGAACCAGCCGTGACAACATATTGCAACACATCACCGAAGTGAGATACACCCGCGACTATGGCGCTCACGAAATTGACATCAGAACTCGGCTTGGTCGCCGACAAGTTGATCGTCTCAGGCCTCACCGCAGCGAGCGCGTCTTGGCCTGCCGGCACAGTTTCTTCGGGTCGTGTCGCGACAAAAACTGTTCCATCATTTGCTTTAGCTCCATTAGAAGTTGCAACACCTCGCCAAAAATTATTTCGGCCAACAAAGCCTGCAACAAATGCCGACGCTGGTCGCTCGTAAACAGTTTCAGGGTCGCCAAGTTGTTCAACATGGCCGTTGAGCATGATCGCAATGCGATCAGACATTGACATCGCTTCTTCTTGGTCGTGCGTGACAAAAACAAATGTAATACCCAATCGGCTCTGCAAGAGTTTCAATTCGATCTGCATCTCTTCGCGCAATTTGCGGTCAAGTGCCCCGAGTGGCTCGTCAAGCAACAAAATGCTCGGTCGGTTAACGAGCGCACGTGCCACTGCAACACGCTGTTGCTGACCACCCGATAATTGACGCGGCTTGCGAGTCGCCATCTTCGACATCTGCACCATGTCGAGTGCCTCTATCACTTTGCTTCCGATCTCGCTTTTCGAAACACCTTTCTGACGCAAACCATATGCAACGTTTTCTGCAACGTTCATATGCGGAAACAACGCATAGTGTTGAAACACCGTATTCACATCTCGCTTGTATGGCGGCACACCCTGCACATATTCGCCGCTGATGCGCACGAAACCTTCGTCGGGTTGTTCGAAGCCCGCCAACATTCGCAACGTCGTCGTCTTGCCACAACCACTCGGCCCAAGCAACGACAAAAACTCACCAGATTTGATTTCGAGATTCAACGAGTCAACTGCAACGACATCGCCATAACGCTTCGTGACATTCGCGAGTTCTACCGAACCACGTTCACTACCCATCAACGCCACCTACTCACACCGCTCACTAGTTCTTGACCCCCGCACGATTCAGTTGCTTGAAACCCAGCATTACATATTTCTACTAGATTTGTATAAATGGTGAACCCAGCAATCAAAACACTGGGTGTACCTAAAGAGACCAAAACTTCTGAGGGACGAGTTGCGTTGACCCCAGATGGCGTCCGTGAATTAGAGCGGATAGGGGTCGAAGTGTTCGTCGAAACCTCAGCGGGTCTTGGCGCCTCAATCGAAGACAGCCAATATGAAGCGGCTGGTGCAACTATCGTGCCGACTGCAGCCGACGCGTGGTCGCAACAAATGGTTGTCAAGGTCAAAGAACCAACCGCCAAAGAATTCGAATTTTTGCGACCCGATCTGACGCTGTTCACATATTTGCATCTCGCCGCATATCCAAAAGTCGCTGAAGCGCTGCTAAAAAATAAAACAACCTCAATCGCCTACGAAACAGTTCAAGAATCAGATGGCTCGCTGCCACTGCTCGCACCAATGAGCGAAATTGCTGGTCGCATTGCCACTCAAGTCGGTGCGTTTTATCTGCAAAGCCCCAACGGTGGACGTGGCGTGTTGATGGGTGGCGCACCAGGTGTACATCCAGCAAAAGTTCTGGTCATCGGCGCCGGCAATGTCGGATGGAACTCAGCATGGATTGCCGGCGGCATGGAAGCCGAAGTTGTGTTGCTCGACAAAAATCTTGATCGCTTGCGTTTCATCGACCAGATAATTCGCTCACGAATCACAACCATCGCCTCTAATCGCGGCGCAATCGAGCGCTACATCGCCCAAGCAGATCTCGTCATTGGCGCTGTTCTTGTCGCAGGTGCGCGTGCACCCGTCGTCGTGTCTGAAGACATGGTTAAGTCAATGAAGCGGGGTTCGGTCATTGTCGATGTTGCCGTCGACCAAGGCGGTTGCATAGAAACTATTCACGAAACAACTCACAAAGAGCCTGTCTACGAAATGCATGGCGTGTTGCACTATGCCGTCGGCAATATGCCAGGCGCCGTGCCGCACACAAGCACTTACGCGCTGACCAACGCGACTTTGCCCTATCTTCTTGAAGTCGCCAAACTCGGCACAAAAACCACCGCACAACACGACGAGCGACTCAAACTAGGCGTCAACACAGTCAATGGCGAAATCACAAATCTTGCCGCGGCAACCGCGCTTAACAAAACAGCTGTTGATTGCTTAAAAGTTCTTTAGAACTAGTCGCAGCAACTATCGCGCCAACCGCAACCTGAACACTTAAAGTGTGCGTGCTCGGCGTGCAGAGACGAACCACAATGCGGACACTCAGAAAAAATAGCGTGACGTGTGCGACATTCGTCGGCTACAACTTTTTGTGCTACTTGCACTTGTTGAGAACTCGGTTTTAGATCAGTCTGTGTCGTGTCCACACACCAATTATTGCACTAGCGTTGAATCGATTCGCGCATGATTGATACGACTGACTCTTCAACTCCGGTTAGTCGACGAAATCGCCAGTTCAAGTCAGGCAGTGCTCGCGCCGCATTTCAATCGCGTGATTTTCGACGAATTTGGTTTGGCTCATTTGCCTCAAACATTGGCACCTGGATTCAAAACGTTGTCTTGCCTGTCTATATATATGGGCGAACAGGTCGCGCTTCTTTCGTCGCAGTGGTCATCTTTGCTCAACTCGGCCCGATTCTGTTGCTGTCGATACCCGGGGGCGTCATCGCCGATCGAGTTGATCGCAAAAAGTTCTTGATCTCAATGCAAATTCTCCAACTTCTGTGCTCACTCTTACTCGCTTTCTTTGCCGCCAACGACGCCGCCATCTGGCTGATCTTCGCCGCCCAACTTGGTGTCGGCATTGGCAACGCGCTGCAGATACCCGGCTGGTCTTCAATGCTCACAACCCTCGTGCCACCAAAAGATCTTCCTGGTGCGATCTCGCTTAATTCAACGGTGATCAACGGCGCGCGAGTGATCGGCCCGATAATCGTCGCTGTACTCGCACAATGGAATGTCACAACGGCACAGTTCTTTTCAATCAACGCCGTCACTTATCTGTTCGTTATTTTTGCGCTGATCAGTGTGAAGATTCCTGAATTCACTCGTGACACAACTGCCGGCTGGCGCAGATTCACGTTTGCGTTCAAAATCGCCCGCGAACGCATCGTCGTCTCGCGACTCGTCTTGACTCTGGCTTCGTTTTCGCTTCTCTCATTGCCGTATGTCGGCTTGTTTCCAGCAGTGGCCCAACTGAACTTCGGTATTGAGTCGCAAAGTTCGACATATAACTGGCTTTATGCAACCTGGGGACTCGGTGCTTGCCTCGGCGGTTTGAGTGTTTCAACAGTTTTTGTTGAAATCGACAATCGCAGACTTATTCGCATTGGCTTCGCAAGTTTCAGCGTCAGCATGATGGTGTTCGCACTTTCACCAAACCTCGACTTTGCTTTTGTCTCAGTGTTTTTCCTCGGCGCCGCATATTTCTTCACAACGACCTCGATGCAAACTGTTCTTGTTTCAGGTCTCTCTCCTGAAATTCGAGCACGCGTCATGGCGCTTTGGTTCATGGCGTTTGGCGGCACAATCCCGATCGGCAACCTGGTTTTCGGCCCACTCATCGACCGTTACGGTTCGCAGTGGCTTTTGATTATGGGTTCGGTGTGGGCCGCAGTGTTGTGGTGGTGGTGCGACATTGAACGCCTTGAACGCACCCGAAGTGAAGTAGAGACAGTTTTATAAACCTTCGCAAAGACGCACGAGTCCTGTCACTTTCGAGCCTTTGACCAGTGCAGCGTCTTGGCGATTAAGTTTCGCTAATTGGTCTCTCGCTTGATCAAAACTCACAGAATCAACGCCATAGAGATTCGTATCTACAGCAACTAGTTCGATACCCAACTGCGCGACATATTCACAAATTGCTGCGTGTTCTTTTTCAGGCTCAGCCAATTCGGCCATCAGTCCGCAAAATGCAATCTTGCGCTTAGCCGCAAGACTTGCCAAGGTTTCGAGCGCGGCACGCATCGACGCTGGGTTGGCATTGTACGAGTCGTCGATCACGGTCACGCCGCTCTGCAACTTTCGCATCTGCATGCGTGACTCAGAAATTTTCGCAGAAGAAACTGCCGCTGCCGCCAAATTCAAATCGACACCCAGCACGCCAGCAGCACATA
>CAMBDT010000100.1 GCA_945865395.1 Acidimicrobium ferrooxidans DSM 10331 | reverse complement strand
GCGTTCACGCAAACGGCTGCAGTCTTAGCGCAGTTTTTCGTGGCGGCACCATTTTTTATTTTGGTAATGGAGGCAGCATTCGACCAAGTTGATCGTCGTATCGTGGGCACGGCGCGAACTTTCGGCGCAGGGCCGTGGCGAGCATTCGTAACTGTGACATTGGGTCTTGTTCGACCATCATTGTTGGCAGCACTCGTTTTGACTTGGGCGCGAGCGCTCGGCGAATTTGGCGCAACAATTGCTTTTGCTGGCAACACTGCGGGGCGAACCCAAACTGTGCCACTTGCCGTATATAGCCAACTCGAATCAGGTGGTGACGACGCACTGGCGTTGTCAATGTTGATGATGATTGTTTCACTCGGTGTGCTTATCGCGTTGCGTGGAAAATGGGTCAACGCTTTGCGTCGGGGCGGGCAATGAGTCTCGAAATCAATTGCGAGTTGCAGCGCGAGAAGTTCAATCTTGAGGTTCGCCTCAAAGTTGCACCAGGCTCGGTGCTGGCGATCACGGGCGAGAACGGTTCGGGCAAAACATCGACGCTCGACATGATCGCCGGTCTTCTTGCATGCACCGCAGGCAAGATCTCTCTGAACAACAAAGTGTTTGACGACTCGAACACAAATCAATTTGTGCAACCTGAGATGCGCGGTGTGTCAACTGTGTTTCAAGGTGGCGGTTTGTTCTCGCACTTGACGGTTGAAAAAAATGTCGTATTCGGCCGTGGCGCTGCATTTAGAAATACGCCGAGATTTGACTCGGCAGTTGAGCAGTTCAACTTGGCTGGTTTGCTATCGCGCAAGCCGTCAACGCTGAGTGGCGGTCAGCGACAGCGCGTGGCACTTGCCCGGGCATTTCTTGCACCTTCAGAAGTTTTGCTACTCGATGAGCCGACGACATCACTTGACGCGACTTCGCGCGACGAGGTGCGAAGTGCAATGAAAACTTTCTTTGAGACCTATAACGGCGTGGTTGTTTTGGTTTCGCACGACGAGACCGAGATCGAAGAACTTGCAACAAATGTTGCGCGAATCAAGGTTTCACGCGGCGAAAGCACGACGGCGACATTGCACTCATAAATCGCTTTAATTAGTGGCTGACGATGGCAATGTAATAAATTGCTCAAATGAGCGAAACCCAAACAGGGCTGGCAAGTTTTGAAATCATCGACGGCGTCGCCGTAATCAAGATTGACGACGGTAAGGCCAACGCTTTGTCGTTGCCAATGCAACAATCATTCAACTCGGCACTCGATCAAGCGCAACAGGCAAAGATGCCAGTGGTGATAACAGGTCGTTCAGGCATTTTGTCGGCGGGGTTCGACCTGAAGACGCTGGCTGCGAGTGGTCAACCCGCGGTCGACATGCTCAACGGTGGCATCGAGATCGCATTGCGCTTGCTGAGTTTTGAAACACCTGTAGTGATTGCCTGTGGTGGCCATGCGATTGCAATGGGTGTGTTCTTGTTGCAATGTGGCGACTATCGAATTGGTGTCGCCGGCAATTTCAAATATTCTGCCAACGAAGTCGCCATTGGCATGACGATGCCATGGTCGACGATTGAAATATTGCGTCAGCGATTGACGCCCGCGGCTCTTTCACGAGCAGTTCTGCTGGCCGAGACTTTTACACCAACTAATGGTGTCGAAAACGGATTAATCGATCGGGTTGTGGCGACCGAAGCAGAACTGATGCCCGCCGCGCTTGAGTTTGCGAAATCAACTTTGGCGCTTAATGCCGCTGCCCACGCGGCGAGCAAGCAACGTTTGCGCGGCGAAGTTGTTGCGGCGATTCGCAGTGGACTCGCCAAAGATTATGAAGGTTGGAAAAAACTTTTTCTCGCCAGCTAGTCAGCTAATTATTTATTTCGTCCGACATTTCGGGCAAAGAATCTTTGCTGATTTATCTGCACAGTCTTGGCAGAGCAAAAATAGACAACGGCACTCTAAATTGGCGCAATCAAAAAACTGATTTGTGCTCGATTCGCAATAATCACATTTGCCGAGAACTTTCGTGTGATCACTGAAGTCGATTTTTAGTCGCTTGTCAAAAACATAGAGCGAACCTTCCCACAGTGAATCGTCGCCGAACTCTTCGCCGTAGCGCACGATGCCACCGTCGATTTGATAAACCTCGTTGAACCCTCGGTTCTTCATAAGTAACGACAAAACCTCGCAGCGAATGCCACCCGTGCAGTATGTAACGATCGGCTTGTCTTTGAGGTGGTTATATTTGCCGCTTTCAAGTTCGCCAACAAAGTCGGGTGTTGTTATCGCATCTGTAACTACGGCGTTTCTGAATTTGCCGATGCGCGCCTCGTGGGCACTGCGGCCATCGAAGAAAACTACGTCGTTGCCGCGGTCGGCGACTAGTTTGTCGACTTCTGTTGGTTTGAGATGTATGCCACCACCGACGATGCCACTTTCGTCGACGATTATCTCTTCTGGTTTGCCGAATGTCACGATCTCGTCTCGAACTCGAATTTCAAGTCGCGGAAACTCATCGCCCTGAGCCTCTGACCATTTGAAGTCGATGTTCTTGAACGGCGCGAACTCTTTCGTCGCGCGAACATATTTTTTTACGTTCGTCATTAATCCGCCGACGGTGCCGTTGATGCCGTGCTTTGAAATAATGATGCGACCGTTGAGATTGAACCGCTCGCACAGTGCGCGCTGCCAGAGCCGAATCGCCTCGGGGTCGGCAATCGGCGCAAACTTGTAAAACAGCAATATTTTTGAAGGTTCTATAGATGCAATTTTATGAGGGAAATTACTCATAACAATCGGCGTAGCCTGATTAGCCATGGAAATCATGCAGTCGCAGAAGTTGGCCAATGTCTTGTATGACATTCGTGGCCCGGTGCTTGAAGAAGCAAAGCGACTCGAGGCTCAAGGTCATCGCATAATCAAACTGAATATCGGCAACCCGCAACCGTTTGGTTTTGAAACCCCGCCAGAAGTTTTGGTTGAAGTTGTTCGCAATCTGCCGACTTCGCAAGGATATTCAGACTCGCAAGGCATATTGTCGGCGCGAACCGCAGTTGTGCAAAATTATCAAGAGCGTGGCATCGACATAACCGATGTTGATGATGTTTGGCTGGGCAACGGCGTCAGCGAGTTAATTCAAATTGCGCTGAATGCGTTACTTGACGAGGGTGATGAAGTTTTGATTCCGGCGCCTGATTATCCGTTGTGGACAGCCGCCACAAGTCTCTCTGGCGGCACACCCGTGCATTATTTGTGTGATGAAGCAAACGGTTGGATGCCGATGATCGACGACATTCGCGCCAAAATAACTGATCGCACTAAAGCGATCGTCGTGATCAACCCGAATAACCCGACTGGCGCCGTTTACAGCCCTGAAATTTTGCGCGAGATTGCCGATCTTGCCGCAGAACGTGGGTTGATCGTGATGGCAGACGAAATTTACGACAAAATTCTTTACGACGACGCAGTACATACGACATTTGCGGCGATTGCACCCGATGTGTTCACGCTGACATTTAATGGTTTATCAAAGGCATATCGCCTCGCTGGTTTTCGTGCCGCTTGGATGCTGATGACCGGCCCTCGCAAACATGCGACAAGTTATATCGAAGGCATCACGATGTTGACCAACATGAGGTTGTGCGCCAATGTGCCGGCGCAACATGCGATTCAAACTGCGCTTGGCGGTCGACAGAGTATTCGCGACTTGGTTCTGCCAGGTGGTCGATTGCTTGAACAACGCGACGCGGCAGTTACGGCGCTCGAAAAAATCAAAGGTGTTTCATGCGTCAAGCCAAAGGGCGCGCTTTATGTGTTTCCGAAACTTGACCCAAGTGTTTATCCAATCTCTGACGACCGAAAGTTCGTGCTTGACTTCTTGCGCTCCGAACATGTACTAGTCGTTCAGGGCACGGGGTTTAACTGGCCGACGACAGATCACTTGCGAATCGTGACTTTGCCTTATGCCAAAGATTTGACCGAAGCAATCGGCCGACTTGGCAACTTCTTGTCGACTTACGACCCAGCCAAAAAATAATTATCGGGCGATAGCTAGCGGGCGTACGTCACGCCACCGTCGACGATGATCGTCGAGCCGACAACATAATCACCTGCGCGCGAAGCAAGATAAATCGCGGCACCAGCCATATCTTCAGGTGTGCCGATGCGCCCTGCAGGTATTTGCGAAGCAACCATTTCGCTGTGATCGCGAGCAATTTTGTTCATCTCTGAGGCGAACGCACCAGGCGCAATTGCAGTGACACTAATTTTGTCTTTGGCAAGACGTAGCGCCATTCGTTTTGTCAT
>CAMBDT010000099.1 GCA_945865395.1 Acidimicrobium ferrooxidans DSM 10331 | reverse complement strand
TCAGTCACAGGCTTTTCATCCACAAAACTCACCATCTAGTTCTATCATTTGCCCACATCATCTATCGTTGAGCCGATGAGATACATTCTGCGAACTTTCCTCGCAACAACGATCGCACTAATTGTTGTGATGTGGGTTTACGCACTTTTCTTTGCTTCAAAAGAATCAATCAATAAATTCGAAGATCGCAATTGGGCCGCTAAGGCGCAGGCTCGCTGCCTGGTGGCGAGACAACAACGACAGCAACTTTCTGATTATCGAATTGTCAATGAACAAGGATTCGACATACTTAAAGAACGAGCTAACTTGATCGATCAAGCCACCGATACGATCGAGCGTTTTGTTCTCGAATTTCGCGCATCACTGCCATCAGATCCAAAAGGCACCGAAATAGTTGGTCTCTGGCTGGATGATTATGAGATTTATATTGCCGATCGACGAGATTTTGCTAATGACTTGCGGGTCGGCATCAATAACCAGTTCGCGGAAACACCGATAGATGGTCTACCCATCAGCGAAAAGATCGCCACATTCGCTGCCGATAATGAAATGTCGTTTTGCAAACCGCCAATTGATCTTTCGATCTAGAAATGTTGCTTCGCCGACCAGCCTGAATCTTGTGAATATTGCCGAATAATTTTGGCTGGAGCTCCTACTGCGACACAGAAGTCAGGTAACTCACCTGTGACCACCGAATTTGCACCAACCGCAACATTGCGGCCGATTCGTGCGCCTGGCAATACGACCACGCCATGACCCAGCCAAGAGCCGTCACCGATTGAGACGGGTCGCTCGGGCTGCGATTGCAACGAGATCGGCTTGTCGACATCTTCGTAGCCGTGGCTTTGATCGGTTATGTAGACATGATGGCCAGTCCACACATCGTTACCAATATCAATCGAGAGATGACCGACGATTCCTGATCCACGACCGATCAGACATCTGTCACCAATTCGCACAACCGGATTGGTCAAACACTCTTGACCAGGCATCATCCCCGCAGAAAGAGCGACATGCTCACCGATCATTGTATTTTCTCCGACATGAATATACCGCTCGTTGAAAATTGTCGTGATCGGAAACAAGATAATCGAACCCGTGCCAAATTTTCCGAACGATTTCGCTCTCTTCGAATCTGGACTAATAGCCGCCTTTAATTTGAACTTTTGCCACAGCAACGCACCTAAGTCGCCGAAACTGTGAAGCACGCATTCATCGTAATCATCTTGGGTTAGATTGATTATCGTGCAAATCACAAACGCATCGGGAACCTTTGAGGGAAGTCAATTCAATGAGCATGTAATGGAGTTTTTAGGCATTCAGTATGCAACGGCTCAACGCTTCGCCGAACCAATTGACATAGTCAAATATGCCAAAACAGTATGCGCCACACAGTTTGGTCCGCAATCGCCCCAAGTGCCAGGGTTCATGGAAGAGCTTTTAAACACAAAACACCTTGCAACTTCGGAAGAATGTCTTTACCTAAATATTTGGGTGCCAAACGGCGCAACCGAATCACTTCCGGTTTTGTTTTGGATACACGGTGGTGCATACACAAACGGCACGGCGGCAACGAGTTGGTATCACGGCGCAAACCTCGTACAACTCGGTCAAGTGATTCTCGTTTCAATCAATTACCGTCTGGGCCCATTCGGATTTATCGGCGAGAACAACCTCGGAACCCTCGATCAAATCAGTGCGCTGCGATGGGTCAACAGAAACATTGCAAGTTTTGGCGGAGACCCAAATAATGTAACGATCTTTGGCGAGTCTGCAGGTGGTAGCAGCGTTGTCGCACTAACCGCATCTCAACTAACTAGAGGCTTGGTTTCAAAAGCCTGGGCGATGAGCCCATCACTTTTGCAATTGCGCTCGAAAACTGAAGCTGAAGATGCAAAAAAGAGGTTTTTAAATGCGGCAAATTGTGCATCGATTGAAGAACTTAAATCTCTATCAACTCAACAAATCATTGACGCCACCGCACAGATGTTCGTCGATGTTGAGAACTACGTATCTATATTCACACCGACTTGTGGTGGTGCGGCTCTACCTGAAGATATCTACGGCGCTTCCGCTAGTTCTCAGATACCACTAGTCGTCGGTACAAACCGCGACGAAAATAGACTCTGGATAGCACTAAAGCCTTCCGAGACTGTTGTTGACGAAAAAATCGCCAAAGAATACTTTGAGATTGCTCTTGGTGATCGGGCATCACAAGCGTGGGTCACATATACCGATCGTCGAGAGCAGTGCTCGCCTATTCAATTGATTGCAGCGATGCAAACCGATCAGCATTTTCGCGCACCAGCGTGGAAACTATGTGAGACTCGCAACAAAATTGCTGTTGCGACCTGGATGTATTGGTTTACCTGGTCAACACCAGTGTTTGATGGCGCACTCGGTTGTTGCCATGGGCTTGATTTGCCGTTCATGTTCAACAACCTGGATAAACCAAATGCAGAACTTTTCACGGGCGATGATCCGATTCGCCACACGATATCGAAGCATTTTACTTCTGAATTGCTTCAATTTGCCAAAACTGGTTCTGTATCTTGGCCAACATTCGATTCAGTTGATCGTGCGACACTTCGCATTGACGCAGAAACCGAAGTTATAAATGATCCAGAGACAGAAATCCGAAACCTTTGGTCGCCAAACTCTTAAATTCGCTGTGGCACGAATCAACCGCACAACTCGTCAAGAATCGACCAGCGCTAGATAGCGATCACCAGTGCGATGTTGCAATCATCGGCGGCGGGTATAGCGGTCTTTGGTCTGCGTATTATCTGAAGAAGCTTTTGCCTGACTTACGTATTGTCGTAATTGAACAAAATAACGTTGGTTTTGGTGCGAGTGGTCGAAACGGCGGCTGGTGCAGTGGCTTTCTTCCAATTTCTCTTAGCGAGATTGAGCAGACGCATGGGCGTGCCGCTGCAGTTGAGATGTATAAAGCGAGTTTTCAAACGCTCGACGAAATTGAGAAAGTCATCAACTCAGAGCAAATTGACTGCGAGTACCACCGCGGCGGCACGATACACGGCGCAACGAACGCAGTACAACAAAGTCGTGTTCGGCACGATGTCGAGCAATTGCATGATTTCGGGTTCGGCGAAGAGCACATCCGCTTTCTTGCTGCAACCGAAATCTCGTCACGACTGAATATCGATGGTTTATCAACCGCTTCTTATACCCCACACTGCGCCGTGATTCATCCTGCAAAACTTGTTCAGAGTCTCGCCCAATTGGTCGAGCGGCTCGGGGTGCAGATCTTTGAATCTACAACTGTTCTCGAATATTCACCTGGCAATGTCAAGACAAATAGTTATACCTGTCAAGCCGACATAATTATCCGTGCTACTGAAGGTTTTACCGCTCGAATCAAAAAGCATCGCCGTACTTTGGCGCCACTTTATTCATATATGGTCGCGACCACACCATTAAGCACGAGTCAGTTGTCAAATCTTGGTTGGGCGAATCGCGAGACCTACCACGATGCAAGAAACATGATTATCTATGCTCAACTAACCAAAGATAAACGCATCGCTTTCGGTGGACGCGGTGCGCCTTATCATTTTGCTTCGCGCGTCAAACCGCAGTATGACAAGCATTCAGTTATCCATGACAAGATCATTCGGTCAATGCACGAAGTTTTTAAGATTGCCCAAGAACTTGAAGTAACTCACCGCTGGGGCGGACCATTGGGTGTGCCCAGAAATTGGCGCCCCTCGGTCAACTTTGAACGAACAACTGGTCTCGCGTCTCTGGGCGGATATGTCGGTGATGGCGTCGCCGCAACGAACCTCGCAGCTCGCACGCTCGCACACTTGATTGTTGGCGACAAACATCCACTCACTGAATTGTTTTGGGTAAATCAAGTATCTAGAAAGTGGGAAGTTGAGCCACTTAGATTTATCGGCATAAACGGCCTGCTCAAGATTTCTGAATCAATGGATCGCCACGAAGCCCGAACTAATCAACCGGACAAAATCCGCTCAAAACTTCTAGACTATTTTTTATGAAACGACTGCTTGGGCCTCGTGGTTAGCGACTTGACAAAAGAGTTGAATGGCAAGGTCGCAATTGTTACCGGTTCGTCGTCGGGCATCGGTGAACAAATCGCTAGACGACTTAGCGCGTTGGGCGCTTCAGTCATTGTAAATTCTTCTTCGTCGGTGGTCGACGGTAAAAAAGTTGCAGAGTCACTCGAGACACAATCGTTGTATGTGCAGGCCGATATCAGCGACAAACAGGCAGCAATCAATCTGATTGATACCACGATCAACCATTTCGG
>CAMBDT010000098.1 GCA_945865395.1 Acidimicrobium ferrooxidans DSM 10331 | reverse complement strand
GCTTGTGTTGATTGTGAATTTTTGCTGTTCATGACGACGCCCAACAATAGTTGATATGTGCCGAAACATCACCCCGAGGTGGCACGATATACGGGTGAAACGAATCGCTTTGCTAGCAATACTCGTCGCAACTCTCATAACTTTTCAGACGTCGGCAGTCGCAAACGCAACGAGCCCCGATACAAGCACACCCGCCGCCTACGACCTCGAGAACGAGCCCTCAGAATGTATTGGCTTTTTGCCCAAGCCAGGTTGCGGCAAAGAACCGCAAGACGCTGGCGAACGCGGTGGCGCCATGCAATATCTCGTGTTCGCAATCATGATTATTGGCTTGACAGTCGTCGGCATCGGCATCACGCGAGGCGTCAGAAAACAACGACCAGCAAAACAATGAAACTTAAAATTCGCAACGCCGTGAATAGCAAGCCGCGCATGTTCGGCGTGATCTTCATCATGCTCGCCGGCAGCGGCTACGGCACTGGTCCATGGTTCGCCCAAAATCTCGAACGCAACGGCGCCAACCCGATGGGTTTTCTCACTGCGCGCTTCGTTATTTCTGCAGCATTGCTTATTGCGTTTCGCCTCGCTCGCATGGGCATCAAAAATCTGCCCGACACGAGAGATGCACTAAAAATTTTCTTCCTCGGCGCATTCGGTTTTTTTGTTTCGCCGCTGCTCTACTTCATTGCCATCCAAGATCTCGACTCGGGCCTCGTCGTGGTGATCTTTTACATCTACCCCGCCCTCGCCGTGATTCTCTCGTGGATCATTTATAAGCACAAACCAAACCTCGTGATCACAATTTGCCTTTTCACTACTCTCACGGGCGTGTGGCTCACCGCGGGTCAAGTCGGTGACGGCAACACAAGTGGCGTGATCATCACATTTTTCTCGGCAATTACGCACGCAATTTATGTCGTCGCCGCCGGCAGTATCTCTAAAAAATCTGATCCACTAACAATGCTGACGATTGCTCTTACCGGCGCGGCAGTTACATTCACAGTCGTCTCGCTGCTCGGCCCAAGTTCGCTCAACCCAGAATTTCCGATCAATCAACAAGGCTGGCTGTTGGTCTTGGCGATGGCATTTCTGATCACGATCGTTGCAACCGCATTATTTTTTGCCGGCATCAAACGCATTGGCCCTGGTGTCACTTCTATGGTTGAAACTTTTGAAGCAGTCGTGACAATTTCAATTGGCGTGTTGCTCATGGGCGAAACCGTCACCGCGATTCAAATTCTCGGCACCGTCACCGTGCTCGGATCAATCGTCGCTATCGGGCTTGCCGAGTCACGAGCCGAAATACAGTCGGGTAAACACCCAGACTCGCATAGTGGAACTGTGCTCGATCTGCCAATATCCTAGAATTACAAGTTAAGAATACGAATACAACTAAATAGAACTTCTTGCAGGGTTGGGTGAAATTCCCTATCGGCGGTTAAAGCCCGCGACTCTCACGAGCAATCGTGAGACTGATCTGGTGTGACTCCAGGGCCGACGGTAAAGTCCGGATGGAAGCAAGAAGCGGTTATACGCGCACGCTTCGCGTTGTGCGTCGAGCCGTTGGCTAACCCTGCACGTCGTTCGTGAGACGAAAGCGATGCAGGTGAACGATCAACAGGCGATGCAAATTGCGATTAACGCAGCGAACCGCGCACGCCTAATCTCGCGCCCGAACCCGTGGGTCGGCGCAGTTGTTGTCACGCAAACTGGTGAAATTTTTGAAGGATCAACCAGCCGCGTCGGTGGCCCCCACGCAGAAATTAACGCTCTCAACGGCGCCGGCGAACTCGCGCGCGGCGCGACCATCTATACGACACTTGAACCGTGCGATCACACAGGTCGCACTGGTCCGTGCACGCAAGCACTAATTGAAGCCGGCATCGCACGAGTTGTCGTGGGCATAACAGACCCCGACCCCAAAGTTTCTGGCCGTGGCATCGCTCGCCTGCGCGAGGCGGGTATCAGCGTCGAAGTTGGCGTGCTCGCTGACGAGATTTCTTCACAACTCAAGGCATACATTCATCACCGCAAAACGAAGCGACCATTTGTCGTATTGAAAATGGCGACGACCCTCGATGGCCGAACAGCCGCACCAGATGGCACGAGCATGTGGATCACTGGCGAAACTGCGCGCAATCGCGTGCAGCAACTTCGCGCCGAAAGTGACGCCGTGCTTGTCGGCGCAGGCACCGTGCGCGCTGATGACCCGCAACTAACAGTTCGCGATATTCAAGGCGATTCACCGCGACGCATCGTGCTCGGCGAAGTTTCAAAATCAGCGCGAGTCAACCCGTGCACGCAATGGCGTGGCGAACTTGTTGATTTGCTCGACGAACTCGGCAGCCAAGATGTGTTGCAACTACTTGTTGAAGGCGGACCAACAGTTGCAGCCGCTTTTCACCGCGAAAACTTGATTAATCAATATATTTTTCACATTGCGCCCGCACTAACTGGGGGCAACGACTCGCTACCAGTCTTTGAAATGCACGGCATCTCAACGATGTCGCAACTCTGGCGCGGAAAAATCGTCGCCTCACAGCAACTCGGCGACGATCTCGAAATCATTCTCGAACCAAACTCAATACATCAGGAGAATCAATAATGAGCAAGAAAACAAAAGAGCCAACTAGTCAACCAGGCAAGCAAACAGCTAGCGACCCAGACCTCGCATCAATTGAAGAAATCATCGCTGCGATTTCGCGCGGCGAACTTGTAATCATGGTCGACGACGAAGACCGCGAAAACGAAGGCGACTTGATCATGGCTGCACAATTCGCGACGCCAGAAAAAGTTGCGTTCATCGTGCGCCACACATCTGGCGTCATAGTCGCGCCATTAACCGGTGAACGCTGCGACGATCTTCGTCTGCCGTTGATGGTCGATAACAACACCGAAAGTCACCGCACTGCATTCACAATTTCAGTCGACTTATTAGAAGGCACAACGACCGGCATCTCGGCTTCAGATCGCGCGGCCACATTGCGCGCGCTTGCTGATCCCAAAATTGCGCACGCGGCGTTCGCCCGCCCAGGACACATCTTTCCATTGCGCGCCCGCGACGGTGGTGTGCTCAAGCGCGCTGGCCACACGGAAGCCTCGGTCGACCTCGCTCGCCTCGCAGGTTGTGAACCAGCGGGCATAATTTGCGAAATACAAAATGACGACGGCACAATGTCGCGTCTTCCTGAACTAAAAAAATTCGCAAGACAACACGGCTTGTTGATCTCGTCGATTGCTCGCCTGATCGAATATCGCCGCCACCACGAACGACTCGTCGAGCGAATGGGTTCGGCAAATGTGCCAACCGAATGGGGCAACTTTGACTGCGTCGCCTATCGCAGCACGATCGACGGCATCGAACATTTGGCATTCGTGCTCGGCGACCTCACCACGCCAGAACCAGTTCTCACGCGTGTGCATAGCGAATGCCTGACGGGTGACGTTTTTGGCAGTCGCCGTTGCGACTGCGGCCCGCAACTTGCGACCGCAATGAAGGCAGTGCAAGAGCAAGGTCGCGGTGTGATTGTCTATCTTCGCGGACACGAAGGTCGCGGCATCGGCATCGGTCACAAAATTCGCGCTTATTCTTTACAAGATGAAGGTCTCGACACCGTTGACGCGAATCTCGAACTCGGTTTGCCCGTTGATAGTCGCGAATATGGCATCGGCGCGCAAATTCTCGCCGATCTCGGCGCGAGAGAGTTGCGACTGATGACAAATAATCCTGCAAAATATGGTGGCATTGCTGGTTACGGCTTGAGCGTTGTCGAGCGAGTGTCGATTATCACCGAGAGCACTCCAGAGAACTCGTCATATTTGGCAACAAAGCGTGATCGACTCGGTCACTTTTTCAACGACATGGAGGCAAAGTGAAAACTTTTAGTTTCGACGCAACAAAAACAGATAACACGGCACTGCGTGTCGGCATCGTCTGCTCGCGGTTCAATGAGTTCATCGTGCAAGCACTGCTCGACGGCGCACATCGCGGTCTCGCCAAGTGCGGCGTTGATACAAAAGATATCGATGTTGCGTGGGTGCCTGGGGCATACGAAGTTCCGCTTGCTGCACGAGTGATGGCAATGTCTGGTCGTTACGAAGTGCTCGTCGCTCTCGGCGCGGTCATTCGCGGCGACACGGCACACTTTGAATATGTCGCTGGTCCTTGTGCCGATGGCATCGCCCGCGTGCAACAAGACACAGGTTTACCGATCGGTTTTGCAGTTCTGACAACCGAAAACATCGCTCAAGCCACCGAGCGTTCTGGCCCAGGTGCAGGCAACAAAGGCGAAGA
>CAMBDT010000097.1 GCA_945865395.1 Acidimicrobium ferrooxidans DSM 10331 | reverse complement strand
ATGATTATGCTCCTTTTTTGCTTACTTCAATAAGGTGAGGAACTCGCGCAAGCATGCCGCGAATCTCTGGACGATCTGGCAATGTGTTGACATCACCGATCTTGCGCAAACCCAAGGCACGCATCGTTGCTTTCGTCTTGGGCATGATGCCAATCTGTGAACGCACTTGCTTAACCACAAATGTTGCACCACTGTGCGCCTTGCGAGTTGCCTTTGCGGCAACAGCTTTTTTTGCGGCTGCTTTTTTGGCTGGCTTTGCGACTTTTTTAGCGGTGGCCATGATTATTTAGCTCCGAGGCTTGAGATAGTTTTCTTGCGCTCTGTGTAGGCACGCAACATACCTTTAGGTACGAAGTCTTCGGCCGGCAAACCACGACGCTTGGCGACTTCATCGGGTCGTTGCAGACCCTTCAAGCCGTTGATCGTTGCTCGCGCAACGTTGATCGCGTTTGGTGAACCCAAAACTTTTGCCAAAACATCTTTGATGCCGGCCTCTTCAAGAATGATTCGAGCTGCACCGCCAGCGATAACACCAGTACCAGGAGCAGCCGGCTTGAGCATTACGCGACCCGCGCCGTTGACGCCGATCGTTGCGTGCGTGATCGTCGTGCCAGCCAGTGCAACGTGAAAAATATTGCGCTTGGCTTCTTCGGTGCCTTTTTGAATTGCCAATGGCACTTCTTTTGCTTTGCCATACCCAAGACCCACGCGACCGTTGCGGTCGCCCACTACAACAAGTGCGGTGAATGAAAAACGTCGACCACCTTTAACAACCTTGGCAACACGATTGATGTGCACAACGCGTGAATCACCGATCTCGCCGACCTTTGCTGGTGGACGCGGCTCTCGCTTCTCGCGTGGTTCGCGTCGATCGCGACGATCACGGCGACCAGTCTCTTCGGCGCCCGGAACTGTAGGAACTGCGGGAACTTGATTTACATCGCTCATTTAGAACTCCAAGCCTTCTTCTCGAGCAGCTTGTGCTGCTGCTGCGATACGACCGTGATACAAAAAACCACCGCGGTCGTAAACAACTTTTGTAACTCCGGCCTGTTTGCCACGTTGCGCAACCGTCTTGCCAACTCGTGTTGCTGCTTCAACTGTTGAACCAGAACCTGATTTGCGAAACTCAGCCTCAAGCGAAGATGCCGAAGCGATCGTGCGACCAGCATCGTCGTCGATCAATTGTGCCGACAGGTGCTTGTTGCTGCGGAAAACTGCCAAGCGTGGGCGTTCGGCAGTGCCATGAATCTTTTTGCGCACACGGCGTTGACGGCGCAGGCGCCCCGAATGTCTTTTTTCTGCTGTATTAGCCATAGTCGAGTTAGTCCTTTATCTATTTCTTGCCGGTCTTGCCGGCCTTACGACGAACGCGCTCGTTCAAATATCGAACACCCTTGCCCTTGTATGGCTCAGGCTTGCGCATATTGCGAATATTTGCTGCAACTTGTCCAACGGCTTCTTTGTCGTTGCCCTTGATCACAATTTGAGTTTGTGCAGTCACTTCGAAAGTTACGCCGTCTGGTGCTGTGTAAACGATCGGGTGCGAAAAGCCAAGTGCCAATTTAAGTTTGTTCGGCCCCTGTGCTTCCGCACGATAACCAACGCCTTGAATGTCAAGGGCCTTGGTGTAGCCCTGAGTAACGCCAACGATCATGTTCGACAACAGTGTGCGAGCCAAACCGTGACGCGCACGAGCATCGCGCTCGTCGTTTGCCCGTTCAACGAACAAATTATTCTCTTCGCGTCGCGCGGAAACACCAACTGGAAGTTCGCGCTTCAAGGTGCCCTTGGGCCCTTTTACCGTCACTGCGGCGCCAGAGATCGTTACTTCGACCCCTGTCGGCACTGCGAGTGCTGATTTTCCTATGCGTGACATTTTGTTTCTCCGTTCAACTCTCGAATTACCACACGAAACACATGACTTCGCCACCAACGTTGCGCTTGCGCGCTTCGCGGTCGGTCATGAGTCCGTGACTTGTTGACAAAACTGCTACTCCGAGACCACCAAGCACGCGAGGCACTTCGGTTGCTGCGCGATAAACGCGCAAGCCAGGTGTCGAAATTCGCTTGATGCCCGAGATCGTTCGCTGACGATCAGTGCCGTATTTCATCATTATCTTCAGGGCTTTACCCGACCCTTGCGGATCTTGCACAACTGCATAGTCGGAGATGAAACCTTCGCGCTTGAGAACTTCAGCAAGAGCAGATTTTTGTTTTGACGCAGGCATTAAAACTTCATTGCGCAATGCAACGTTTCCGTTGCGAATGCGTGTGAGCATGTCGGCGATTGGGTCAGTCATCATAAGCGCTTACCAACTTGCCTTTGTGATCCCAGGAATCTCACCCGCGTGCGCAAGCTCGCGGAAGCACAAACGACACAAACCAAATTTTTGGTAGACCGAACGGGTTCGACCACAACGCTGACAGCGGGTATAGCCGCGTACCTTGAACTTTGGTTTTGCCTCTGCTTTGATCCTGAGTGATTTTTTTGCCATGTGATTTTGTCCTATTTAGTTCCGTGTTAGTCCCGTGTTAGTCCCGTGAAATTATTTCTTCTTCGATTTCTTGGCTTTAGTAACAGATACTGGTACTTCGCCTTTGCGAAATGGAAAACCAAAAGCATCAAGTAGTGCTTTTCCTGCAATGTCGCTGTTTGCAGTAGTCACAATTGTGATGTCCATGCCTCGAGGCACGTCAACTTGATCAATGCGAACTTCCATAAATGCAAGCTGCTCGGTCAAACCGAATGTGTAGTTTCCGTTGCCGTCCCACGACTTGCCCGAAAGACCTCTGAAGTCACGAATTCGTGGAATCGCAATTGACAACATTCGATCGAAGAACTCCCACATGCGGTCTCCGCGCATCGTCACTTTGCAACCAATTGCTTGGTTTTCGCGCAATTTAAACGAAGCGATGGCGATGCGTGACTTTGTCACGAGCGGCTTCTGGCCGGTGATCGCGGTCAAGTCGGCCACTGCACCATCAAGCAAAGATGCTTGCTGAGTTGCCTTACCCACGCCCATGTTGATGACGATCTTCTCGATCGTTGGCACCTGCATCGGGTTCTCGAGTTCAAGTTGCTTCATCAAATCGACACGAACCGTATTCAGGTAGTGCGCCTTCATGCGCGGCATGTATTTAGTTGTTGCAGCCATTAAATCTCTGCTCCAGTTTTCTTGGCGATTCTTACCTTGTTGCCTTTTTTGTCGACCTTGAAGCCAATCTTCGATGGCTTGCCACCTTGATTGATCGCCACGTTCGAAGCGTGAATCGGCATCGGCTTTTCGATGATTTCGCTCTTAGTATTCTGACCACGAGCCACCGTGTGACGTTTCGCCACGTTGACCTTGTCAATAATCACCTTGTTCTTCACCGGAAGCACGGCTGAGATCGTGCCTGTCGCACCTTTATCTTTGCCTGCAATCACGATCACACTGTCACCTTTTTTAAACTTCATGTCACAACACCTCCGGGGCAAGCGAAATAATTCGCATGAACTTTTTGTCGCGCAACTCTCGACCCACCGGACCGAAAATTCGAGTTCCGCGTGGAGTCAAGTCTTCTTTGATCAACACTGCCGCGTTCTCGTCGAACTTGATGTAGCTGCCGTCTGGACGACGCTTTTCTTTGGCCACGCGCACAACCACACAGCGCACAACTTCACCTTTTTTGACAGCCGCACCAGGAATTGCATCTTTGACAGTGCCGATAAAGACATCACCGATCGACGCATAACGACGACGAGTGCCGCCGAGCACCTTGATCACGAGCACCTCACGAGCGCCACTGTTGTCGGCAACGCGAAGTCGGGTTTCTTGTTGAATCACTTTGCACGCTCCAAAATTTCGACAACGCGCCAACGCTTGAGTTTCGACAATGGGCGAGTTTCCATAACGCGCACGCGGTCACCAACTTTTGCGTCGTTGGCCTCATCGTGTGCATAAAGTTTTTTCGTTCGGGTCACGAACTTCTCGTACTTCTGGTGACGAATTCGCTCGACGATTGCAATCACAATCGTCTTGTTCATCTTGTTCGACACAACTACGCCCTCACGCGACTTGCGAAGGTTGCGTTCTGTCGACTCTGGTGTTGCTTCAGCCATGATTTTGCTCACTTCCCTGCAGATTCTGCAGCAACGATTTCTCGCTGACGAATCAACATGCTGATTCGAGCGATTTGACGACGCGCTTTTGTGATTGCCGCAGTGTCATCGAGCTGACCCGTGGCATTACGAAAGCGAAGATTAAGTGCCTCTTGTTTTGTCGCGCGCAACTCGTCAACGAGAGTGGCGAGATCCATTTCACGAAGTTC
>CAMBDT010000096.1 GCA_945865395.1 Acidimicrobium ferrooxidans DSM 10331 | reverse complement strand
GAGAGTTTTCCACCGCTCAAGGCTGCATGGCGCCCAGTCACCGAAAGCGCCGCGCGAGTCGAACTTTTTGGCGGCTTAATCTTTTTGTCGACCCGAGTCGACCTCACGCTTGGTGGCCCTGGCAGCAAGGTGATCATCGATCTAAAGAGTGGTCGCATTTATTCAAACCACCGCGAAGACCTGCGGTTCTACGCGCTTGTCGAGTCGTTGCGATCGGGTCAGCCACCGCGACGACTCGCGACTTATTCACTCGAATCGGCGCGCGCCGATGTCGAAGAAGTCAGCGAAGGTATTTTGCAAGCAGCCGTGCGACGTGTTATCGACGGTGCAAATGCAATTTACGAACTTACACGCGAAGATCGCGAACCCAAACTAAGCCCCGGTGCACACTGTCGCTGGTGTCCGTTGCGAGAAACTTGTGAAACCGGCCAACAATTTTTAGAACGCGGCTTCGAAGACGACTGAAAAGTTAGTTAGCCGCGACCCATGTTTGGGCGCTTGCCATGATTGGCTTTTGAACGACGCATACGGGCTTTTTTCTTTTTTGTTTTCTTAGACATGCGCTAATCCTAGTTGGTTGCCTTGCGCCATAGGGCTCGCCCGCCGGCATACGGCGATCCTTCGGCGTTTGTTTTCGAGCAAACATAAGTCGCACCTTTATATGCGCCCAACCCATCTACTGGGGCGCAATACGAGCCTGGATAAATGTCTTTCGCGACAGTTGCACCGTTTGCCGCTGGCGCAGTCGTTGCCGCTGGCGCAGTCGTTGCCGCTGGCGCAGTCGTTGCCGCTGGCGCAGTCGTAGTCGCTGGCGCAGTCGTCACAGTTGTTACCGCTGGCGCAGTCGTCGCCGGTGCGAGAGTTGTGCGCGGCGCGGTGGTGCTTGGTGCAACCGTCACGGGCGAAGTCGTGCTCGGTGCAACAGTCACAGTCGTCGCAGGCGCACTAACCGAAACTGGCGCGGCGCTCCAACCAGCAATCGTCAACGACGAACAATCACTGGCTAACAAATTCTTGATTCGCCCATATTCGCTTTGGTCCATCGACAGACCCCAACGAGCCTTGACCGAAATCCAATCGCCGAGATATGTGCACCAATAACTTTTCAATGGTGGCATCCAATTTGACGGATCCTTATCGCTCTTCGACGTGTTCACGCGATCAGTCACCGCAATCAATGTGCGACCGTCAGTCAAGTCGTTGGCATACGCCTTGCGTTGCGACTCGGTCCACGACCACGCGCCAGAATCCCACGCCTCTTTCAACGCAACGACATGATCGATGTCGACATCACCACGATCACTCAGATTCTTGCCGTCATATTTCGAATACCAATCGCCCGCCACGACATAACAGCGATACGGGTCAACTTGCGGCTTCGAAATACTGTCGCGCTTAAGAACTTCTTCTCGGGTGTCGCACCCGTTGCCATCAAGATCTGACCAATGGATAAACAAACTGCGCTTGTATCCAGTTTTATATTCGTTTTCGACTTTTATTGTTGCGAGTACAGACTTTGCATCATTCGTGACAAATTTCTGCGTCGTGCCAGAAACTTCAGCCGCGCCAGCACCACGCGATGCCCCGGCTATTCCAGTTACGCCGGCAACACCAGATATCGCCACGATGAGCGCAACACCGTTTGCCGCTATCCGCCAATTCATATTTTCAGCGTATCGCTACGCGACTTGTGAAATATTTGTCGCTGTCATCTCGTCGCTGACATCAATAAAGATGCACTCACCCGGACAAACTTCAGCAGCACGCAAAACACTTTGTCGATCGCGTGGCGCGACATGAGCAAGACTCCCCGCACCACCCGGATCATTCAACGGCACACCCAACTCGGCGACATAAGCGATGCCGTCTTCAAGCAACTTAAACGCGTCAGCGCAATGGTCTTCGCAGAGTCCGTCACCCGTGCATAAGTCTTGATCAATCCAAACGCGCATAAGTCTCAGGCTACTTAGTGATGTATGCCGCAATCAGTACGGCGATCAAAATCACGTTGCGTACGACATCGAGCCAACTCATTGGTCGCTGTGAAGTCGCACCGAAACACGAACATGGCAATCGCTCTGGGTCGCGCAATCGCACGAGCAACAAAATCGTGAACGAAACAAGCAAGATCAGACTTGCGGCAACAGTCTGCTCAAACCACCAGCCGCCAACCAGCAGAACCGCCAACGCAATCTCAGCCAACGGCACGAGAACGACAAACGGGTCGGGCGCGCCCAAGGCACGCGCTTGAAATGTCCAGTTGTTAAATGTCGCGAACTTCGCGACTCCCGCATACATAAAAACTGCGGCGACGATTAATGCAAAAACAAAACTCACGGCAACGGTGATGTCGTGACAACGGCTCCCTTTGAAAACACCATCGGGTCGCCGGCGCCAGCAACTGCAACGAGACTTTGCACACGCCCAACAACAAACAAATGGTCACCGATTTGCGAACTTGACTCAGTCGTGCAGTCGATAAATGCGACACTGCCGTCGATCATTGGCGACTTCAGTGGCGAGTGCGACCACTTCACGCCGTCAAATCGATCGTCGCTCTCTTTTGCGAATCGCCAACACAATTCACCTTGAGTCGCCGCCAAAACATTCACGCAAAACGACCCAGACTCGGCGATCGCCGGCCATGATTTTGAATTAAGACCCGGAAAAAATCCAACAAGTGGTGGATCAAGCGAGATCGAACTGAACGAACCGATCGTCAAACCTTGGGGCTTACCTGTTTTGTCGAGACCAGAGACAATCACTACTCCAGTCGGAAAGTGTCCGAGAACCGTTCGAAATTCTTTGCTGTCAAATTGCGAATTCATTCCTCTCAGACTACGCCACCAACCTCAACGGTCATTCCATCTGCCGCGGCAAACACTTCGAAGCCACGATTTTTCGCCACACCCGCAAGGCGTTGGGCAATCACGTCGAGGGCTTCGTCGGTGCGCGACGGGTCGTGATGAAACAACGCCAACCGCTTTGATGATGTTGTCTCGGCAACCCACATTGCAAATTCGAGAGTCGAGTGACCCCAATCAGACTTAAGTTCGAATTCTGCAGGGGTGTATTGCGAATCGTGAATCAGCAGATCTGTGCCCTGACAAATTTGACGAGCACCGGTTGTGATTGCAAAGCCCGTGACAGGTTGTTGATGATCAGAAAGATAAGTCACCGTTGAATCACCAGCAGTGATTCGATATCCAAGTGTTGGCCCCGTATGCGGCACGAAGCGACTCATCACTTTCGTGCTTCCGATCATAAAGTCATCATCGCCAACTTCGTGAAAGTTGATGGTCGCTTTGAACTCATTCAAACTGATCGGAAAAATCGGCGGACAAATCTTTTTCGAAAATATCTCGCGCAAACTTCTGCCGTCTTCTTGTTTCGGTGCGTAAATATCAAGAACTGTTTCTTCGCACAGCAACGATCTAAAAAATGGCAAGCCTTGAATGTGATCCCAATGCAAATGCGTCAACAAACATGTGCCGACAAATGGCTCTGGCTTTTGCTCAGACTCAGTTTCAGATTGCGATGTGTTCATATAACGCAGACCCGTGCCAAGATCAAAAATTATCGGTGCATCGTTGGCTGACTTGACCGAAACACAAGAAGTGTTTCCGCCATATCGATGGGTATGCGGGTCATGACACGCCGTTGAACCACGGACGCCATGAAACGTCACCGTTAAACCAGATTCCCCCACAGATGAAACGGTATTGGTATCTCAATTCATATGTAAAGACCCAATGGGGTGACCTTCGTCGCAGGCAACTAACTTTGCATTTATGGCTGAGCAGAAAATCAAGCTTGAATGTGTCTCAGCAAACAACACTGACTTCTCATATCTCGAGTGTGGCACGGGCAAATTAGCGCTGTTGCTGCACGGCTTCCCTGATACGGCACGAACCTGGCGTCACCTGATGCCCCAACTTGCCAACGCGGGCTATCGCGTCGTCGCCCCGTTCATGCGTGGCTACGCCCCAAGCGCAGTGCCACTCGATGGCTGTTATCAAACTGCGATGCTGGCCCGTGACGCCAACGCGCTGCACGAAAAACTTGGTGGCGACGGTGATGCCGTGATTATCGGCCACGACTGGGGCGCGCCAAGTTGTTATGGTGCTGCGATCGACGCGCCGCCACGTTGGCGCAAAGTAGTCGGCATGGCAGTGCCACCGACTGCTGCTCTGGGCGTGGCGTTTGTGCAAAATCTTGAACAAATTAAAAATAGTTGGTACATGTTTTTCTTCCAACATGGTCTCGCTGATTTAGTAGTCGGCGCTAACAACCATGCGTTCATCGAAATGTTATGGCGCGATTGGTCCCCAGG
>CAMBDT010000095.1 GCA_945865395.1 Acidimicrobium ferrooxidans DSM 10331 | reverse complement strand
ATGAAGTGTTTCATCACTACAGGTGAATGCTGCATGCACGCCGACCATGCCGACACCGCCCGATGAGAGATATCGATCGCACTCAGCAAGACCGCGGGTCGCCGCATCAGTCATCTTTGAGAGAGGAGAAACTTTTGCGTGCAGCTGTTGATTGTTGTCCCAACGGTCAGTTACTCCGTAACACGTATTGACGCGCACGCCGACGGTCTTGCATGCGTCGGCAATTGTGCTCAGCGAGCCATCAATGCTGTTTGGTGATTCGTGATGATCAATGATGCAAGTTGTGCCACTCATCAACGCCTCTGTGGCGCCAAGCATCGCCGACCAGTAAATCATCTCATTGTCGAGCGCGGCATCAACACGCCACCAAATGTTATTGAGAATATCGATAAATGACTTCGAAATCTTTTTTGGCGCCGGCATGCCTCGCACCAAACTTGAATACAAGTGGTGGTGCGCGCAAACTAAACCTTGTGTCTGTGACGACATAGTTAGTCTTCGTCTTTGATCTGCCGCATCGGCAGTTTGTTGCGCCATTCACCGTCAAGTTGATGCAATGCTGCCGCGACAGCGCCAGCAGTTGGCACGAGCCCAATTTCACCGACACCCTTGATGCCGTAAGGTGCATTTGGCTGTGGCGACTCGATGAGTTTGACTTCGATACGTGGTACATCTTTGGCGCGCAAGATGCCAAGACTGCGCAAAGTTTTATTAACCGGAAAGGCAGTTTCGGGATCAGATGGGAAATCTTCGGTCAGCGCGTAGCCCAGACCCATGTGCACGCTGCCTTCGACTTGGCCTTCACAGAGAGTTGGGTTGACTACGCGACCCACATCGTGAATTGCCAAAACTTTTTCGATTTTCTGTGTGTCGCGATCGATAATCACCATTTGCGCCGCGTAACTAAATGTTGAGTGGATGATTGGATTTGTCACACCGGGTTCGCCGAGTTTGTTTGTCCAATCAACACGGTATTCACCTACATGATCAATTTCTGGCTGGCGGTTTGCAGCAATCGCTGCTTGACATGCACTTTTTACCGCGCCCGCACCCATGAGCGTGCCCCGTGAGCCAGTTGTTTGCCCGAAGCCAAGTTCACGAGTTGTATCGACAATGACATCGATTAGTTTTGCGTCGACGCCCAACTCTTCGACAGCGACTTGGGCAGCAACGGTGTTGATGCCTTGGCCCATCTCCGTCCATCCGTGACGAACTTCAATTCGGCCGTTGTTCTTGAACCGAACGACCGCTTTTGATATTTCTTTGAAACCGTTACCGAGTCCGCTATTTTTTAAACCTAAACCGAGACCAACGGCTTTACCTGAGGCGATTGCTGCGTCGTAATCACTTTTGATTTCATTCAAGCAAAGTTCGGCTCCGAGACAGCCGTCGTCCATTATTTGTCCTGGACCCCAAACCATTCCGGGTTTAATCACGTTGATCGACCGAATGTGCCAACTTGAAATGCCAACTTTTTCGGCGAGTCGGTCGAGCACACCTTCCATCGCGAATTGTGCTTGATTCGCGCCGAAGCCGCGAAACGCACCGCATATCGGGTTATTCGTTCGTGCAGCAATCGCCTCAACATCGATGTTTGGCACTTGATACGGTCCGCTTGCGTGACCTGCCATACGCTCAAGCACTTTCATGCCAACACTCGCATAAGCACCAGAGTCGCCGAGTGCTCGAACGCGTAGAGCAGTAAGTTTGCCATGCTTGTCGCAGGCTGCCTCATAGGTCATTTCGATCGGGTGGCGTTTGGCGTGCATCAAAAAACTTTCTTCACGCGTCAAAGTGCACTTCACAGGTTTGTCGAGCAGCCATGCAGCCAACGATGCATGCGCCTGATTGCTCATGTCTTCTTTGCCGCCGAATGCACCACCATTAGTCACGAGCGTGACGGTCACTTGCTCATTTGGGATTGCAAGTAGGCGAGCGATGTCATTGCGGTCGTCCCAAACGCCCTGCCCGCCAGAATAAACATGTATTTTTCGGTTTTGGTGCTCGTCGCGAGATGGCACTGCAAGAGTGCTTTCAGGTTCTAGGAAGGCATGTTCAATTCGTTGTGTCGAAAATGTTTCACGCACGACATGGGCACTCTCGGCCAGCGCAGAGTTTGTATCGCCGCGTTGATAAACGCTCTTAGAAAGTACATTTGAATCGGTTTTCCAAACTGCGATGTCAGAACTTGTAATTGCCTTTCTCGCATCCGTGACGGGTGTTAGCGCTTTGTATTGCACCAACACATTATTTGCAGCCTCATAAGCATTCTGCCGTGAATCGGCGACTACCATCGCCAACACATCGCCTGCATAAGAAGTAAACCCTCCAACCGGAATCATCGCCGGCCAGTCTTTATAGATAATGCCCATCATCAACTCGCCAGGCACATCTTGAGCAGTGAATACTGCAGTCACGCCTGGTGCGCTCATCGCTTTAGATGTGTCGATGCTCAGCACTTCTGCTCGCGCGTGTTTTGTGAACACAAGCGCAGCATGTAACATGCCCGGCACTCGCATGTCGTCGATGTAGCCACGATCACCCAGAGCGAGTTCGTTCGCCTCGTGTTTTACGACGCGGACACCTATTCCACCAGTAGAAATAATCTCAGGTGTCAAATTTTTGGCAACTGTTTCAATCGCGTCAAGAATCTTGACATAGCCGGTGCACCGACAAAGATGCGCGCCGAGATGTCGCGCCATGTCTTCGCGCCTTAGGTTCGCGCCCTTTTTATCAATCTGAGCTTTGGCGCGTACAACAATGCCAGGAATGCAAAAACCGCATTGCAGCCCGCCACAAGCCGCGAATGCATTCGCGAATGCATCGCGCTCGGTTTGCGATACGCCTTCAAGTGTCGTGATTTGCGCGCCCGAAACTTTTTCAAGCGATTGCTGACAACTAACGATTGCTTTGCCATCGACAAGCACGGTGCAGCAACCACATTGACCGCTTGGTGAGCAGCCGTCTTTTGGCGAGGTGATGTTTAGTTCTTCACGCAACGCCGCCAACAAATGTGGGTGATCGTCACGAACCGTTACTGGGGTGCCGTTGACAACAAAAGCGACGCGCCGTTCTGATCCTGATGTCGAGTTAGTCTTAGGGGCGCCAATTGCCTCGATGGTCACATATTTACCATACAGGCATTGATCTACAGGTTTACAGATTGTAAAGGTGCGGTTTATTCAATGATCGAGCCGCGTTGCTCTGTGATTCGGCCATAGACCTCAGGTCGGCGGTAACGGTTGAAATCAAACAAGGTGTTCTTGTAGTTATTGCACCAATCAAGGTCGCAAATTGCGGTGACGACCTCGTCGCCGTTGGTCGCTGTCTTGGCCAAAATTTCACCCGATGGGGCAATAATGCTCGAGTCAGCCAAACTGTCAACGCCTTCTTCGACGCCACCTTTTGCCACACCGACGACAAAAGTGCCGTTTTGATACGCACCGCTTTGCATCACCAAAGCATTATGAAAACCTTGCAACGCATCTTGAGTTGGGTCGGGCACATAATGCAACGGCGTGTTGTATCCGCAAAGGATTATTTCTACGCCCTGTAAACCCATCACGCGATAAGACTCAGGCCATCGACGATCATTGCAGATCATCATGCCGACTCGTCCGCCAAACGCGCGCCATACGCCGAAACCTTCATCGCTTGGTTTGAAATAGTAACGCTCGGCATGTTGAAAGGGACGATTTGGTTCATGATGTTCATGACCCGGAATATGCACCTTGCGATACTTAGCAACAACACTGCCATCGCGCTCAACAAGAATTTGAGTGTTGAATCGTTCACCTGCTTTTGTTAATTCGGCATATCCGAGACAAAAACCGATATTGAGCTTCTTAGCTTCATCAAACAGTGGTTGTGTGATTTTGGATGGCATCTCTGTTTCGTACCAGTGGTTTGCTTGCGAAATATCATCAACAAACCAACGAGGAAAGAAAGTTGTCAATGCAAGTTCAGGAAACACGACGAGTTCAGCTTTTTTGGCATGCGCGTCGCGCAACAGACTAACCAGGCGATTGACAACAGATTTTCGGTCATCATTTTTTTGAATAGGACCGAGTTGTGCGGCAGCGACGTTGAGGTTGCGCATGACTAGTTAGTTTTTCGATTCTTCTAGAGTCGTGAGTGCAAGCATTGTATGTAAAAGAATATTCGCCCCAGCCTCTAAGTCAGTCGACTCGGTGAACTCGGCAGGGTTGTGACTGATGCCTTTGACGCTTGGCACAAAAATCATGCCAGAAGGGCAGACTCGAGCCATCATTTGTGCATCGTGGCCCGCGCCCGACGGCATTCGTTGCACCGAATTGCCTTGCTGTTTTGCAATTGATTCAACCGCTGCAATTACCCGATCATCGAAAACAACCGGTTCAAATCTCGCCAATTCTTTTGTCGTTATTTTCACGCCTT
>CAMBDT010000094.1 GCA_945865395.1 Acidimicrobium ferrooxidans DSM 10331 | reverse complement strand
TTGCTCGAACTTGCAGGCGAATTAAATTGCGGTCTAGACCTACACACTGACGAGCACACCGATGTGAACCGTGTGTCACTTGAACATTTGGCAAATCTGGTTATTAGCACCGGGTTCAATAATTCAGTCGTCGCCAGCCACTGCGTGAGTTTGGGCATGCAAACTGAGAGTGTTCAAAAAAGAATTGCTGATCGTGTCGCCGAGGCCCGTATTGGTGTTGTCGCACTACCCCACACGAATCTTTTTTTGCAAGGTCGCGATGCAACGACAGCTACGCCGCGCGGCCTAACTGCAATTGCGAATCTGCGCCGCGCAGGAGTGAAAGTGGCTGTTGGCGCCGATAATTTGCAAGATCCGTTCAATCCAATTGGGCGTGGTGACCCCCTCGAAAGTGCCGGTCTGGCAATTCTCTCTGCCCACCTGTTGCCCCAAGATGCCTTCGCCTCAGTGACTAGTACGGCGCGATCTGTAATCGGTCTGACATCTGCTGGCCCCCAAGTCGGTGCGCGAGCCGACTTAATGTTGACCGGGGCGGGTTCGGTTCGCGAAGCCATCGCCAATATGCCGATTCGTACTTTAGTTTTTTATAAAGGTCAGATAACCAGTTCTCGTTTGGCACTCGCTAACTGATCAACTATTGTCTAGGCGTGGCTGGGGCGCTTGGGTTCAACAATGTCGGCATGACGTTTCCCGACGGTACGAAGGCACTTGGTGGTGTGAGTTTTGATATCAACCTTGGCGAATTCGTCACGGTTGTCGGCCCATCTGGTTGTGGCAAGTCAACTTTGCTTCGTATTGCTTCAAATTTAGAAACCGAAACTGAAGGCAAGTGCGAAATCGACCGCAACAGCATTGGCTATGTTTTTCAGGATGCAACACTCTTGCCGTGGCGAAATGTTCGCAAGAATATTGAAATCATCGCCGAATTGCATGGCATCGAAAAATCTCAGCGCACCAAACTGGCACAAGACGCAATTGATCTGGTCGGCCTAACGGGTTTTGAAGACAAGTATCCCCGACAGTTGTCGGGCGGCATGCGAATGCGCGCTTCTCTCGCCCGTTCATTGGTGATGAAACCCCGCGTGTTCTTGTTTGACGAGCCATTCGGCGCTCTCGACGAAATCACTCGTGAGCGACTTAACGACGAACTTTTGCGCTTGTTTCAAATCGAGGGCTTCGCTGGGCTGTTTATCACGCACTCTATTGCCGAGGCTGTTTATATGTCCACCAAAGTATTGGTGATGTCGGCTCGACCAGGTCAGATCGTTGGCAGTTTCGACATTCCGTTTAGTTATCCACGGGCGCACTCGTTGCGATATGAACCAAAGTTCGCTGAAATCTGCGGCGAAGTTTCTCTCGCACTTCGTGGAGCCTTGGTGTGAACGCTTCAAACAGCATCAAGGTGACCAACACGATTGATCAATCGGTGCCGCCAAGTTTGCGAGTCGATGATGCACCACGCGAGACCAGCGAGCGCAACCTCATCAGCGATTTTGCGGGTCCGATTGTCGTCTTTGCGATCTTCATCGGCGTCTGGTATCTATTATCTACAAAACTTTTGCCACCGCAAAAGCGGTTTTTATTGCCAACGCCACACCGTGTCGTGCAAGAAGGTTTTCTAACTTGGTCAGTGGGCGAACAACGTGGTTTGAAACCGATTCTGCGCTCATTATGGGATTCAATCAAAATCGCTGTGATCGGTTTGTTTATCACGATTCTTATTGGCACGACACTTGCGACACTCATGGCTACTCGCCGTTGGATGGAGCGCGCAACTTGGCCATACCTCGTTGCACTGCAATCGGCACCAATTTTGGCGATGACTCCCCTTATTCGAGCGCTCATCGACGGCATCATGCTGCAGCGAATTCTTGTTGTCGTGCTGATCGCCTTCTTTCCGATCGTCAACAACACTTTGTTCGGTCTGCTCTCAGTCGACAAGAGTCAGCATGAGCTATTTACACTGCACGGCGCGAGCAAGTTAACACGACTTCGTAAGTTACAGTTTCCGGCTGCGATGCCGAACATATTTGTGGGTCTTCGTATTTCAGCTGGCTTGTCGGTTATCGGTGCGGTCGTGGGCGACTTTTATTTTCGCCAAGGTGGCGTTGTCGGTATTGGCGCGCAAATAGATATCTACCGCGGACGCCTCTGGGGCGCCGAATTGATCGCCGCAATTATCTTGGCGAGTGTTTTCGGTTTAGTCGTGTTCATCTTGTTCGGGCTGCTCTCAAAAGTAGCAATCGGCAAGTGGCACACAACTACGAGAGGTCGGTAGCGAACTCTTGACGAAAAATAAAGCAAAAATAATGCAAGGCAATAAGAACTGGTAGATAATTGGTTGCAATTTAATCCAGCCCCAGACAACAACAGGAGAAAATGATGAGAAGAAAAGCAATTGCACTTTTCGGTGCGTTGTGCTTGGTCACTCTTGCCGCTTGCGGTAGTGACGACGACACAGCAACCGAAGAAATAACAGAAGAGACAGAGGCTGCACCAGCAGAAGAGGCGACCGCAGAGGCCGTTTCACTCGCCGGTGTTTGCCCAGACACAATCACCTTCCAGACTGACTGGAACCCAGAATCAGAACACGGGTTCTTGTACAACATGGTTGGCGAAGGTTACGAAGTTGACGCCGCTGGCGTTCGTGTAACAGGACCACTCGTATCTAAAGGTGCCGATACTGGCGTCAAGATTCAAGTGCGCTCAGGCGGACCAGCAGTGGGTTTCAGCTCGCCAACATCGTTGATGTATCAAGATCCAGATATTTTCTTGGCTTTTGTTAGCACCGACGGCGCAGTGCAAGATTCGGGCGAATTCCCAACTATGACTGTTGTGGCTCCGTTCAATATCAACCCACAGATCATCATGTGGGACCCAGCAACTTACCCAGACGTCAAAACTATTGCCGATCTCAAGGCGACTGGCGCGAAGGTTCGTTACTTCGGTGGTGCTGCATACATGGAATACTTCACAGCAAACGGCATCCTTGACGCAAAGCAAGTCGACGGCAACTACGACGGCACACCTGCCAACTTCGTAGCTGACGGCGGCAAGGCTGCACAGCAAGGTTTCGCAACTTCAGAGCCTTTCTATTATGAGAAGGTGCTTACAGACTGGGCAAAACCAGTTGCGTATCAGACAATTCACGAAGCAGGTTGGACAGCATATGCTCAGTCGCTTGGTGGCTTGCCAAAAACAATCGCTGAAAATGGCGACTGTTTGAAGCTTCTTGTACCAATGATTCAGCAATCACAAGTTGACTATGTGACAGATCCGGCTCGCGCCAACGCGTTGATCCTTGATCTTGTCAAACAGTTCAACAACGGTTGGTTGTATGACGCTGGTCAGGCCGCAGCAGCAGTTGAACTCGGTTTATCAAACGGCTTGATTGCCAACAGCCCAGACGGAACATTGGGCAGCTTTGACATGGATCGCGTAACTGCATTCATCGCCACAGCGGTACCTGTCTACGAAAAAATCGGTGCAAAGATGCAAGCTGGTCTTACCGCCGCCGACATCGTGACGAACGAATTTATTGATCCAACTATTACATTGCCATAACGATCAATAACTAGCAATTGATACCTCGGGGGGCGTTCGCGCCCCCCGAGTGTCATTTACAGGCTTAAAAAATTATTTGCCGAAGTTGAAGGTTGAGACTTCGGCGAGAGCTTCGGAGAAGTTATCGACTGCCGAGGCAAACATGCGAGCGCCGAGTTCAGCGGTCGCCAGAGTTGGGTCGCCGATATGACCCTCGACGAAAAAGTCATTTGAGAGCCAACCAAAACTGACCGCGCCTCCGAAGCGAACATGTTTGTTCAACGCGATTTTCTCGGGCACACGCCGCACGGCCTTAGACATATCAACAAGGTCGGGTCGTAGATGCAACATAACTGATGTTTCGTCGGTACCACCGTGAATGCCCATGCCGAGTTCGCTTGCTGCTGATGCACCACCTTGGTCTGGTGGCATCGAAGGGTGCGCAGTGAAAGTTTGCAAACCGTAATTCAGACGCAACTCACGATTGACGACATTTAAAAGCGCCGAGTTTCCGCCGTGACCGTTGAGAAAGACGAGTTTCTGGGCGTTTGTACGCGCTATGCATTTGCCGATGTCATCTAGAACACTGAGCATCGTCGTTGCCGAAAGCCAAATCGTGCCAGGCGCCCAGGCATGCTCGTTGGATTTCGTGTACGTCAAAGTTGGCAATAACCAAACATCGAGACTCTCACCCACCCGAGCGACTGTGGCTTCGGCCACTGCAGTCGCAACAACTTCGTCAGTATTCAACGGCAAATGCGGGCCGTGTTGTTCGATCGCACCAAGAGGTTGCACAAAAATCGAACGCGAGGTGACTTTGCTCATCACATCGGGCCCGCGCATATCGCCTAGGCGACGAATCGATTTTGACACGACAAATACCCTACCCAAGTGGCAATAT
>CAMBDT010000093.1 GCA_945865395.1 Acidimicrobium ferrooxidans DSM 10331 | reverse complement strand
CCGTTTTTGGTCAACGACTCGTTGCAATCAGATTCGCCTTATGCCGCGTCAAAAGTTGCCGCTGAGGCGAGTTTGCAAACACTTAGCAAGCAACACCAACTCACATACACAATTATTCGATCACCCCTTGTCTATGGTCCAAGTGTAAAAGCCAACTTTTTGTCGATGTTGCAGTGGGTTAATAGCGGTGTGCCTCTACCGCTCGGTAGCGCACGAAATTTGCGCAGTTTTGTTGGCATTAGAAATCTCATTGACTTAATTGAAAATTGTGTCACCAATGATGCAGCTAGAAACCAAATTTTCAATGTTTCTGATGACCACGATGTTTCTACAACTGACTTGTTGAAAATGATCGCAACTTCGATGGATAAGCGAGCACGACTAGTCAAAATACCACTCACAGTTTTGAGGTTGGGCAGTCTACTAATTGGCAAACCGCGTGCATACGACGGACTTTGTGGATCGTTTCAATTAGATATTTCGCAGACAAAACAAGGGCTTGGCTGGAGGCCACCCTTTAGTTTGCAAGATGAAATAGCAGCGACAGCGGCGTGGTTTCAAAGTAGGAAAAAATGATCGCGCTTATTCCGGTCGCTGTGATGATAAGTTTTGCCCTTACCGCGCTAATCCGAAAAATAGCGGTCGAAAATAATCATTTTGACATACCTAATGAGCGAAGTTCGCATACTTCACCCACCCCACGCGGGGCAGGTGTGGCAATTGTTGCAACATTTGTCGTCGGATTATTGGTTCTGCTGGTCAATGAAACAATCTCGGGTCGCGATTTTTTCACACTTGCAGCACCCGGGCTAATTGTTGCGTTGATCGGGTGGCTCGACGATCTAGGTCGGGTAACTTCGGCAAAGTTTCGACTGGTCGGACACTTTGTTTGTGCGTCAATCACCGTTTGGCTTGCTGGCGGACTACCAGCCCTGCCGCTAACAGAGTCGGTAATTGGCTTTGGCATTGCTGGTGACATTGCCGCTGTGATCTATTTAGTTTGGATGCTCAATTTATTTAACTTTATGGATGGCATCGATCTGATCACAGGGATTCAAACATTCACGATCTGTCTGGGCGCCGCGATTTTGCTGGTGGTCAGCACAGACAGCGACTTATGGTTGCTAGTCGCCGTGTTGGCAGCTGCAGTTTTGGGTTTTATGTATTTTAATTTGCCACCTGCGAAAATATTTCTCGGTGATGTCGGCAGTGGGTTCATCGGGTTTACTATCGGGGCGATATCTCTCGTTGTCGCAAAAGAAGAACCACTCGTCGCGTGGGCAATGATTATCTTGCTTGGTGTTTTTGTTGCAGATGCGACTGTGACTTTGCTTCGAAGACTGCTCGCCCGCGAACATGTTTACATTGCCCATCGCACACACGCGTATCAACACCTCAGCAAAAAACTAAACCGCCACTTGCCAGTTTCGCTCGGAGTTGGCGCGATAAATATATTTTTCTTGCTACCGATCGCTTGGCTCGTAGCCGAATCTACTTTGAAACCACTTGCGGGTTTATTGATTGCTTACTTACCGCTTACATTAATTGCGGTGATGCTCAAGGCCGGAAAGAAAATCAACTAACTTTTTTGAGTCGCACAAGCGGAATGCGGCGCGGCGTCTTAATCTGATATTCGGCGAAACCTGGCCAAATCGCAACAAGTGAATCCCAAACTTTTTGTCGATGCTCGCCTGCCGAGCCGTGCTCTTCGTAGGTTGACGAGATGCAGTCAAAAATCTCGGCGCCGACTTGAATAGTCACCTTTGGGTGCGCGACAAGATTTTCAAACCACAGCGGATTATTGGGTGCGCCGCCTTTAGACGCAACGATTACATAATCGTCGCCATCTCGACCGTAAATCAGTGCTGTGCGCCGAAGTTCACCCGACTTTCGACCAGTCGTCGTCAATAACAAAGTCGGCACGCCGCGCCAGATATGCCCCTCTTGGCCGTTGCTCTCAACATATGCACGAATGTGATCTTGCACCCAGCCGACAGGGCTATCTACAACTTTTGATGATGTCACGTGGCCAATCTAGCGACACCCTCGTGCCACACTGTGATGATGGAGATTCTTATTGGTTTATTGGTCGTCGTGGTCATCAGCCTTGGCGTGTTGTTGTTTCGTCAAAACGGCAGTGGCAACTTGTCTGCGACACCGCAAAACTTTGACCAGACTGCATTGATTGATGCCGTAAAAACCGCGGTCGATGCCCAAGTCGGTAAAGCGACGCAGCAGGCTCTTGAAAATGTAAATTCGCAAATCGACCGCACCTATCAGGCGCGAACGCAAACATTGGCCACCGAAACAAAAAGTTTGCTCGATCCGGTTGCTACACAAATGAACGAACTTCGCAACGCCGTTACTTCTTTGCAGTCGAACTACACGAACACAGTTGGTGTCACAGAGACAATCAGCAAACAAATCGACACGCTAAACCAAACGACTTCTGCCCTGCAATCGGCACTTAAGTCAACGAGTGCGCGCGGTGCATGGGGCGAACAACAGTTGCGCAATGTCATTGAACTGGCCGGCATGTTGCCGTATTGCGACTTTTTTGAACAGACAACCGTGACTGGCAACGACAGAACACAACGACCTGATGCCGTAATCAAATTGCCCAACGACGGTTGTGTAGTGATCGACTCAAAAACACCGCTCGACTCGTATCTCAAAGCCCAAGAAACCTCTGACGCGACATTGCGCCAACAACTTCTCAGCGAACACGCCAAGGCGCTGGCGGGGCACGCCAAAGTTTTAGCTGACAAAAAATATTGGGAGCAGTTCAATCGCTCGCCTGAATATGTGATCATGTTTATTCCTGGTGAGTCATTTTTGGCTGATGCATTGCGCGCCGATGGCAGTTTGCTCGAGGTTGCGATGCGAAGCCGAGTGTTGATCGCTTCTCCTGTCAATTTGTTAGCGCTATTGCTCGCAGTCGCCAAAGGTTGGCAGGCATTTCAAATTGCAGAACATGCCGAGAACATCGCCGCACTGGGTCGCGAATTGTATGAGCGTGTAGACACCGTTCTTGAAAGTGTCGAAAAAACTGGGCGCGGTCTTGAAACAGCGATCACTGCGTACAACAAAATGGTCGGCTCAATTGAAGGTCGAATGTTGGCGACTTTACGAAAATTTAAAGACGCTGGTGTGACATCGGCTGAATTAACTGAAATTTCAAATATTGACTCGGCTCCACGACAACTCTCGGCACCCGAGCACACAAGAGAACTAGACAGCTGATTGGTTCGGCAAGCAAATTATCGCTAGCATTACGGCGATGATTGCAGCAGTAGTTTGGCATTGGTGGTTGGGCGCCGGTTTGTTGATCGCCGGCATCGGTGCTTTAGTTGGCTTGGTAGGTGGCTATTTGAAGTCAGTTACGGCGCTCAAACATCCAAACCGTCGTCAACGACAAGCGCAGAAATAATCGGCCTGGGCCGATGAACGCCCTAGTTGCCAAACTCGAAGCGAATCAGTTTGCTCGCGAACTTCTAACTCGCTGCAACTTTCCGGCATCAGGATTGCAAGTCAATTGTGCCGTCTCGGGTGGCAAAGACAGCATGGCGATGCTTGTGCTCGCAGTTCTTAACGGATGCAAAGTGACAGCATTTCATGTTGACCACTCGTTGCGCAGTGGCTCTGAACTTGAGGCGCGGATTGTCGCCGATGTGGCAGAACTACTTGGCGCAAGTTTTGTGAGCAAGACAATCAAAATTGAACATGGCGCGAATCTCGAGGCACGCGCCCGCAAAGCAAGATACGAGGTTCTTCCAGACGACGTTGCCACCGGCCATACCGCAGACGATCAGGCCGAAACCTTGCTAATCAACTTGTTGCGCGGCGCGGGTCTGCAGGGCCTTGCTGGCATGCAGCACAGTCATAGCCACCCGATTTTGAATCTACGACGCAGTGAAACTGAACGACTATGTAGTGAATTGAAAATTGAATGTGTCGTCGACCCAACCAACACAGATTTGAAGTTCTTGCGAAATCAAGTTCGCCAACAACTTTTGCCACTAATTAATGAAGTTTCGCAGCGTGATGTCGCACCGATTCTTGCACGCCAGGCCGAATTGTTTCGCGACGACGCTGATTTTCTTGACGATATGGCTAAACAACTCGACCCGACCGACGCCAAAGCCTTGGTTGCTGCGCCAATCGCATTGGCGCGGCGCTCGATTCGAATTTGGCTGACTGAGATTTATCCGCCTGATGCAGCGACAGTTGAACGCGTGCTGGATGTTGCTCATGGAAAGTCGCCTGCCTGTGAAATTGGAATGAACCGTGAGGTTCGGCGAAGTCAACAGCGTTTACAAATCAACTCCAAGCAATAAATTTGACTTTTGATGCCCGCGAAAAAGTCGCAAAATCAAAACACGGCTTGAATTTGCTGTGGTATTGTGCTCTTTCGATGTTCGTATCAATGTGTTTTGGCGTGTCTAATTTGAAGGCTCGCTAATGCCGCAAAAACTGCGTGGCAAATGGGCTCTTGGCATTTTGCCTCGCAACCTGACTTGGATCATCAAAGACAAACTCGCGATTTGCGAGCGACCTGGCGGGTTCGGCGTCAATCACCGTCGCGTTAGACGACA
>CAMBDT010000092.1 GCA_945865395.1 Acidimicrobium ferrooxidans DSM 10331 | reverse complement strand
ACACCTTCGTTCGGGCTGGCGATCATCCATTTGACAGCCGCAATAACCGAGCCAGCAACTTGCAGCGTCGTTGCGCTTTGACCGTCGACAATCGACCGCGCCTCGTCGATCGAAAGGCGAGTGCCCGTCCACCATCCCGTGTAGTCATGACCGAGAAGCAAAACGCCAAGTTCATCGCGGCCAGAAATAATCTCATTGTTCATGATCCGCTCTTTTGGTTGCTTTTGCCAATTGCGCATACGCAACTCAAGCACGCTGTTGATCGCTTCGTTTGACGGGCAATACGAATAGTGCACAGTTGGACGATAGATCGCTTTGCCAGAATCGTCGCGCACAGTTAAGTGATTGCTCATCGTGTAACTCTCGCCGTGGCGAATAATCATGCCGAGAATTTCTCCGCTTGGCACCCATGAGCGAACCCAAGTCTCCATGCCGGGCTGTGCCAAACAAATTTGATTGCACGGGCCGTCGTCGGCGTGCACTTGAGCGTTGGCTGGCATCCATCGTTCGTGCGTGCCCCAACCCATTTCGGCGGGGGCGACACCTTCTTCATAAAAACCTTCGACCGACCAAGTGTTGACGAATTCGTTGACTTCTTTTGGTTGATTCGTAATTTGTGTGTCGCGTTCGCTGATGTGAATCACGCGTGTGCCGGTCAACATCGCCAAACGATCGAACGACTCGCTGGCCAACGCCGACTCGATCGCGCTTTGTCGCGAGCCCGCGCGACCGTCGCTCAAAATTTTGTTCGAGATTTCGAACAGCGCTTGTTTTGCAAAGTGAGAAACCAAACCTGGGTTCGCGCCGTGTTCGACCACCGCACTTGCTCCTTTATTTGAACCCCACTTGGCAATCATTTTTCGGATCGCTTGATGGCGCACATAAAGCGTGCGGTCAAGCGGGGGTGTCGCCGCCATGTCGTAGTACGGGTCCCACAATTCGACCGAAGTGTTGAGGTAGCGCACGCCACGCATGCGACACCATTCAAGAATTGTCGGACAGTCGATGTTCCACGCGAGGTCGAGCAAAATATCGCCAGTCGCCACACGTTCAGACAAAAAGCTGTCGAGATTTTCGCGGGTCACTTGACCGATTTCGTATTTGACGCCTTGTTTGATCGCATCAGCAACACGATGGCGGTTGTCGACAAAGTCGACGATCGTTATCGAACTTGTCGCAAGTTTTAGATCACGAATTAAAAGTGGGATCACGCACTGGGCGACAGACCCACAACCAAGAACAAGCACCCGAGCCGGGCGCGCTGGCGCGCTCACGCGTATCGCGGGGCGGAGTCGTCCTTGCCAGCGTTTAGAAGTGTTTCAAGTGATGCTTCAAAGACCGCATCTGATGGCACCAACAATTTTTGCCAGTCATAGACAATGCCTTTGCGACCCGTGAACAACGGCTCGTCAAGAATTGCTTGTTGCGTACTTTGGTTAAACACAATTTTTGACCCTACACATCTTGTTTTCATTTGTCTACTGTCTGAGTGGTCAGCCGAAACTGACTCACGAGTCAGTGAACTCAGGTTGGTAGGGTGAGAGTTCACATGTCAGAACCAAGATCGCGGCGCCGCGAGCCGAATGGCCCCCGCCGAAACGCAAATTCGCCCAGTCGCCCAATGAATACCCATCGATCTGGCGGGTCGACAGGCGGCTTACGAGACGATTCGACAGAGAGCGCGAGCGGCAACATCGGCTCGAACACAAATATCCGCGAGGCCGTTGCGACGCCGACACAGTTCGCCGCGCTCGGGGTCAGTAGTCGAGTCGATGCCGGTCTGGCAAGTGCGGGGTTCGCCGCGCCTTTCGCGATTCAGACCGAGGCGATACCCGTGGCGCTAACTGGCGTCGATGTTTGCGGTCGCGCTCGCACGGGTTCGGGCAAGACATTGGCTTTTGGCGTGCCGATGATCGAGCTAGTCACTGAAAAAGCCAAACCCAAAAAACCGCGGGGTGTCGTGCTGGTGCCGACGCGCGAACTTGCCGTGCAAGTTACAGATGTTCTGGCACCGATCGCCCAACATTGTGATGTGCGCGTTGTCGCAATTTATGGCGGTGCCGCTCGCGACAAACAAGTCGAGCAACTCGTGCGGGGCGCAGAAATAATTATCGCCACGCCGCTTCGGCTAATTGACTTGATGAAAAATGGCGAAGCAGACTTGAGTGATGTCGAGATGATCGTGCTCGACGAAGCAGATCGCATGGCCGACGAAGGTTTCATGCCACAAGTCGAGTGGGTGCTGCGCCATGTCACAAAAGAACATCAGACGATGCTGTTCTCGGCAACTCTCGACGGCCAAGTTGCAACTCTCGTCAAGCGCTATATGAAGTCGCCACAAGAAATCAGCATCGACGCACCCACCGACACGGTCGGCACGATGCGACATTTATTTTTAGGCGTTCACCACATGGATAAAAACCGCGTGATCGCCGCAATGGCTCGCGCAGGCGGTCAAACCGTCGTCTTTTGCGATACAAAGCGCGCATGCGACAAAGTGTCCGACGATCTTGCGAGTCTTGGCGAAAAAGTTTCAGCGCTGCATGGCGACATGGCACAGGGCGCGCGTGAACGATCGTTGCGTAAGTTCGCCCAACGCGAACTCAATATTCTTGTATGCACAGATGTTGCCGCGCGCGGTATTGACATCGACGATGTCGGCATCGTCGTGCATTATGTGCCGCCGCTCGAAGTTAAAACTTATTTGCATCGATCGGGGCGAACGGCTCGTGCAGGCAAAGATGGCTGGGCAGTTACTTTGGCTGAATATAACCAGCACACGACATGTCGAATTATTCAGCGCGGATTAAAACTTGAGGCGCAAGCACCGATTGAAGTGTTTTCAAACGACAAGCGACTTGCCGATCTTGGTTCGTTCTTTAAAACTAGTTAGAACTAACTAGAACTAACTAGAACCAACTTGGTCGAGTTTTTTCGAATTTCGAAATCGCGTCGACATGTTGCAATGAAATTGCAATGTCGTCGAGACCGTTTAGAAATCGATTCTGTGTGTCGGGGTTCATCGCAAATTTCTCGCTGACGCCACAACTCGGTACTTCAACTGTCAGTCGCTCGACATCGACAGTTATCTCGGTTTGCGGGTCGGTTTCGATGATCTGCCACAACTTAGCGACTGTCACTTCGCTCAACTCGACGACAATTAAACCGTTTTTGCCGCAGTTGTTGCGAAAGATGTCGCTGAAACTCGGCGCGATTACTGCATTGAAGCCGCCTTGTTGAATCGCCCAGACTGCGTGCTCGCGCGACGAACCAACACCAAAACTTTTGCCAGCAACCAAGATTGACGCACCCGCGTATCGCTCGTCATTGAGCACGAAGTTGCGATCGTCACGCCAAGTTGAGAACAAACCTTTTTCAAAGCCAGTGCGCTCGACACGCTTCAACCACTCAGCCGGAATAATCTGATCGGTGTCAACATCGCTGCGCTTCAACGGCACGCCGCGACCAGAAATTATGCGAACGGCTTTCATTTTAAATCTTCCGGCGACGCAAAGTGCCCGGCGATAGCGGTTGCGGCTGCGACAGCAGGCGAGACCAGGTGCGTGCGACCGCCTCGACCTTGCCGGCCTTCAAAGTTGCGATTCGAGGTGCTCGCGGCGCGTTCTTGTGGCGCAAGTTTGTCGGGGTTCATCGCCAAACACATTGAGCAACCAGGCTCGCGCCAGTCGATGCCCGCGTCGATAAAAATCTTGTCGAGCCCCTCGGCTTGCGCCTGCAATTTCACGGCGTGACTGCCGGGCACAACCATCACGCGCTTGACAGAAACTTTTCGACCACGCACGACGTTTGCTGCTGCGCGCAAGTCTTCGATGCGCGAGTTCGTGCATGATCCGATAAAAACTGTGTCGACTTTGATGTCACGAATTGCGGTGCCCGCTTGCAGGCCCATATATTCGAGCGCTCGCGTCACACTGTCGCGCTCGGTTGCATCGCTGTAGTCACTTGGCGTCGGCACGCGACCATTAAGCGCAACAACTTGGGCTGGGTTGGTGCCCCAAGTTACATGCGGTGAAAGTTTGCTCGCATCAATCGTGACTTCTTTGTCAAATACGGCGCCATCATCAGTGCGCAATGTTTGCCAGTCGGTGATCGCTGCGTCAAATTTTGCGCCTGTGGGTGCGAACTCGCGACCGCGCAAATAATTAAAAGTCGTTTCGTCAGGTGCAACAAGACCTGCACGCGCACCAGCTTCGATCGACATATTGCAAACAGTCATGCGGCCTTCCATCGACAACGCGCGAATCGCCGCACCGCGATATTCGATCACATGCCCGATGCCGCCGTCCGTGCCGATTTGGCCAATTACGGCGAGGATGATGTCCTTTGCGGTTACTCCAACTGGCGCAACACCTTCAACATTCACCGTCATCCACTTGGGTCGCGCTTGCGGCAAAGTTTGCGTCGCCAAAACATGTTCGACTTCACTCGTGCCGATGCCAAAGGCGAGTGCGCCGAACGCACCGTGTGTTGCAGTGTGGCTATCGCCGCAAACAATTGTCATGCCAGGCAGAGTGCGACCTTGCTCTGGGCCGATCACATGCACAATGCCTTGACCAGGGTCACCCATTGGGTAAAGCCTGATCTTGAACTCTTTGGCGTTGCGGCGCATCACTTCGATTTG
>CAMBDT010000091.1 GCA_945865395.1 Acidimicrobium ferrooxidans DSM 10331 | reverse complement strand
CGTAAATAACGTCGTGCAGGTTTTTACTCGCAGAGCATCTGAGAGTGATTGCGAAGTTTTAGCGTTGCTTGAAAGCGAGGCTCGCGCGAGTCTCGATCAGTTTCGGGGCGGCTCGCGACTCGCTGATGAAATCAGTTTGATCGGCGTGAATTGGTCGCAGCAACTCAGCAAAGTTTCGACCGTAACTTTTGTAGCCGGATCGAACGATGTAGTGATGGGTTATTTACTGGCGCGACTCGCGCGGGCTAAGTCAGGCAACATCGCGACAATCGAGCAAGTATTCGTGACCAAAGATGCTCGCAACTTGGGTATCGGCGATGCGCTGGTTTCGACGACAATCGCATGGGCGAAGTCTGGGTCTTTGGTTGCGCTTGATGCTTATGCGTTGCCAGGCGATCGCGAGACAAAAAATCTTTTTGAACGCTCGGGCCTAGTCGCCCGACTGATAACTGTTTCTACTGACCTTAAGAACTAATTCGGTAAAACTATTTTCCTTGCCAATTAGGCGGACGTTTTTCAATGAACGCAGTAAGGCCCTCTTTGGTATCTTCTGATGAAAGTACGGCACCAAATTCTTTATTCGTCATTTCTATTAGAACTTGATCAGATTCGGTTTCTGAAGCCAACACGATCTTTCGACTAGCCCAGACTGCAAGGGGAGCGGCTTTGCAGACGCGGTGGGCGAGGTCTAAGGCCCCATCTACGACCGTGTTCGGTTCGACGAGCTTGTTGACCATGCCTAGTTCATAAGCGCGTTGTGCTGAGAATGGTTCACCAGTGAGGATTGCTTCCATTGCTGCGGCTCGACCGATGGCACGAGGCAGTCTGAACAAACCACCAGCGCCGGCGATTAAATTTCGTGTGGCCTCTGCCAAGCCAAAGGCAGAACGAGTGGTCGCCACGAGCATGTCGCAAGCGAGCACTAATTCGCATCCACCTGCAGTTGCCAAACCGTCCACTGCGGCGATCACAGGTTTCTTGCGTTCGCGATAAACAAAACCGCCAAAGCCCCCGCGCTTCGTATTTAGAGCCGCCGCTTGACCCGAGTTGATCGCTTTGAGATCGGCGCCAGCGCAAAACACTGGGCGTTCTTGACCGGCCGTGTTGGCTGCGAGGATACCAATCCAGACATTTGAGTCGGCTTCAAGTTTGTCGATGGCTGCTTCGAGACCACTTGCTACATCACCATTAACGGCATTGCGTGCTTCGGGTCGATTGAGAGTGATGATTGCGACTTTGCCGCGTACTTCGTATTCAACAATGTTTGCCATGTGGCAAGGCTAATTGATTAGGCGGATTGGCTTGCAGTCGAATCGGCTGGAGTTTCGAGCACGACATCGGTCGGGGTCGGTGTGACTGCTTCGGTCGGTGTGACTGTTTCGGTCGATGCGACTGCTTCGGTCGATGCAACTACTTCGGTCGGGGCAACTACTTCGGTCGGGGCGACTGCGTCGGTCGGGGCAATTGATGCGACGGCCTTAGGTGTCTTTGGCTTGCGTTTGAACTCGCGCTTAGGACGAGGTGGTCGTAATGGGCGCGGTGTCTGTGCACCAGGTTTAACCTCAATCGCAAAAAGTGCGGCGATCTGCGGCACTAACGGTGCAAGTCGCTTCACAGTCTGTCGCAAGGTATCGGTTGTGGCTTGCGGTGCACCAAGTGGTTTCACCGCAGCTCGGATTGGTGAAAATGCGAGCGCTTCAAGAATCGCGATCCAACGATCTGAACTTGCTTCGTTCGACAACGAGTCGGCTGTCGCTTTGGCAAGTTGTTGACCAAGTTCAACGGGAAACAAAACACCAGCTTTTGGTGGTTCGCCAGAAAGTTTGATCGCACGCAAAACTCTCGTGGCAGAAAGGGCAGCCTTAATATCGTCGAGCCATTGCGACATTTCAGTTTCTTGACGCTGTTTGAGGGCAAGTTTCAATTCAGTCGCTAGTTCACGAGTTGTTTCATCGCGCACCACCATCGGGTCGTCGGCGCCGACAACAACCGCGCGCAAGTCACGCAAATCAAGAAGAGTGATTTCGCTTTTCGCGGCTTCTGCTTTGTCGAGCCATTCGGCAACGCGAAGTTTCGGCAAAATATCTTGAGCCATCGAGATCAAACCATCAGCTTTGATCTCTGGTTTACCTTCGGCTTTAAGTTGAGTGTTTTGCGTTTTGATCGCTTCACGAACGGCTCTGATGCCACCGGCCAGTGCTCGTTCGGCGACGCTGCGTTGTTCGGCAGGAAGCGACTGCAATACCGCAGCACGGTGTTTGCGATTTGGTTTTAGCCGTTTTGCAACTGGGCGAACCGCGAGTTGAACAACCGGAGTAGCGGGCTTATCACCAGGCGAACGAGGCGTGCGCTCGCGCCGGGGGCTTTCTGAACGGGGTTTACGTTCTGATTTGTCAGCGCGTTCTGGGCGATCAGTTCTCGGACCACGCTTATCGCGTTGTGGTCGATCTGATTTCGATTTCTTGGCAAGTTTTTCGGTGACACCCGTGAAAGGTTTGTCGTCGATCAACTGTAGAAATGTCGCTTTTTGTGATTTGTCACGTTGTGGCACGACAGAAAGAACCGTGATGCCGTCAATATCGAAGTCAGCTTCGATTTTAAGTTGGTCACCAACTTTTGATTCATTAGGCAAAAGTGAAGACTCAACGACACCCTTAGGCACTTTGGCACCGGCTGCACGCCATGTCCATGTTCCGTCTTCACGCGTACTCGTCAATTCGATATCAAGACGCCTAGACATGAGCCTTTACGGTATAGGCAAAGTTTGGATTTGCCATATTTGCATGGTGAAACTAGTACCGTAATTTTGTGGCGATATACGCATTAGGCGATCGGGTGCCGAAGATTCACGAGACGGCGTTCGTGCATCCAGAAGCAGTTGTGATTGGTGCAGTCGAAATTGGCGCCGAGTCAACTGTTTGGGCTGGTGCGGTTTTGCGTGGTGATGATGGTGAAATTCGAATCGGTGCGCGAACGAGCATCCAAGATAATTGCGTGATTCATACAACACCCGAGACGCCAACAATTGTCGGCGACGATTGCGTGATCGGGCACATCGTGCATCTCGAAGCCTGCACGATTGAATCTGGCTCGCAGGTTTCGACAGGGGCAATTGTCTTACATCGTGTTGTCGTAGAGTCTGGCGCAATCGTCGGCGCTAATTCTGTCGTGCTCAACGACACGGTTGTGCCCGCAGGTGCGCTCGCGGTCGGTTCACCCGCAGTGATTAAAGAGGGTCGCGCACGGCGAGAAGACATCGAGCATGGAGTTCGCGTGTATGTGGCAAAAGGTAAGACCTTCAGCGAGAAACTGCGCAAGATCCGCGACTAAATTTGCTAACTGACAACCTTCAAAAGTTCAGTTAGATCAAGTCGTTCAGATTCGACCAAATAATGATGGGCTGCGTCACGTCTGAACTGAGCACAAAGATCTGGTCTGAAGAACCGCGCGCCCTCACGAATCACATAATTGAGAATGAAGAACCTATAAGCGAACGGTAAGAATTCGATTTCAGTTTTACTCAACGGATAAACCTGGTGATAAGCAGCGATGAACTTGACAAATCTTGGCTCTGTCAATGTGTGGGCTGAATACGAAAACTGTGTCTTGTCACCGGTGCGTGAAGACACACGACTCAAGAAGTAAAAATCAAGAAGGCGCGACTCGATGCGAAACCAGTCGTAATCCCATCGTGTTGAGAATTCAAATGAAGAACCACCGTGTTGGGGATTCGGCCGAACAGAGAAATTGCCAAGATTCCAGTCCACGAGAATCGGTATTCGCGTCCACTCGTCGTAATGAACCTTCTCAAGATGCAACAACAGGTCGTGCGTGTAGCGCTGCAATGTGGTGATTGACAAAGAGTCAAGGCTGTAATGCGACATGGCTTCGGCGTCGCGCAACAGGTCGTACAAATGAATCGCGTCACCTTTGATCGAGTTGGATGTAGGTGGTAGTGACGGGCTGATCGCGGCACATGCCAAATGAAATTCGGCGATCTGCGATGCCAAACTGACGACATCCGTGTCGTCGAGAATGCGTGGCAAGCCCGTGTCTCCCTGAACGTCGGTGTAGAAAACTGCCCAACACGCTCCGTCATACCAAGTGAAGGGACGATCATTCTTGGTTAAAACTTCGGCCAAGAACCCAGACCAACGACCGCCACGCAAGAGCGCACTGCAACGAGCAAGTCGATCGTGATCTTCGGCAAATTGAAAATACGAACCGTATGAACTTACTTTGGCGATCAGTCTTGAATTGTCAGACAACGTGATGCGGAAAACGCGGTTCGTCGAGACATGCGCCGAGACTTCGTCGAAATTGATTATCGATCGCGCGTCACCGAAACTTGCCCACGCATCGAGAACATTTTCTTTGGCATTTGGCAATGATTCGGCGACAAGAGATACGCCGAGTGCCATAACTCAGTCTCGCAGGAAATTAGATGCTGCTAGCGAATTAATTAAGAGCGGGCGCGAATGCCAATCGGTGCGATCAAATGAAACCCGGCTTGATGCCGTTGCTCTTCTGATTCGCCGCCCCAAAAACCATATTCATGATGGTTGCGTGCGAAGTCTCGACAAGTTGAAAGAACTTCGCATGTCTCACACACCGCACGCGCCATTTCTTCGCGACGCTCGCGCGCTTGAGGTCGCTCAGC
>CAMBDT010000090.1 GCA_945865395.1 Acidimicrobium ferrooxidans DSM 10331 | reverse complement strand
AGTGTGCCACACATTTATAAGCACCCCAACGCGAATTCTCGATTCGCGCAAAATAAAATCTTGCCGAACCCTAGTATCCATTGAGTTTTCAACTTCAACCGCGACATTAACTACGGCTACACTGAAGCCAACTAAATACTGGAGTTGATAACCATGACAGCGATGGATTCCACGCTGTTTTCACCACTTGCGCAACGTGCAAGGGAGATAACAACCCGAGAGCTCGCGCTTTACGCCGAGCGCACAAAAGGTTCGCAGCGCGCCAACGAGAGGGCCCGCAAGAGTTTGCCCCTTGGCGTGCCGTCGAATTTTCAGGCCTACGACCCGTATCCGATCGTCATCGCTTCAGCAGGCAGTTCGTGGATGAAAGACGTCGACGACAATCGCTACACCGATTTCGACATGGGTTTCGGCGCGCTGTTTGCAGGCCATGTGCACCCGCTGGTGCGTCGGGCGATCGACAAACAACTCGACATCGGCACGCTTTTCGTGTCGCCATGCCCCGATAATGCCGAGGTCGCCGAGATGCTCGCCGAGCGCTACGGCTTGCCGTTGTGGCGCTTTACAAACTCGGGCACCGAAGCGACAATGGATGCGATTCGTGTCGCCCGCGCTGTAACTAGCCGCGACAAAATCGTCAAAGTCGAAGGCGGCTACCACGGTCATCACGACGAAGTAATGATCTCGATGAAGCCACCGCTCGCAGTTGCCGGCCCAGCGCGCAAACCATTTTCGGTGCCGTCCAGCGCAGGCATCACTGCCGACACAGTCAAGACGACACTCGTCGTGCCATATAACGATCCTGAAGCACTCGAAGATGTTTTGCGAGCAGGCGATGTTGCTTGCTTCATCGTCGAACCAGTAATGCAAAACATCGGCATTTGTAAACCATTAACTGGATACTTGCAAGCCGTGCGTGAAATCACTCAGCGATACGGCACGCTATTAATTTTTGACGAAGTAAAAACTGGCATCACCTCTGGTTGGAGCGGCGCCACTGGCGCACTCGGCGTCACGCCCGATCTCGTAGCGCTCGCCAAATCGATCGGCGGCGGCTTACCCCTCGGCGCATTCGGCGGCAAGCGCGAATATATGGACACGATTACCAACGGTCAAGTCGTGCACCTTGGCACATACAACGGCAACCCGTTATGCATGGCCGCAGCCAAAGCAGTGTTGCGCGAGGTTTGCACTCACGAGGCAACACAATCGGCAATTAATTTAAATACGAAACTCGTCGATGCGTGCACGGCGGTTATTGACCGTGCTGGTCTCGACGCAAATGTTGTGCAGTTCGGCGCCAAGGGTTGCATAACTTGGTCGCGCGATCCGATTGAAAATTATCGCGACTACAAAGCAACAGACTTTGATCTTGCATACGCTCAATGGATTCACGGCATCAATCGCGGCATCCTCTTGCCACCTGGTCTCGACGAACAATGGTTAATTTCAATCATGCACGGCGAAGCAGAGACGCTCAACTACGCAAATGTTTTTCAAGAATTCGTCGACGAACTTCTCGTCTAAAAAATTCGTGGCGCAAAATTCGCCATCATCATGGCGCATGTTTATTCGTGGATTAACCCGACGCTGCGCACATTGCGGCACCCGCGGTGCGTTTTTTATTTCATGGTTTCGTCGGCAAGAAAATTGTCGTGGCTGCAATCTTTTCTGGCAGCGCAATCTTGAAGGCTTCATGCTCGGAGCATTGGCAATTAGTTTTATTCTCACCGGTGGTGCGTTGATCGCGACGCTGGCAATTGGTGTGGTGATTACTTATCCAAATATCGCGATCATTCCAATTCTGATTTCGACAGTTGGCACGACACTGATTGTCGGCGTTTTTGGTTATCCAATTTCGTACACAACTTGGTTGGCTATCGATTTAATCATGCGTCCACTTGACGCTGCTGAACAAGCGAACCTCGTCAAAAAGCCGTAAGCCCAAAACGAACAGCCAAAAGGCTTATGATGTATGGCTTTTAGGGTGCTTGACCGAACATCTGTTCGTGTGTAGGGTTGCCTGCAACACCCCCTACCTAAGGTGCCAAGTTCTCAACACAAGCAAATGAAAGGCAACAAATCATGAGCACAGAAAAAGATAAAGCCCTCGAAGTAGCCCTCGGGGCGATCGACAAGCAATTCGGCAAAGGGTCGATCATGCGCATGGGCGAAAAGCAGAGTCTCGGCATCGACTTCATCCCGACCGGGGCATTGCCACTAGACATCGCCCTTGGCATCGGCGGCTTGCCTCGCGGTCGCATCGTCGAAATCTTCGGCCCAGAGTCGTCAGGCAAGTCAACTTTGGCGATGCACATCGTGGCTGAAGCCCAGCGCAACGGTGGCATCTGCGCCTACGTCGACGCCGAACACGCAATGGATCCGATCTATGCCAAAGCAATTGGTGTCGATACCGACAACCTTTTGATTTCGCAGCCAGACACCGGTGAGCAAGCACTCGAAATCGTCGACATGTTGGTGCGCTCAGGCGCACTCGATGTCGTGGTCATCGACTCGGTTGCTGCACTCACCCCACGCGCAGAAATCGAAGGCGAAATGGGCGACAGTCACATGGGTTTGCAAGCCCGTCTGATGAGCCAGGCGATGCGCAAACTCACGGCAAATTTGAACAAGTCAAATACTGTGGCGGTGTTCATCAACCAGCTGCGCGAAAAAATTGGTGTCATGTTCGGCTCGCCAGAAACAACACCTGGCGGTCGTGCACTCAAGTTTTATTCGTCGGTTCGTCTCGACATTCGTCGCATCGAAACAATTAAAGATGGCGTCGAAGTTGTTGGTTCGCGCACTCGCGTGAAAGTTGTCAAAAACAAAGTCTCACCACCGTTCAAGCAAGCCGAATTCGACATCATGTACGGCAAAGGCATCAGCCGCGAAGGCGCCGTTCTCGACATGGCAGTCGAAATGGGCATTGCCAAAAAATCTGGTGCATGGTTCACATACGACGGCGAACAACTCGGTCAGGGTCGCGAGAATGCCAAGCAGTTCTTGGCAGAAAACACCGAAGTCATGGTGCAGATGGCCGATCGTGTTCGCCAGCAGTCAATGCCTGTGGTCGAACCAAAAGCCGAGACGCCAGTCGAGGTGCCTGCTGAGGCATCCGCAACATCAAAAACTGCGGTTGCCAAGCCGGCCGCAGAGAAAGCATCAAAGAAAGCTTTCACTGCCAAAGACGACGAGCCAATCGAACTCTAAACAAAACGCTAATGCCATTGCGGCTGGCAGGTCATTTGCGACCTGCCAGCAGTGGCGTTTAACAGTCAGGCCGAATTCACGCCTATAAAATAGAACGGTCGTGGCTCGCAACTATTTCGTTCGCACTTTTGGGTGCCAAATGAACGAACATGACTCCGAGCGATTGGCTGGCTTGCTCGAGTCAGACGGCATGACCAATGTCGACAGCGTCGGTGATGCCGATGTCGTCGTTATTAACACTTGCTGCATTCGCGAAAACGCCGACGACAAGTTCTACGGCACGCTCAGCCAGTTGAAAAACTGGAAGACCGAAAAAGACGATCGACAAATTCTCGTTGCTGGTTGTTTGGCGCAAAAAGACCGTGAGTTAATTCGTGAGAAAGCGCCATATGTCGATGTCGTTATCGGCACTCATAATGTGCATCGCGCCGCAGAATTGCTCGAAGATACCCGTTATGGGCGCGCAGTCACCGAAATTCTTGAAGAAGCAGTGCTTGACGACCACACGATGTTTCCGAGTGCGTTACCGATGCGTCGCGAAGTTTCATATAACGCATGGGTGACGATTCAGATTGGTTGCGATAACACGTGTGCTTACTGCATCGTGCCGGCCGTTCGGGGTAAAGAGATTTCTCGACCGAGTGCAGAAATCTTGGCTGAAGTCGAAACTCTGGTTCGCAGTGGTGTGACTCAAATTTCTTTGATCGGCCAAAATGTCAATAGTTACGGTCGCGATCTCTCGTTGTCAGCACGAGCAGCGGGCGACATCACGGTCAAAGCGAAACCGCAGTTTGCTGAATTGCTTCGCAGCGTCGGTGCGGTGCCAGGCATTTCTCGAGTGCGTTTCGTCAGCCCGCACCCTAAAGATATGCGCGAAGACACATTGCTGGCGATGGCCGAGACATCAACGGTTGTTGAACACTTGCATTACCCGATGCAATCGGGTTCTGACGCAGTGTTGGCGCTGATGCATCGCGGTTATACCGCCGAGCGCTACTTATCGCGTCTCGCTCAAGCCCGCGAGATGATTCACGATCTGGCAGTGACGACCGATGTGATTGTCGGGTTTCCGGGTGAAACCGAAGAAGATTTCTTGCAAACAGTCGAAGCCTGTGCAGAAGCGTGTTTTGATTCGGCGTTCTCATTTATTTTTTCGCCGCGGCCCGGCACTCAAGCGGCAAAAATGACCGACAAGTTCATCGACCCTGCTGTGGCTGTCGAGCGATACGAGAGATTAAAAATCGTGCTCGATCACTCAGCAGTTTTGAAACATCGCGAGCGCATCGGTCGCATCGAAGAAGTCGTTGTCGAAGGCATGAGCAAGAAAAACCCAGAACTAACCACGGGTCGTACCCGCCAAAACAAGATCTTGCATTTCAGTTCACCGCAATCGTTGCGTGTAGGCACCTACGCCAAAGTCGAAGTCACAGATGCTGCTCGCTTTCACTTGTCTGGTCGATTGATCGAAGTTGGCGAAGCACCAAAACATAAATTGCGCCTCGCCGTGTCGAGCACAAACTAAATTCAGCAAAAACTCATTCGACAATGAACAATCTC
>CAMBDT010000089.1 GCA_945865395.1 Acidimicrobium ferrooxidans DSM 10331 | reverse complement strand
TCGACCGAGTAGGTCGCGAAGTTCAAGAGCATCTGTCGAATCACTCTTGAGCGTCAACAAAACAGGCAGCGTATAGATGCCTTCTTCCATGTCGTGACCCGCTCGTTTGCCAAGTTCGGCGTCGGTGGCAATCACATCTAAAATGTCGTCGACAATTTGAAACACCATGCCGTAAGCGGTGCCGTAATTCGTAAGCGCCTCAACAACTGCACGATCATGACCAGCAACAAGTGCGCCAATGCGGGCAGCGGTTGAAAACAAAGAAGCGGTTTTACCTTCGATGCTCACCAAATATGAGGGCACCGAACGCGAGACATCAAAAGCCTTAGTCAGTTCTTCGATCTGACCTTCGCACAGATGACCAATTGTCTGGGCCAACAATGTTGCGACTTCGGTGCCGAGCGCAGCAGCGATTTCTGAGGCTTTGGCCAACAAAAAGTCGCCCGCCAAAATTGCCTGCAGATTGCCCCATCGTGCATTTACGGTGTCGACACCCCGTCTCGTGGCAGATTCATCCATGACATCGTCGTGATACAGCGAACCGAGGTGAACCAGTTCGCACGAAATGCCACCCTGAATAACATTGTCACTCACCGGCTTGTCGTTGCCAACTGCGGCAGCCGCGATGGTCATCACGGGGCGAAGTCGCTTGCCGCCGGCAACTATTAAATGAGCAGCGAGTTCGTTGAGATGCGCATCACGATTTTTGACGGCTGTCAACAATGCAGTCTCGACACGCTGACGATCGGTATCCATAAGTGGAAGCGAAAGTAGCGGCGAGGAAACTGCCATATCCACAGGCTAGGCAACTTGCCTTGTGAATTTACGAACTAAGCGTTGTGAGGCTCGTCACGCTTACGCAAGCTCGCGCGCGACATAATTCGGTGCACTCGCACCGATACACTTTAGGACACTTACCTTATTTGACGCACAAGGCGGTCAGAGTTGTTCGAAAGATTTACAGACAGGGCTCGCAGAGTCGTAGTTCTCGCCCAAGAAGAAGCTCGCCTGCTCAACCACTCATACATCGGTACCGAGCACATTTTGCTGGGCCTGATTCATGAGGGCGAAGGTGTCGCCGCCAAAGGTTTAGAAGCGCTCGGCATTTCGCTAGAAGCGGTGCGTGCACAAGTTGAAGAAATTATTGGCCAGGGTGGCTCGTCGCCATCGGGTCACATTCCGTTTACGCCACGGGCAAAAAAAGTTCTCGAGCTTTCGTTGCGCGAAGCTTTGCAACTTGGCCATAACTACATCGGCACCGAACATATTTTGCTTGGTCTGATTCGTGAAGGTGAAGGCGTGGCTGCACAAGTTCTGGTCAAACTGGGCGCCGACCTCGGTCGAGTTCGCCAACAAGTCATTCAGTTGTTGAGCGGATACCAGGGCCCTGGTGGCAAAGGTGAAGGCGAACCTGTTGGTGCGAAAGATACGCCTCAAGAAAAAGGTGGCAGCCAAATTCTTGATCAGTTCGGTCGCAACTTGACGCAACTCGCGCGCGACAAAAAACTTGATCCGGTAATTGGCCGGCACAAAGAAATGGAGCGCGTGATGCAAATTTTGTCGCGTCGCACCAAGAACAATCCCGTATTGATCGGCGAACCTGGTGTTGGCAAGACAGCAATCATCGAAGGCTTGGCGCAAAAAATTGTTGCCAATGAAGTGCCAGAGACTTTGACCAACAAACAGTTATACACACTCGACCTGGGTGCGCTTGTCGCAGGCAGTCGTTATCGCGGTGATTTCGAAGAACGCTTGAAGAAAGTTTTGAAAGAGATTAAAACTCGAGGAGACATCATTTTGTTCATCGACGAGATTCATACGCTTGTCGGCGCGGGTGCCGCAGAAGGTGCGATCGACGCTGCATCAATTTTGAAGCCGATGTTGGCGCGAGGAGAACTGCAAACAATTGGTGCAACGACGCTTGACGAGTTCAGAAAGCATTTCGAAAAAGACGCTGCTCTTGAGCGACGCTTTCAACCAGTCAAGGTAGACGAGCCTTCGGTTGCCCATACGATCGAGATCCTCAAGGGCATTCGAGATAAATACGAAACTCACCACCGCGTGACGATCACTGATCAAGCGCTTGTCTCGGCGGCCAACCTCGCTGACCGATATATCGCTGATCGCTTTTTGCCAGACAAGGCAATCGACTTGATCGACGAGGCTGGCAGTCGCTTGCGAATTAAGCGAATGACGACACCGCCAGATCTCAAAGAAATTGAAAACAAGATCAACGATGTGCAAGAGGCAAAGAAGCGCGCCGTCGAAGAGCAGCGTTTCGAAGAAGCTGGTCGCTTGCGCGATCAAGAGCGCTCACTGCTTGAAGAGCGCTCGCAAAAAGAAGTTGATGTCAAAGCCCAAGGCATTGACTTGTTTGATGAAGTCAGCGAAGAGTCAATCGCCGAAGTTTTGAGCATGTGGACGGGTATTCCGGTGTTCAAGTTGACCGAAGAAGAAACAGCCAAGTTGTTGAACATGGAAGCCGAACTGCACAAGCGCATCATCGGCCAAGAAGACGCGATCAAAGCGGTCAGCCAAAGCATTCGTCGCACGCGCGCCGGTTTGAAAGACCCGAAGCGCCCGAGCGGTTCGTTTATCTTTTTAGGACCAACAGGCGTTGGCAAAACAGAACTCGCAAAAACTTTGGCCGAGTTCTTGTTTGGTGACGAACAAGCATTGATCGCACTCGACATGAGCGAATACATGGAGAAGCACACGGTAAGTCGTCTTGTTGGTTCGCCCCCGGGCTATGTGGGTTACGAAGAAGGCGGTCAGTTGACAGAAGCTGTGCGTCGCAAGCCGTTCTCGGTGGTGTTGTTCGACGAAATCGAGAAGGCGCACCCTGATGTCTTCAATACCTTGTTGCAGATTCTTGAAGAAGGTCGATTGACCGATGCCCAAGGTCGCAGCACCGATTTCAGAAACACCGTGTTGATCATGACTTCGAACCTCGGCACGCAAGATTTGCGTAAGGCCAATGTGGGCTTTGGCAAAAATGACGAAGCCCTCTCATATGCGCGCATGCGTGACAAGGTCAACGAAGCATTGAAAGTGCAATTCAAGCCTGAGTTCTTGAACCGCATCGACGAAGTGATCGTGTTCCATGAGTTGGCGATGAGCGAAGTCGTACAGATGGTCGACTTGATGAGCAAGCGTTTGACTGGTCAACTTGAAGGTCTTGGTCTGGGCCTCGAACTGACAGTTGAAGCCAAAGAGTTGCTCGCCAAACGAGGCTACGACCCGCAACTCGGCGCCAGACCGTTGCGCCGAGCGATGCAGCGCTTCTTGGAAGATCCACTTTCAGAAAAACTTCTCAACAAAGAGTTTCATGCCGGCGAAATCATCGTCATCGGTGTTGAAGATGACCCTGAAAAGCCAGAAGAGAAACGATTTACTTTTAAAGCGGTTGAAGGTTTCGCGCCACCTGTGGCTGTTGAACTTGCAGGCGCTGGCGAAAACACTCCGACACCTGAGTGATCTCGTCGCCAGCTTGGCTTACGTGATTGCGTAAACTAGCCAGCGCGTGCGTAATCAATTTTTTAGCCTAAAACTTGTTGCTGTAGTTGCAGCAGCAATTGTTCTGTGTTCTTGTCAAGTAAACGCGGTTGTGACGCTTGATGTTGCTCAAAGCGGCGCGGGTTTGTTGACTGTAAATCTGATTGCCGATTCAGAAGTTTTGGCTGCAGCGCCAAATCTTGCCGATGACCTGCGATTTGATGACGCGACTGCCGCCGGATGGATAATGGCGCGACCAAACAAAACCGCAGACGGTGGACTTCAAGTTTCTGTAAGCCACACATTTGATAACGCTGAACAAGCGGGCATATTGCTGAATCAATTGAGCGGAGAGTTTGGTCCGTTTAAACGAATGTCTCTCACTCGCAGCGGTAAAGATACAGATTCAACATTCGATCTTGACGGAATATTGCAAGTAGATGGTGGCCTAAATGCTTTTGCCGATAGTCAGATGTTGAAGATAATTGGCGGTGCGCCGTTTGAAGAGAACTTGCAACAAGCAGGCCTCGATCTCGGCAAAGCGATGACGATTGATTTTGTGGCCACATTGCCGGGGGTCATTGAGCGAACTACCGGTATCGACACCGAAAATACGGTGACTTGGCGAGTGCCGCTAGATGGCAGCGAGCAATCGGTGCTGACAACTTCACGAAATACTGCCGTTCGAGCAACCGTGGCACGACTTATTGCCGGTCTTTTTAAATTTTTATTCTTTGCCTGGCTGGCGCTGATGGTCGCTGTGATCGCCAAGGTTTTGTATCAGCGCCGTGGGGTCAGTCGCACACCCAGCGAATAATGTCTAGTGCGAGATGGTAAAACTTCGCACCGTATATCGATGCACCGAATGCGGTGCTGGGGTTCCGAAATGGGCGGGGCGTTGCGGTGCATGTGGAGCATGGAACAGCCTCGTTGAAGATGTCGAAGGCGACGAAGAAATTATTTCTGTAGCAACGGGCATGGCCCTTGTGCCGCCTGGCGAGCCAAAACCAATTAATGCACTCGACGCGAAAATTTCTAAACCCACTATTACTGGTGTTGAAGAACTAGATCGCGTGTTAGGTGGTGGTCTCGTACCTGGGTCGGTCACTCTTTTGGGCGGCGAGCCAGGCATTGGCAAATCAACTTTGTTGTTGCAGTTGCTGGCAGCATGGTCGGGCAAGACGCTTTATGTGACCGCCGAAGAGTCTGCGCAACAAGTGCGGTTGCGGGCCGAACGTCTTGGTGCGATTAAGACCGACTTGTGGCTTGTTGCCGAGATGTCGTTGACCAACATTGTTAATGCAATTGACCAGGTAAAACCCGAGCTTGT
>CAMBDT010000088.1 GCA_945865395.1 Acidimicrobium ferrooxidans DSM 10331 | reverse complement strand
GTAACGCCGCTCAAACTGCGATTCAACAAACCAGAAAAATCTGGAAAACAATAAAACGCGCCCTGAGGTTGCATGCAATTAACACCCGCAATCTGATTAAGCATCGAGTGCATTAACGCCCCGCGACGCGCAAAACTTTCGCGCATCATTGCCACCGCCGACAAATCGCCCGAAACGGCGGCCAACGCTGCATATTGCGCCACATTCGAAACGTTCGAGGTTGTATGACTTTGAAAATTAATCGCCGCTTTCATCACATCTGGTGGCCCGATCATCCAACCCACACGCCAACCAGTCATTGCATAAGTCTTGGCGACACCGTTGACGATCACGCAACGATCAGCAATCTCAGGCACAACCGTCGGCATCGAAGTAAAAACATGTTTGCCGTAAGTCAAGTGCTCGTAAATTTCGTCAGTCACGACCCAAATATCGTTTGCCGCAGCCCACTTGCCAATTGCAATTGTTTCTTCACGCGAATAAACCGCACCGCTCGGGTTGTCGGGCGAAACAAACAACAAAACTTTCGTCTTTGTAGTTTTGGCGCGCTCAAGTTGTTCGACAGTGACCTTAAATTCAGTTTCTTGCGTCGTATCAATCACGACTGGCACTCCACCTGCAAGCGCAATCGCCTCTGGATACGTCGTCCAGTACGGCGCCGGGCAAATCACTTCGTCACCCGGGTCGCACAAAGCGGCGAACGCAACAAACACTGCATACTTTCCGCCGACAGTCACCAAAACTTGCGAAGCCGCGCACTCAAAACCAGAGTCGCGTTTCGTCTTCACGGCAATTGCTTCACGTAACTGTGGCAAGCCTGCCGCCGGCGTATACCGATGTGCTTTCGGGTCACGTGCTGCTCGCACGGCCGCCTCGACAATATATTCAGGTGTCGGAAAGTCGGGTTCGCCCGCACCAAATCCGATTACGTGCTCGCCTTTTGCCTGCAACGCCTTGGCTTTCGAGTCAACAGCCAACGTCGCCGACTCAGCAATCGCCGCAAGTCGTTTTGAAACTCGAGATTTAGGTAGTGAATTCGCAACCACGGCTGCCATGCTTACACAGTGGAAGTAAATTGTCACGGTCATTTTCGAAACCCGCGATGAATATTGAAGATGTGCTCGAAGCCGATTGGGACGCTGTCCCTGACTTGCGCGACCCCGTACTAGTAATCGCTCTTCGTGGATGGTTCGACGCTGCGGGCGCCGCAACCGCCGCGCTCGAGTGGTGCCTCGAAGATCGCGCCGTCACAGTCGTCGCCAGCATTGACCCCGACCCATTTTTTGACTTCACCCACGAGCGCCCAGAGGTCTATTTCAACGAAGACGACGAACGAAAAATACGTTGGCCAGAAAACGACATCGTTATTGCTCGCTTCCCCGAAGGCTCACGTGATCTCGTCGTCCTTTCGGGTATCGAGCCGCATACAAACTGGAACATCTTCTCCGAGTGCGTGTTGCAGACCGCCAAAAATCTCAACTGCACGGTTGCCGTCACCGTCGGCGCAATCGCCGAAGCAATACCTCACTCACGCACGCCGTCGGTGTTTGGCAGCACGACTAATGCGGCGCTCGCCCGCCGGCTCAAACTTTCTCGACCGACATATCAAGGTGTCACCGGCATCGTCGGCGTAATGCAAGAACGCTTCGAACGCGAACAACTCGCAGCAGTTTCGTTGCGTGTCGGCGTGCCGCACTACTTAACTAATGCTCAGCACCCAAAATCAAGCGCCGCATTGCTGCGCCACCTTGAAATAGTTCTCGGCGTACCCACACGCCATGCCGAACTTTATGAAGAAATTCAGCGCTGGGAAGAACTCCACGATGCTGCAGTCGAAGGTGACGCTCAGGTCTCAGAGCACCTCGCGCAATTAGAGGCTGATTATGACGCCCGTACACAATTTGAAATTCCGAGTGCCGATGACCTTGGCGCAGAATTCGAGAAATTTCTTCGCGAGCAACCCGACGAAGATCCAGAAAAGTGAAAGTGCCCCGGACATAAGTCCGGGGCACTTTCTTCAGTGCTGAGGGGGCACTGAACTTCGCTAAACCAATTATTACTTCGAGTTGATTTTCTTTGCCTGAGCCTCTGCTGCAGTCTTAAGCGCACCTGTGAGTGGTGCGTAACCGAGCGCTTCAGAGTTTGCAGGTGAATAAGTTGTCAAGATCCATGTGAAGAAATCAGCAACCACAGCATTCTTTGCACTCTTGGCTGTTTTTCCAAGGCCGTAAGTTACCGCAACTACTGGGTAAGCAGCCGTGTTGGTTGCTTGCTTGTAGTCGAAGGTTACGAAACCAACTGCGTCAATGGTTGCACCAGCCACGAACGCCGAAGCGGCGGCGGCAGTTGGTCCAACGAATTTGCCCGCAGCATTCTTAACGTTTGCTGATTGCATACCCTTCGCGGCACGAGTCGCGTCAGTCACGAACGAAACCTCGGTGTAGCCGATTGTTCCGTTTGTGTCAGCAACATAGTTCGACACGTTTGCCGAACCGCTTTGGCCTTGGAAGGTTCCACCGAACGAAGCCACTTTTGCCGAACCACCTGGGATACACGATGTGAATGCATCGTTTACTGCCCAGTCTGAGTTTGCTGAGTTCTTCATAAAGTTGCAGAAGTTATTTGTCGTGCCTGAACCGTCCGAACGGTAGACAACTGTGATTGCCTTGTCTGGCAAGTTCACGGCAACAACCGAATATTTGCTGATTTCTTTGCCAGCAACTTTAACTGAATAGTTATTTGCGCCATCCACTGGTGCCTGCATCGAAATTTGACCCTTGGTGCCGATTGTTGCTGTCTTTACTGATTTCTTTTTTGTGTTGTCGTAAAGTTCAACAGTCTTTCCCTTTGATGACTTCAATACCGAAGGCACCAGCGTCACAGTTACTAAAGCTGTATTGAGAGATGGTGTCGCCCAAACTGAAGTCGCGCCCTTAAGGCCGCTCTTCTTCAACGAGTTCGCCCATGCTGGGTTGGTCTTCATGTCATTTGCAATTGACGGATCGTTCCACTTGGTGATCGTTCCACCGAAAATACCGTTGATAGTCGCCGGGCTCAACGAAAGAGTTGTTCCCTTGATTTCGTCTAGGCGATATGCAATTGAAATTGCGCCAGCAACATAAGGAACATAAACCCAGTCGAACGCTGCGGCTTGAGTCGATGTCACTGCCGAATCGGAACCACCGAAATCTGTAAGACCAGCTTTGAAGTCGGCCTTGCCCTTTGATGAGCCACCACCTGGGTTCGCGTATGAAACGTTGTGGCCCGTTGCTGAGTTGAATGCAACAGTTGCTGAAGCCATGAATTGTTGTGGAAATGTCGCTCCCGATCCGCTTGCGCTCTCAGCAAGCGCGACAGAACCTGCCGACAAACTTGCGACCATCGCAAGTGCGATAGCGACGATTGGTTTTCTGAGTTTCTGCATTTCGTATCTCCTGTTTGTTGTTTGTTGATTTATAACAAAAAGGATACGAATTGAATATTACGACAATCTTTCGCCAACTTAAACTGCGTCTAACTACTGAGTGAACAGTTGATTAACGACTTTGAATCAGCCGAATTTTCCTTGCACATAGTCAGCGGTACGTGTGTCAGTTGGGTTTGTAAACAACTTCTTGGTTGCATCCGCTTCAACGAGATACCCCGGACCACCGTCGGTGAGAAAGAAAGCACAAAAGTCACTGACTCGTGCCGCCTGCTGCATATTGTGAGTGACGATCACAACTGCGATCTTCTCGGCGAGTTCCTTGATTGTCTCTTCAATCCGCAAGGTACTGCCTGGGTCAAGCGCCGAACATGGCTCATCCATCAACAACACGCTTGGTTCAACAGCCAAAGATCTGGCGATGCACAATCTCTGTTGCTGGCCACCAGAAAGCGAGCCGCCTGTGGCAGTCAAACGATCTTTCACTTCTTTCCAGAGCCCAGCTCGAGTTAAGCAACTTTCAACAATTGAATCATGATCAGCAACTTTAAGGTGCGCAAGTTTGATGCCGGAAAGTACATTTTCGCGAATATTCATCGCCGGAAACGGGTTTGGCTTTTGAAACACCATTCCGACTTTTAGTCGAATCGCCGCTGCATCTACATCTGGAGAGTAGATGTCCTGCCCGTCCTGTAAGACCTGACCAGCCATTGCCGCACTAGGAATAAACTCATGCATTCGATTTAACAACCGAATAAAAGTTGACTTGCCACAACCTGACGGGCCAATCAACCCAGTCACTGTCCGTTCAGGAAACTGTAAAGAAACATCTGACAACACATGGTGTTTGCCGAACCACGCGTGAACATTTTTTGTTTCGAGACCACGAACTGCCGTTGCCGTTGTTTGACTTGCGCTCATCGTCGCCACGCTAGTTTGTGAACCTTGCATAACTTTAGTTTCTCCTTTTTTGATTGTCTCCATGAACTATCGCTTATCCTTTCCGCCAAAATATCTGGCAGTCAAAAACAAAATCAGCACCAAAATCATCAGCACTAACGAGCCGGTCCAAGCCCGATTAATCGAGTTCTCGGTGCCTATTTGCAACAATCCAAAAATATAGGTTGGTAGCGAACCAATTGGTCCACCCATTGGATTAAACACGTAACTGTTGTTTGACAGAGATGTCAAAAGCAGTGGTGCGGTTTCACCGATCACTCGAGCGATACCCAAAATTGCAGCGGTAGTCAAACCGCTTCGCACCGTCGGCAAAACCACCATCAACGAAGTTCGCCACTGGCGGGCGCCAAGGGCATAGCTCGCCGATCGCAAATCATCGGGCACAAGTTTCATTACTTCTTCTGCAGTTCGAGCAACTGTGGGCAACATCAGAACGGCTAATGCCAGCGAACCGGCCATTCCGCTGAACGAATTGGT
>CAMBDT010000087.1 GCA_945865395.1 Acidimicrobium ferrooxidans DSM 10331 | reverse complement strand
GACAGAGTTGGCGATTTCGCCCTCGTGCTTCGAAGGCGTGTGAGGTGTGCCGGCGCGGATGTTGTGTTCTTCGAATTGTGCTTCGAGGCGGGCGACATTTGACCCGGTTCGCTCCATGGCGTCTGTAAACGAGCGGGCGGTGACTGATTCGTGGATATCGGCGACTGACCAGCGTGGCACAAGAGTGTCTGTCATGGCCTTCAGTGTATGCGTTGAGATATCTGTCAGGTTTGTTTTGAAGATGGTGCGATGTCACCGACAAAAGCCTGCTCTTGGTGACGAACAGTAAAACCAAGTTTCGTATAAGTGGCGATAGCGGCGATGTTGTCTTTGTCGACGAACAGCATGCCAGTTGTTGCGCCAGCGGTCGTTAAAGAGTTGAGACCCGCGACTGTAAGAGATCTGCCGAGACCTTGACCGTGAAATTGCGGGTCGACGGCGATGACATAGATTTCGCCCACTTTTGGATCTGATTCGCGGTCGATTTTCGTCCAGCAGAACGCGACAAGAGTTTGTTTATTTTCGCCGCTAAGAAAATAGAGCAAGAGGCCATTTGGGTTGAACCATTTTTCGGATTGTCGAGACTGCAAAATTTGCTTTGTCCAACCGCCTTGCTCTGAGTGGCTGCTGAAGGCGCGATTGTTGACTGTGAGCCAGGCGTCTTCGTCGATGCCGACACGAAAACTTTGAGTCGCAACTTGGGTAGTTGCGTTGATCACTTGTTGTGCGAGCGGCAAAGTCACATGCATCTGCAGCAGTGCGCGACCGGCGTGCAGATTGATGTGTTTTGCAAGTGCATCGTGTACTGAAGTCGCACCATAGACCCACCAATGAACGTGCCCACCACCTTCGTCGGAGATTAACTTTGCGGCTTCGCCGAGAAGCGCCGTGCCGAGATTGAGCGTTTCGTTGCGATGTTGCGGATCAACAACTAAGTCGAGCGCCCATGAATCGTTGCCGCGAGAAATTTGGCAATACGCGATCGGTTGACCTGTGTGCTGATGGCGAGCAATCAAGCCCGCGAAGCCGGGACGACCACCTTGGCGCAGGTCGATCCATAAGTGGTCGTTGAGTGGTTTGCGATTGTCGGCCTTTTCGACGGCGTCAAGCAGTTGCGTGACTTCAGCAATGTTTTGCGTGGTCATGCTGCGCTTGATGTCGAACATGACCATGTCCTCAGGCTATCTATCTCGTGCGCTGTGCAGTGATGTGTAGTGTGGCGTCTTGATGGTCGCGAAGAAAAATGAAATTATGCAACGCGCAACCGATGTGCTGCGATTGTTGAAGCGCGAATATCCCGTGGCGATTTGCGAGTTAACCCATGAGTCGGCGTTTCAGTTATTGGCGGCGACGATTCTTTCGGCGCAGTGCACTGATGTGCGCGTGAACATGGTGACTCCGGCGCTTTTCGAGGCGTATCCAACGCCGGCGAAACTTGCAGTGGCTGATGTGTCGCATGTCGAGCAGTTGGTGCGCTCAACTGGTTTTTATCAGACGAAAGCAAAGAATTTGGTTGGCATGGCGAGTCAGGTGATGACGCGGTTCGGCGGTGAAGTGCCACGCGAGATTGAAGATTTGGTGACTTTGCCTGGTGTCGGTCGTAAGACGGCAAATGTTTTGCGCAGCGTTGTGTTTGGGTTGCCAGGTTTGCCCGTTGATACTCACGTGGGTCGATTGTCGCGACGACTTGGGTTGACGAAACTTGAAGACCCCGTGAAAGTTGAATACGAATTGAATGCGATGCTGCCGCCGCCAGAGTGGGGCGAATTTAGTTTGCGATTGATTTTGCATGGGCGGCGAGTTTGCGATGCGCGCAAGCCGCGATGCGAAGAGTGTTTGCTTGAAGCGTTGTGTCCGAGTTCGGTGTTGCCGACGAAAAAGCCTGCGCGCAAAGTGGCGGGCAAGAAGCCGGCGCGCAAAGTTGCGGCGAAAAAGCGTGTGGCGAAGAAGCGTGTGGCGAAGAAGCGTGTGGCGAAAAAAACGAAAGCGAACAAGAAATGAGCGAGTCACCAAATCGGGCGAGTGCGCTGGCCGAGTTGGCAGCGTTGGCCGAAAATGTCGAGCGGTGCAGAGAGCGAATCGTCGCGTTAGCCGAGTCGTTGCGCCTGGCAAATTTTGATCCCAAAAAACCAGAGAATAATGACGACGGTTTGTTGATGGCAATCTACGAAGCCGAGCGGGGTTTAATTAGCGCAACGCGGTTGTTGCAACGCGCGGCGCGAACGCGCTGAGCGTGGTGGGCTAGTGCGGCGCGAACGCGCTGAGCGTGGTGGGCTAGTGCGGCGCGAACGCGCTGAGCGCGCAATAAAAATCTGCGAACGCGCTGAGCGTGCGAATTTTCGGGCAGAATAGATGAGTGTCAACGACAAACTCAGCGAGCGAAAGCAACAATAAGCCGCTGATTGCGGTGCTTGACTACGGCATTGGCAATTTGCGTTCAGCGCAAAAAGGCTTGCAGTTTGTTGGCGCCGATGCGCAACTAACAAGTGATAAAAAATTGATTGCCGAAGCGCAGGCGGTCGTGTTGCCAGGTGTCGGCAATTTTGGTGCATGTATGACGGCGCTTCGCGAAGCGGGTCTTGAAGACAGCGTGCACGAAGCAATAAATTCTGGGCGCCCATTTCTCGGAATTTGTGTCGGTATGCAGATGCTGTTTGAGCGCAGCGAAGAAAGCCCAGGGGTGGCTGGTCTTGGCGTAGTCGCCGGTGAGATTAGATGGCTGCCTGCTGGCGTTCAACGCCCGCAAATGCAATGGAATCGCCTGAACATTAAAAAGCAAGATGATTTGTTCGCTGGTTTGAGCGAGAATCCGTGGATGTATTTTGTGCATTCGCTGTCGGCTGTGGCACACGATCAGTCAGTTGTTGCGGCGACTTGTAGTTATGGAAGTGAATTGCTGGCGGCGATTCGGCTACGAAATATTTTCGCGACGCAATTTCATCCTGAAAAGTCGGCGACAGAAGGATTGCGAATTTTAGAAAGTTTCGTCAATAGTTGCGCCGTTGTAGCAACTTCAAAATAGTTTCGATGAAAATTTCGCCGACTCGCCAAGAGTTTCACGCATTAGCCAAAGACAATACGGTGATACCGGTGTGGGCAGAAGTTTTAGCCGATGTTGAAACACCCGTCTCGGCATACATCAAACTCGTAGGCGACAAGCCTGGGTTTTTGCTCGAGTCGGTCGAACACGGCGAGCGATGGAGCAGATTTTCTTTTGTAGGTCGAGACCCTGTAGCAACGCTCGTGTTGCGCGACGGAAAGATAACTACAACGGGCACGGTGCCAAGCACGATGCCGCGCGACAAAGGAATTTTGGCGGCGATCGAATCGTTGCTGGCGACTTATCGTGCGCCGTTGCACCCTGACTTGCCGCCATTGCAAGGTGGCTTGATGGGTTTTCTCGGCTACGACGTTGTGCGCGAAATTGAAAATTTGCCGAACACACCGAACGAAGATCGCAACATGCCCGACGCGGTGATGAGCATGATTGGTTCGCTGGCGGCGTTTGACCACTGGCGTCAGCGTTGCTACATGATTGAGAGCGTGCCAGTGGCGGGCCTTGATGCTGCGGCGCGAGATGCGGCTTATGACGCAGCGATTATCCGCGTATATAAAGGTGTCGAAGATCTGTCGCGACCAGTTGTGCATACGCCAGTTGAGCCGCCACTGCGCGACGACACGTTGAAAGTTGAATCGTCGATGCCCAACGGGATGTATGAGCGCGCAGTTGAAGTCGCAAAAGATCATATTCGTGATGGCGATATTTTTCAGGTCGTGTTGTCGCAGAGATTTGATGTGCAACTCGATGCCGACGCGTTTGATGTTTATCGCGTGTTGCGACAGATTAATCCGAGCCCGTACATGTATTACGTGAAACATGATGATGTGACGATCGTTGGTTCGTCGCCAGAGCCGATGGTGCAATTGCGCAACGGTCGCGTTGTTAGTCGGCCGATTGCAGGCACGCGCAAACGCGGAGTAGATGACGAGCAAGATCGCAAGTTGGCGGGCGAACTGAAAGAGAATCCGAAAGAGCGGGCCGAGCATGTGATGCTCGTTGACTTGGCGCGAAACGATGTTGGTCGCGTCGCCGAATTTGGCACGATGAATGTCGATGAATTTATGACCCTCGAGCGATATAGCCATGTGATGCACTTGACTTCGCAGGTTTCTGGCACATTGCGTGTGGGGCTCGGGCCAGTTGATGTTTTGCGCGCGACTTTGCCTGCGGGCACTGTTAGTGGTGCGCCGAAGGTGCGAGCGATGCAAATTATTGACGCACTAGAGCCGACAAAACGCGGGCCGTATGCGGGTGTTGTCGGCTATGTAGATTTTTCTGGCAACTTAGATACGGCGATTGCGATTCGCACGATGTTTGTCGGTGCACATGGGGCGACGTTGCAGGCCGGTGCGGGAATCGTCGCCGACAGTATTGCGAGCGAAGAAAATCTCGAGTGTCGCAATAAAGCGGCGGCGTTGATTGCTGCGATACCGGCCGCGCGGCGAATGACGAAGGCGCGCAAGCAAACACACGAGACGAATGCGGTGCTTGCAAAATGACGGGTTTTTATATTGAGCACGATCGCGATGTGTTGCAAGTTGTCGGTAGCGATGCACGAAAGTTTTTGCATTCGCAGTTGGCTAACGATATTGCATCACTAAAAATTGGTGAGTCGCGTTATAGCCTGCTGCTTGAGCCGACAGGCAAGATCACATCGCTGATGCGAGTGCGCTGTATTTCGGAAGAGCATTTTGTTTTAGATTGCGACGCGGGTTTTGGCGAGGTCTCGGCGACTCGTTTGTCGCGATTCAAGATTCGTATTAAATGTGAAATCTCAAGCAGTGCGCAGAGGTTTGTGGCGGTG
>CAMBDT010000086.1 GCA_945865395.1 Acidimicrobium ferrooxidans DSM 10331 | reverse complement strand
AACATCTCGGCACTCGCCTTGTCAATGATCAACACGAGTATTCCGCGGTCGCCTTCAACAGAGTGCGACACTTCGAAGTTCGCAATATTTACGCCCAAGTCTGCAGCCAATGTAAAAATCTCGGCGGCCGAGCCCGAACGGTCAGGTATCGGCACACGAACTTCACACACATCCATGAGTTCGTGCACACGACCAGGCAAATTGGCGCGAGCGTTTCGCGCCGTCGACAACCGCGACAGCAACGCTGCATCGTCTTGATTCTCAACGATCTCACGCATCTCAGTCAGACCAGAAATCATGCCGTCGAGTGCATCTAATATCGCACTGCGATTTTCGCGACAGATATCAATCCAAATTTGCGGCAAACCTGACGCGACTCGCGTCATATCTCTGAACCCGCCAGCAGCCAATCGCAACACCGCAACATGTTCTTCTGCCGTAATATGCGCCAACCCCATCAGTGTCGCGGCAGTCAAATGCGGCAGATGACTGACAACAGCCACCAATCGATCATGACGCTCGGCATCCAACACAACAATTTCTGCGCCGAGGGTGCGAATGATCTTCGCCAAACTCTCAAAACTCGCGTCAGACGATTCAGCCGACGGCGTCAATACCCACACGGCACCCTCGAACAGCGCGTCATCAGCGCCATCGAGACCAGCCAACTCACTGCCCGCCATCGGGTGCCCGCCGATAAACCGCGCATCACTTACGGCACTCACGACCGAAGATTTCACGCCACCAACATCAGTGACGATGCCCTTCGTTTGAGCAAGTGCGAATCTCGCCTGTTCAGGTATCGAACTAACTGGCGTCGCAATAAAACTAATTTCAGCTAACGGATCAACGCCGACCGCTCCAATCACGCCTCGCGCCAACGCCAACTCTTCGACTTCGCGGTTTGCATCGCTACCCGAAACGACAAATCCGTGTTTGGCTAATGCGAGTGCTAGCGAACCACCGATTAGACCAAGTCCGAGAACGTTCGCTCGTCGTGTAGCCACCGTCAAATTCTACCTTTGAGTCAGTTTGACGTGGCTTGATTTAACTCAACGACTTCGCTTGTCGTTAGATTTCGCCACTTGCCAGGCGCCAATGTGCGGTCAATGATCGGACCAATTCGCACACGCACGAGACGCTCAACTGGGTAGCCAACGGCTTCACACATTCTGCGAACTTGTCGATTTCGCCCCTCATGAATCACGATTCGCAGAACTCCGGTTTGCAGTTGCCCTACCTCGGCTGACGATGTAACGCCGTCATCTAATTCGATACCGTCACGCAAACGCTTTAACGCAGATTCGCTGACACCGTTCTGACCGCAATCAACATGCGCCAAATATTCTTTTTCAATGCCAAAACTCGGATGCGTCAGCCGATGACCCAATTCGCCGTCATTGGTCAAAATCAACAATCCCTCTGTGTCGGCGTCAAGTCGCCCGACCGGAAAGACTCGCGGTTCGAGTGGCACGAGTTCAATCACCGTCTGGCGACCGTGGGTATCTTTGGCAGTCGTAATCACATCGACGGGCTTGTTCAACAAATAATAGACGAGACCCGGCGCGACCCCAATTACGACGCCATCAACTTCGACCTTGTCGGTTTGCGCCTTGACTCGCCGACCCAAAATCGCAATCTCACCGTTGACCTTGACACGACCTTCGTCGATCAATATTTCGCATTCGCGACGCGACCCCCACCCGACACGAGCCAGAACTTTTTGCAGTCGCTCGCCTTCGTCGTTTTCTAGTTCGCCTGACGCACCAAACGCCGAATCACCAGACATCAAATTTTAAAATGCATTTATTGCTCTGGCAATGTCGGGTCGTCGGGTACAACTCGCAAACCGCGCTCGAGAGACTCAACGACGCTCGCATCAGGAATAAAGTCAGCGATGCTGGGCAAATCTTCGAGTGACGCTATGCCTAGTCGCTCCAAAAACAATGGCGTCGTTCCGAACAAAACTGCTTGACCTGGGCCATCATCGCGTTGCACTTCGGTGATGTATCCACGCGCTTGCAGCGTGCGCATCACCGCTTCTGGGTCGACACCTCGAATAGACGCAATTTGCGAACGCGACAACGGTTGCTTGTAAGCGATGATCGCCAATGTCTCGAGCGCAGCCGATGAAACTCGCGCCTGCTGACCATCTAAAACAAAACGCTCGACATAAGGCGCCAATTCAGGATGCGATTGAAAACGAAAACCACCAGCAACCTTCACGAGTTGAAATCCGTGACCAGCACCTTCATACGTGGCAGCCAGTCGTTCACACAACGCTTCAACGGTCGCTTGTGAAATCTCCAGCAACTGAGCCAATAGCGCCGGGGCCACTGGCTCCATGGCGACCATCAGAATCGCTTCAAGCGCACGCACGGTCTCTGGGTCTAGGTTCGATTCTTCTTGGCTCATTGTTTATCCCTCGTAATTATCAATTGCAATTGATTCATCTTCGACACCCAACCAAACGACTTCAATATCACCGAAGCGTCGCAACTGCTCGAGTTCGACACGACCTTGTTTATAGAGTTCGAGAATCGCCAAAAATCGCACCACGATCTCGATTTTGTCGGTGATGCCGTCGACGATATTGCGAAACGTCGTGCGACCTGCTTGCCTTATCTGTTCTGTCACCGTAACGATCGCCTCGGCAACGCTCGCACGAATCGGCGCAACATGCTCGAGGCCGATCACCTTTGGCGCCTTTGGTGCAGCCGCTCGCATGAACGCGCGTTGCACTCGCAATGGGCTGACACCTTCAAGCAAGTCGGGCATCAACGATGCGAATCGCTCTTCGGGCCCGGCCATTCGCGGAAAACTCAAATCGGCACGGCTCACCAAATCGCTGAACACCGTCGCCACATCTTTAAATGTCTTGCAATCGAGCAATCGTGCCAACAACAAATCGCGCTCTTCCCACAGCGCCAGTTCGTCGTCCAGGTCGCCGTCGTCTTTGCCTGGCAACAACCGTCGAGTCTTCAATTCGATCAGAGTCGCAGCGATCAACAGAAACTCGGTCGCCAAATCGAGATCCATCGTCTGCATCTTGGCGACCTCGTCGAGATAAGCCGTGACAATGTTCGACAACGACACTTCGTGAATATCCACTTCTTCTTTCAAAATCAGGTGCAACAACAGCTCAAAAGGCCCATCAAAAGTTGGCGTCGAAACTGCGTATTTCATCACCTGCGAGATTACCTCCCCGTGCCTTTCAATGTCGGCAACTAAGGTTGAAATGTGACTCGCGTTCTGTCTTGCATTCAGCCAACTGGCGAGGTGCACCTTGGCAACTACCTCGGCGCCCTACGAAACTGGGTTTCAGGTCAAGACAAAGCCGATGTTTTTCATGGGATAGTCGACCTGCACGCGCTAACCGTGACAGAAACACCAGGCGTCATCGGCACGAACACTTTGCAACTCGCGGCAATGCTCTTCGCTGTCGGCTTAAACCCAGATGTGGCGACGGTGTTCGTCCAGAGTCACATCGCCGAGCACAGTCAACTTGGCTGGATCATGGAATGCACAGTTTCGTTTGGCGAATTAAGTCGCATGACACAGTTCAAAGACAAATCTGCCAAGCGTGAAGCCGAGTTTGTCTCAGCCGGTTTGTTCACCTACCCAGCGCTGCAAGCCGCCGATATTTTGCTCTACGACGCCAACGAAGTACCCGTCGGTGACGACCAGCGACAACATATAGAAATCACACGCGATATCGCGATTCGTTTTAATCATCGTTTCGGCGAAACATTTGTCATTCCTAAAGCCGTCACTCCGGCGAGTGGCGCCCGCGTTATGGATCTTCAAAATCCGACCTCAAAGATGTCGAAATCGGGCGACGACGACTCGGGTGTCATCTATCTGCTGGACGAACCCAGCAAAATTGAGAAAAAATTCAAACGCGCCGTCACCGATAGCGATTCTGAAGTCGTGTTCGATCGCGAGCGCAAGCCAGGCGTCGCCAACTTGCTCGAAATTTTGGCGGCCGCGACAAATACAACTCCGCAAAAAGCAGCAGAAAACTACACGCGTTATGGTGATTTAAAAACGGCCAGCGCCGACGCCGTGATCGCGATGCTCGCGCCAATTCAAAAACGATATAACGAACTGTTAGGCGACAAAGCCGAACTGATGCGACTTATTCATAAGGGCAACGATCGCGCTCAAGCCGTAGCGAGCGCAACATTAGCCCGCGCACAAAAGTCGATCGGTTTTCTGAGCAGTAAATAGTTTTATATCTCGTCGGCGGCGCGTAGCGCTTTCACAACCTGCAACAACCTGCTTTCGTCATCACCAATCTCACCTGCGACAAGTCGCCATGTGGTTTCGTCACTTCCAATCTGGCGCAACATCTGCCCGCCGATTGCTTCATGATCGTGATACAGCGAAAAGCGCACGCCTCGACTGCCTGCGACTGTTGCAAGCACACGCATGGCAACGCCCAGGTTCACTTTCGTCTTGCCGACATCGTGCAGCAGCGACGCTCGAACCGCCGCAGATTCGGCAAGCGGCATCACTTTTAGAAATCGTCGCATGACAACAACGCTGTGCTTCTTGTCGATTAATGGCATTGTCGACCAGAGTTCAAACTCGCGCGGCAACAATATCGCGCTTACTGATTTGATTTCGTGTTGCGATAGTTCACGGCGGTCAAGTGCACCAACAAACCGCTTGGCAAGATGAAAAACATTGCTCATCGCACCGACCGAGCGCGCGGATGAGCCTCGCGATACATCTCGTACAACACTTCATTGTCGACCCGCGTATAAATCTGTGTCGTGCTTACCGATGCATGACCAAGCAACTCTTGCACAACTCGCAAGTCGGCACCATGCACCAACATGTGGGTCGCGCACGAATGCCGCAACGC
>CAMBDT010000085.1 GCA_945865395.1 Acidimicrobium ferrooxidans DSM 10331 | reverse complement strand
TCAAACTGGGGGTTGCAACCCAGACTCATTTGTTGTGTTTCACCGAGCACTAGTGCGCCAGTTTGCAACAACACACGGTCAATTTCAATACGCACATTGTTCGAAGTTGTCGCCAGTGACGAAAAATCTCGGGCGGGCGATGATTCAAGGGCAGCGGTTGCGGCAAAATATTTTTTCGCCAAGATATCGGGTGCCCGAAGCAAATCTGGAGAGTAGTTCGGGTCAACAAATTGTTTTTGGCTTTCAAGTGCGCTGAGTTCGGCGCGCAGTGTCGTCGACCAATCGCGCAGCCAGGCAGCATGAGCATTCATGAATGACCAGGTGGCGGTGATCGACCAAATAGAAATAATGATCGTTGCCAGATTCAATTGTGGTCTCGGCAGTTTTATTGTTACTTCTGCCAAAGCAAGAATAATCAGCGGAATTGTCAAATAGACATAGCGACTCCCTTCAGGGGCCCAAAATTGAGCACGTGAGAGTGCTGTAAAAAACCAATTTACTAATAGGGCTGTGGCTAGACCAGCCAGTCGAGGGCTGTAGATTTTTTTAACCAAGACAAAATATGCAAGTGCAATTAATAACAAGATTTCAAAAACAAAACCCCAACCAATCGAAAGAGCGAAGATTGAATTCAATGACCCCGCAAGCGACTGGTTTATGTAGCGCAAAGCGACATTAAGGTTTTTAGATTCGACTTGGCTTTGCCCATAATTTAGATACCACAACAGCCAAAGTGCACTTGGCCCAACAGCAATCCACCAAGACTTTCTGATTTGCTTTGAAAGAACGATTTGCACGGAGATTCCGACGACCGCTGCGATGCCAAAGCCCGCCGAACCAATTGAGATGATCACCGCAACCATCGCGAGAAACTGGCGATGGCGATATTCACTACCAAGAAAATGAAGAGCCAATAAGTATCCCGCCAAACTTCCCATAGATCCGATTTGAAAGGGCCAAAGAGTATTTTCGGCGCCCGTACCGAGAAAAAGGAACAAGGCACCTAGCGCTATCGCACAAGTTTTGCCGAGACGCTTCGAAATTAGTAAAGCAAAAGTTGAAGCCGTGGCAATGTGCATCATGAAACCAGCAAAGAGATAAACCCAATAATTTGCTAGGCCGACTGCTCGAAGCAAAAAGAGAAAAATAGCCGCCGGAAAAATAGATAGATGACTGTTGTGAGGTCGTAGAAATGTATCAGGTGATAATTGCCAGCGGTTAAGGACGAAATTCCATTCGTCGTATTGAAAAGTGCGTTCGCCAGAAATAGAAGCGAATCGGGCGATAGCCAAAATGCACAAACCGACCCAAATCAGAACAGAGATGTCGCGTGTCTTGTTTAAAACTTTGAGAATCATAAAAGTTCTTTGGCCAGCAGGCTGACTGTCAGGCCGGGTTTTGAATCTTGTTGACCGACTTCGCAAAAGCCGATGCGATTGTGAAATCGAATCGAACCAAGATTTGGTGGATTTAAATTCACCTCGCAAGTTAGTAACGGTGCGCAACGATCTTTGAGCATTCTCTGCTCGACCGCTGCATAAAGTTTGGCGCCGAGTGATTGATTGCGCATTTTTTCGCTAACAACAATGCGATCGAGATACACAAAATCAGAATATTTCCGTGAAAACCATTGATAGTTGACGCTCGTATACGGCGCACCAGAGGCGAACGTGATACAAAAAGCGTGCAGAGTTTCTGTGCCAATCGCAAACGAATAAAGCGAATGTTCAATCAAAAACTCAAGAGTCACACGATCGATTTCACCCACGGCTGGCGCGTTTGCATTGTTGAGTTCGAGTGCAGCGTCAATATCTGATGTTAAAAACAGCCGTGGTTCGAGTTCACTTGATTGCATGGGCATCCAATAGCCTGACACAATGAACACTTCTCACTTCGTCCTTGGTAATTCAATGGTTGAACCGTGGCCCGAGTCAATGCACACGGCTGTTTTTGGTCTCGGCTGTTTTTGGGGTGCAGAGCGTAAATTCTGGCAATTAGATGGCGTCTATACGTCTGCGGTCGGCTACAGCGGGGGCACCAAACTTGACCCGACATATCGCGAGGTTTGTAACGGCGACACGATGCACGCAGAAGTGGTGCTGGTGGTTTTTGACCCGGCGAAAATTTCGTATGAGAAGTTGTTGCAGGTCTTTTGGGAGTCACACGACCCGACACAAGGCATGCGTCAAGGCAACGACATCGGCACTCAATATCGCAGCGCAATCTATTTCACGAACTCTGGTCAACAAGCCGTCGCACTCGCCACCCGCGATACTTTTCAGCAACGCCTCACAGAAGCAGGCTTCGGCAAGATAACAACCGAGATCAAACAATCAGCCGAGTTTTATTACGCCGAGGAATATCACCAGCAGTATCTCGCCAAGAACCCGAGCGGCTATTGCGGCATCGGTGGCACGGGCGTCACATGCCCAATTGGCGTAGCAATTTAAATCGCTTGGGCGAGTTGGCCGGCAGTTGGTCGGCGAAACAAGGTCAGCATCGCTACACCTGAAAGCAAAATTACTCCACTCATAAGTGTCCATGCCGCATGAAAGCCTCGTGTTGGGTCGTTCGTTTTTGTTGCGGCAACGAGCATCGAACTAACAAGAGCAATACCAAGCGCTGCGCCAACCTGTCGGGCAGTGTTGTTAAGTGCCGAGCCCATTGCGAATTTTGGTTGTGGCAGAAATGCAGTTGCCGAACTAGAAATTGTCGAGATACAAAGACCTACACCGATGCCGGTGAAGACCATCGTCGGAAAATAAAAATCCCAATAATGAATTTCAGGTGAGATGAAATAGTTCATCCAACTAATACCAATAGCCATGATTAAAGCCCCGACTGCGACAACTTTGCCGTGCCCAATGCGATTGGCAAGTTTGCCCGCAGGCGCCGCAACAATCGCTGCAGCCAACGGGCCGGGCGAACCAGCAAGGCCCGACAAAGAAGGGCTGTAGCCCCAGACAACCTGCAACCACTGTGTGTTGATAAAAATCATCGCAAAAAAGCCCATTGAGAAAGCGAAACCACCAATTGCTGCGGCGGTGACGAAAGGCAATTTAAACAATCGCAAATCAAGCACCGGATGCGCAACTTTGTTGCAACGCCAAACAAAAGCACCGAGAAGCAAAAAAGAAATCGCAAAAATCACAAGAGATCGATTTGAAACCCAACCCCATTCGTCGCTTTGCACGATCATCAAGGTGAGCAGCCCAACGCCGAGCACTACAACTAGTGCACCAAAATAATCAACAGTGCGCGGTGCGGTCTCATCGCGCGATTCGCGCAATAATTTTGTGCCGATTGCAAACGCCAACAAACAAAACGGCACATTGACCAAGAACACCGAGTGCCAGCCGAAGTTGTCGACCAGAAGTCCACCGATCATCGGACCACTGGCTGCTGACAATCCGCCAACGGCACCCCAGACGCCAATTGCAGCCGAGCGTTTTTCAACTGCAAACTCGGGCAACACGAGCGCCAACGACGCAGGTGTGAGGATCGCTCCGCCAACTGCCTGAATGACCCTCGCGATGACCATAAAGATCGCAGTCGGCGAAATAGCACAAAGAATTGAGCCGATCATAAAAATCATCAAGCCCGAGAGAAACGCCCGCTTGCGACCAAACGCATCGGCGAGTCGACCCGCGGTCAACAAACCAGCGGCGTAGGCAATGTTGTATGCCGAGAAAATCCAAGTCAGAGTGCGACGACTCTCGGGCCATTCGGCGACAAACGAACCGAACGCGACATTGACGATGCTGATGTCAAGCGAAACAAGCATGATGCCCACAGATGTGAGCGCCAGAACCTTGGCACCCCTCGACCAATTTTTCAAAAGATTCTGCTTTCTGTTATTTCTTCCAGAGATTTTTTCGGATCTCTTCGCCATCGGCGTCAAGCGCGCGACCTTCCCACCGTAGTTCGCCAGGAGTATCCGACAGCGAGGCGAGCAAACCTTGCATCGGTGTCGCGCCCACAATTTTGATTGCCTGGCGTGCCGCAAAATGTGGATCAACAGCGATATCGGCCATCGACAGCACCGGACCGATCGCCGCCTGCGCTTCGGTAAAAACTTTCAGAACAGTCTCACTATCGCGACTCGCGCAGTATCTCGTCATCAGGTCGTGCAACACCGCACGGTTTTTAACTCGACTTGAGAAAGTCAGAAACCTTTCGTCACCAGCAAACCCTAAAACTTCGACAACTCGGGCTGCGACCGTGTCTGAACTGGCTGATACACCAACCCATTTTTTGTCGTTGCACTGATAGACGCCGCGCGGCACCGTATATGGCAACTGCGAACCAAGTCGGGGTTGTTCTTCGCCAGTCAAGACAAACAACGAGATCAGTGGTCCCATGATCTGAAACATTGTTTCAAGCAAATTGACGTCGACGACTTGCCCGACTTTGCTGTGTAGGGCAACCATTGTCGCAAATGCCGCAACGACACCAGTGACTTCATCAGTCAAGGCGATCGGCGGCAACATTGGCGGGCCATCAGGATCGCCACTGATTGCTGCCAACCCAGACATCGACTCGGCAATCGACGCAAAACCTGGTCGATCTTTATATGGGCCGGTTTGTCCGAAGCCCGAAACGCGCGTGATCACGAGTTTTGAATTGCGTTGCAATAAAACTGTAGGCCCGACACCGAGTCGCTCGAGCGTGCCCGGCCGAAAATTTTCGACAAGAACATCGGCCTCATCAATTAGTTTCAGAAAAACCTCGCGATCACTGTCGAGTTTTAAGTCGAGCGCAATATTTCTTTTGTTGCGATTGACCAACTTCCACCATAAGCCCGTGCCATCACGCGGATCTTTCCACGCCATGCCACGCAGACTGTCGCCAACGCCAGGCTTTTCAATTTTGATTAC
>CAMBDT010000084.1 GCA_945865395.1 Acidimicrobium ferrooxidans DSM 10331 | reverse complement strand
AGAAGCAGTTGGGCGAGTCGACATGCTGGACGCGCGAGTCGCGGTTGATCATTGGAAGGCTCGGGGGCTAGATATCTCACCAATTTTGATGCAACCGCAGAATCCGTATAACCAGACGCCTTTCAAATCGACGGCTCAAGATCACGGTTTGAGCAGTGCGCTTGACAACAAACTGATTATTGATTGCGCCAAGTCGCTTGACGATGCGTTGGTGACGAACAACGAATACAAGATCAACAACACGAATCGCACGGTTGGCACGATGCTTGGTTATGAAGTGACGAGGCGATTTGGCGCAAAAGGTTTGCCTGATGCGACGATCAAGTTGCATTTTTCTGGCTCTGCTGGCCAGAGTTTTGGGGCGTTCGTGCCAAGTGGCATTGAGATGACACTTGAGGGTGATTCAAACGACTATCTCGGCAAGGGGTTGTCGGGTGGTCGAATTATTTTGCACCCCGACAAGCGCGCCAAGTTTGTCGCTCACGAAAATGTGATTGCGGGAAATGTAATTGGTTACGGTGCGACGAGCGGCGAGATTTTTATCTCAGGCATTGTCGGAGAACGCTTTTGTGTGCGCAACTCTGGTGCGACTGCGATTGTTGAAGGCGTCGGCGACCATGGGTGTGAATATATGACCGGCGGCAGAGTCGTCGTGCTCGGCATGACTGGCAGAAACTTTGCAGCTGGCATGTCGGGTGGCATCTCGTATATATATGACATCGACGGCAATTTTGCGTCTCGGGTGAACACCGAGTTGGTCGATCTTGTTTCGCTTGAAAAAGAAGATATTACTTGGCTGAAGACAGTTATCAGTCGTCACGCTGCGCTGACTGGCTCGTCGCGGGCGCAAGAAATTTTGGATGACTGGAAGAAATCGTTTGCGATGATTCGAAAAGTTTTGCCGCGTGACTTTGCGCGTGTGATTGCCGAGCAGAAAAAGAAAACAAAAGCAGGTTCAAATGGGTGAGCCGACTGGTTTCTTGAAGTGGGATCGTCAAACGCCAAAACGACGACGAATACCCGTGCGGGTGCAAGATTGGAAAGAGGTCTACGAACCATTTGCGATTGACGAGCTAACCCGACAAGCGGGGCGGTGCATGGACTGTGGAATTCCGTTCTGCAATAACGGGTGCCCGCTCGGAAACTTGATTCCGGATTGGAATGATCTTGTGTATCGCGGAAATTGGCGAGACGCGGTCGAGCGTTTGCATGCGACAAATAATTTTCCTGAGTTCACGGGGCGATTGTGCCCTGCACCGTGCGAATCGGCATGCGTGCTCGGCATTAACTCTGATGCAGTGACGATCAAACAAGTTGAAGTTGAAATTATTGACCGAGCATGGCGAGAAGGTTGGGTGACGCCGCAAATGCCTTCGCAGAAAACAGGCAAGCGTGTGGTCGTTATTGGCTCGGGGCCCGCGGGCTTGGCCGCGGCGCAACAACTGACTCGAGTTGGTCACGATGTGCTGGTTCTTGAGCGCGCCGATCGCATCGGCGGATTGCTTCGTTACGGAATACCTGAATTCAAGATGGAAAAAAGCAATATTGAGCGTCGCGTCAAACAGATGACGGTTGAGGGCACGATTTTTCGCACGAATGCAACTGTTGGCGAAAATGTAGACATTGACATTTTGCTGGCGTCGCATGACGCTGTCGTGCTCGCGTGCGGTGCAACAAACTGGCGCGACTTAAACGTGCAAGGCCGCGAACTTAACGGTATTCATCAAGCGATGGAATATCTGCCGCCGGCGAACAAGGTGCAGCAAGGCGACATTGTCGAGACGAATATCTCGGCCGCCGGCAAACACGTCGTGATTATTGGCGGCGGAGATACAGGTGCCGATTGTTTGGGCACGGCGATTCGTCAAGGCGCTGCGTCAATAACGCAACTTGAAATTTTGCCACAACCTCCAGTCACGCGCGCTGAAAATAACCCTTGGCCACAATGGAGTTTTGTTTTTCGAACTTCTTCGGCTCATGAAGAAGGTGGTGAGCGATTGTTCGCAGTTTCAACTGAAAAGTTCGTTGGTGATGAAAGTGGCAATGTGCGTGGGATGGTTATTTCTGACGCGAAATTTGAGAACGGCAGATTCGTGTCGATTGACGGCACGCAACGCGAACTGCAAGCCGACCTTGTGTTGCTGGCGCTCGGTTTTGTGGGGGCAGAAAAGGCGTCGTGGCTCGATAATCTCGGCGTGAAGTTTGACGAGCGCGGCAACGTCGCGCGCGATGACGACTATATGTCGAATGTTCGTGGCGTGTTTGTCGCCGGCGACATGGGTCGCGGACAAAGTCTGATCGTCTGGGCGATTGCTGAAGGTCGGGCGGCAGCGAGTGGCGTCGATAAGTATTTGATGGGCGAAACCGATTTACCGGCGCCAATAGTTGCATCGGCTAAATCGCTAAATTGAGTTAACTTGCGTAAATTTCTGTGCGCAGGTAGTGCTCAGCCTGTGCTCAGTCACGGTGGTAAAAATCGCTTACGATAGAGCGTGATGTTAGGTCGCAAATTTCAAGCCGTCTGTATTGCGATAATTGTTTCGTCGTTCGTGATGGGTGCGTGTGGTGTGGATGTTTCGGGTTCGGCGACAACCGTTGTGCCGATTGGGCCGACCGATTTTGCGACAATCCCGCCGGTGCAGACGACGCTGCCAAATACGACGACGACTTTGCCACCTGGTGCAATTGGTGTCGAGCAGGAGTACATCGTGCAAGCGGGTGACTCGCCGATCAAAGTAGCCACCCTGTTTGGTATCACGGTCACCGAATTGTTGGCATGGAACGGACTAGTCGCAGCGACGCAGTTTCCGTATCCGGGTCGAAAGTTGCGTATCCCGCCGTCGGCTCAAGTTGTGTCGACAAATGTTCAGCAGACGACGACGGCAAGCCCCGTCGGTCAGCCAGGCTGCGGTAATCGACCCGCAGGTGTTTACGAAATCGCCCAGGGCGACTCGTTGTATGTGATCATTAAGAAGTTCTGTGTGTCGATGCCGTCGCTATTGGCGGCGAATCAATGGTCGAGCATCGACGTGTTCTTGTATGCCGGAATGAAAATAAATATTCCGCCAGCAGGTTCGTGACGAGAAATTGGCTGACGCTTGGCTGACGATTCGCTAGCGCGAGGTTTTGTTGCGGCGCTTGGCGTGACGGGCGAGCGCGAGCGCGATAAGTTCATCGAGTAGTTCTGCGTAAGTGACGCCTGATGCTTGCCAGAGTTTCGGATACATCGAGATTGGCGTGAAACCCGGAATCGTGTTGATTTCGTTACATAAAAAACCGCGTTTGCCCTTTTCATAGAAAAAGTCGACGCGGGCCATGCCGTCACTTCGAAGTGCGCGATAAATCTTGATGGCAAGTTGTTGCACCTCGACAACTTCTTCTGGCGAAAGTGGCGCCGGCACCAGCAGTTGTGCGCCATCGCCAATGTATTTATCTTCGTAGTCGTAGAACTCGTGACTCGGCACGATTTCGCCTGGCACCGATGCACGAGGTGACTCGTTGCCAAGCACGGCAACTTCGATTTCGCGACCGGTCACTGCTTCTTCAACTAGAACCCACTCGTCGTATTCGAAGGCTTTTGCTAAAGCGGTGATTGCCTCTTGTCGAGTTTTTGCTTTGCTCACGCCGATTGATGAACCCATGTTCGCGGGTTTGATGAACATCGGCAGGCCGAGTTCTTTGATCGCACGATCTATCGCTGAGTCTGTGTTGTCGCTGTCGCGCACGGTCAGAAACTTTTGTTGAGCGATGCCGTTCGCCGACATGATCTGTTTGGCAATTGATTTATCCATTGCGACTGCGCTAGCCAGGACGCCAGAGCCGACATATGCGACATGGGCGAGTTCGAGTAGGCCTTGCACGGTGCCGTCTTCGCCCATCGGGCCGTGCAATAACGGGATTACGACGAGAGATGTTGCGTCGGTTGCATTCTCGAAAATTAGATTCGCGCTTGTAGCCGAACCTTTTGCGCTGAGCGACTTGACATCGCGTGATTGCGGCAATTCTGATTGCACCCACTGGCCTGCACGAGTGATGCCAACAGTCGACACTTCGTATTTTTGCGGATCGAGTGCGCGCAGAACATGGGCCGCAGTAACGCAACTGACATCGTGTTCGGCAGATTCACCACCAAATAAAACAACGATGTGCGTTTTTGACTTGCGATTTTCGCTAATCATTCGTCTTTACGGTACTCGCATCACAGCGTTAAACAGTCGCATAGCAATATCGCAGTTAGGATTAAAGCCGTATGCGCTTCATGGCAGCAGATGTTGCACGCGCCGTTTCTGGTGAACTCGTTGGCTCGAATGCTCATTTATCTGGCGTTTCGTTTGACTCACGAACTATCTCGCCAGGTCAATTGTTCGTGCCGATCATCGATCAGCGCGACGGGCACGAATTTATTGAAGATGCGATCAAGCGCAGCGCGGGCGCTTATCTGACTTCGCGCGAACCACAAGGGCGCACGGCGATAAAAGTGGCCGACACGGTTGCGGCACTGCTTGTGCTTGGCGCGTGGGGTCGATCAAGACTTGACGAGCAATTGCAACAGCGTGTTGTGGCCGTGACCGGCTCGGTCGGCAAAACATCTACGAAAGATCTGGTCGCGAGTGCGCTGAGTGTTGCGTTTAAAACTCACGCCAACGAGCGTTCATTTAATAATGATTTTGGTTTGCCGACGACGATTTTGAATGCGCCAGACGAGGCGCAAGCGTTGGTGCTCGAAATGGGAATGCGTGGGTTTGGCGAGATATCCAGATTGTGTGCGGTGGCTAAACCGCAGATTGGCATTGTCACTGCTGTGGCTAATGCGCACACTGAGCGTGTTGGTTCGATCGACGGCGTCGCTCGCGCCAAGCGCGAATTGATTGAAGCGCTGCCGAAGTCGGGCACGGCAATTTTGAATCACGATGACGAACGGGTGTGGGCGATGCGTGATGCAACCGAGGCAACTGTGTTGAGTTATGGCGCATCGGCGCATGCGGATGTTCGAATGTCGTCATGCACGATTGATGA
>CAMBDT010000083.1 GCA_945865395.1 Acidimicrobium ferrooxidans DSM 10331 | reverse complement strand
AGCTCGCCGAGCGCAAACAAATATTCTGTGGTGCGTCGATAGCGAGCTTCGCTTGAAAGTTGCTCGCCCGGCATCTCGGACGAAATCGCGTTAACCACCAACCGCGAATTTGAAATTTGTTGAAGTGTCGCAATCTGCCGCGCCAACTGCGGAACAACCAGCTCGCCCAGTCGCACTGCCAACAACAAACTAATTTCATTTGTCAAAGTTGCAATCGCTGCAGCGAACGCCGTGGCATCTACACCAAGGCTGTAACCCGACGGCAGCAACACATTGTCAAAGCCATTTGATTCTGAGCGCCGAACTATGTCGCTGCAATGCAACCACGACGATTGAAGATCTTCGTCAGCAACACCCAAGAACTCGTAGTCGTCGTCGCACAACGCAGCGAACCACGCAACTTCAACGCTCGGGCGGTTAGTGCTCACGCGCTAAATATAGTCAGAGAGAGTTAACTCTCGGTAAATTCTGGGGTGAAACCCAGATTGTTTACGAACAGCCGCTTGACGAACCGCAGTCACCGCAGACATAGCAAGCGCCTGCGCGTTGCATGTTTGCCGAACCGCAAGACGAGCAGATCATGCCCGTGCCAGCAGCTTTTTTGGCACCATGACTTGGTGGCGCCGAATATGTGCCGGCGTCAATCTGTGCCACGAGGTCGCTCGCCGACGGAATCGTCTTCGGATCGGCGAACACATCTGTGCCCTGCATCGTCTGAGTGATCGACTCTTCGACGCCTGGCAGCGTTGGTTGCATGCGCTCTTCGCGGGTGTAGATGCCCAGCTCTGCGCGCTCATCAGCAGTTAGATATTCGACTGCCAATCGACGGAACAGATAGTCGACAATCGACGAAGCCATACGAATATCTGGATCATCGGTCATGCCGGCGGGTTCGAATCTCGTGTTGACGAAAGCTTCGATGAACGCACGCATTGGCACGCCGTATTGCAGACCGTACGAGATGCTCTTGGCGAATGCATCCATGATGCCGGCAAGTGTTGAGCCTTGCTTCGACACGGTCAAGAACACTTCGCCTGGTCGACCATCTGAATATTCGCCGATTGTTGCAAAGCCTTTGCAGTCAGCCACTCTGAACTCGAACGTGCGACCGCGGCGTGACCGTGGAAGTTTTTCGCGAACTGGTTGGTGAACGACGCGCTCAACAATGCGCTCGACGATTTGTGTCGCTGCACCTGATGCATCGCCACCCGTCGACGAACCTTGCTCGCCGTCTTTCTTCATTGTCGAAAGTGGTTGACCAACTTTGCAGTTGTCGCGATAAACGGCCACTGCCTTGACGCCCAACTCCCATGACAACATGTGCAACTCTTCGATGTCTTCGATCGTTGCTTCTTCTGGCATGTTAACGGTCTTCGAAATTGCACCCGACAAGAAAGGTTGCGCTGCGCCCATCATGCGAACGTGACCTTCGTAATGAATTGTGTTGTCACCCATTGAGCAGGCGAAAACCGGCAGATGCTCGGCTTTGAGATCTGGCGAACCGACGATTGTTTTATGTTCATCGATATAAGCCACGATGCGATCAACAACCGGCGCCTCGTAACCGAGTTGGTTCAGTGCGCGCGGCACGGTCTGATTGACGATCGTCATATTGCCACCACCGACAAGTTTTTTGAACTTGACTAAACCGAGGTCTGGCTCGATGCCTGTTGTGTCACAGTCCATCATCAGACCGATCGTGCCTGTTGGTGCCAACACTGATGCTTGACTATTGCGCACACCGTATTCTTCGCCGTCACGCACTGCCGTGTCCCATGCGTTGGTCGCGGCATCAACCAAACTCGGTTGCACAACATCAATGTTGTCGATTTCGAGGTTGGCGTCGCGATGCATGCGCAACACATTGAGCATGTATCGCTCGTTGGCTGAGAAACCAGCGAACGGCCCCATGCGACTTGCCGTACGAGCACTCGTGGCATAAGCATGACCGGTCATCAACGAAGTCAAAGCCGCAGCCCATGCACGACCACCTGTCGAGTCATAAGGCATGCCAAGCGCCATCAACAACGCACCTAAGTTTGCATAGCCGAGACCAAGTTGACGAAACAAGCGACTGTTCTCGGCAATTTTTTCTGTTGGATAATCTGCGTTACCGACGAGAATTTCTTGCGCGGTGAACATCACTTCGATCGTGTGCATGTATGACTCAACATCAAATGTGTCGTCGTCGTTCAGGTATTTCAACAAGTTGATCGACGCCAAGTTGCACGCCGAGTTGTCAATGTGCATGTATTCGCTGCATGGGTTCGAGCCGTTGATGCGACCGGCTGCATGGGCTGTGTGCCACTTGTTGATCGTCGTGTCAAATTGCAAACCTGGGTCTGCGCACTCCCATGAGGCAGTGGCGATCTGGCGCCACAAATCTCGGGCGCGAACGGTGCGCACGACGCGACCATCTTTAACGGCGGTCAAATTCCAGTCGGCGTCGTCTTTTACTGCCTGCATGAACTCGTCAGTTACTCGCACCGAGTTGTTGGCATTTTGATATTGCACCGAGAACGAGTCAGAGCCGTCAAGGTCCATGTCGAAGCCTGCGTCGCGCAACGCACGAGCCTTCTTTTCTTCGCGCGACTTGCACCAGATGAACTCTTCGATGTCTGGGTGACTTGCGTTGAGGATGACCATCTTCGCTGCACGTCGAGTTTTGCCGCCCGACTTGATTGTGCCCGCTGATGCATCTGCGCCGCGCATGAAACTGACAGGACCAGAAGCAGTACCACCACCCTTGAGATGTTCTGCACTGCTGCGAATGTTCGACAAGTTGATGCCCGCACCCGAGCCGCCCTTGAAGATGGTGCCTTCTTCTTTGTACCAATTCAAGATCGCATCCATCGTGTCATCGACAGCCAAGATGAAACATGCGCTTGCCTGTTGCGGCACACCGTTGACACCGATGTTGAACCACACAGGCGAGTTGAACGCCGCGCGTTGCGTGATCAAAATAAATTTAAGTTCGTTGCAAAAAGATTCGGCTTCGTCTTGATCAATGAAGTAGCCGCACTCGGTGCCCCACTTCGTGATCGTGTCGGCGACACGGTCGACAACCTGTCGCATCGAATCTTCGCGCTCTGATGTGCCAGGCGTACCACGGAAATATTTTTGAGCAACAATGTTCGTCGAATTCAGAGACCACGAAACAGGAAACTCAACACCAAGTTGTTCGAATGCAACGCTGCCGTCTTTCCAGTTTTTAATTTGCGCATCACGACGCTCCCAGACCACTTGGTCGTAAGGGTGAACGCCAGGCGCCGTGAAGTGACGACGGATTCCGATTGACAAACGCTCTGGTGCGAGAGACATATTCTTTTACCTTTTCTTTCTTTTCGTAGTTAGTTACTTATAAATATTCATTGTTGACGCTGTGCTTTGAGGTGCGGCTGACGCACCATCAGGGTCTCAAAAGAGACCACAAGATGTTGTGCCTAACTGCCCCCCATTGCAGTTACGCCCACAACTGGTAGGTTCAGATTACAGCACTGTTATTTGGCTTTGTCAATCATTTAGAAGCCTTATTTTCTGCCCTTTCGAATAGCTGTTTTTGCTTGCCCGAAGCATACGTATGGGGCCCTGTGAATTGGAAGTGGACAGCCTTGTGAATTACGGGTTTCTTCTGTGGATTACCTGTGCGCAACGGACGCATTATGAAATTCGCGTAACCGTGACCGGTATTCCATTCAAAACGCTGTTTCCTGACAATGGGTCGATCTCTTTTTCATCGGTCAGAATATTTGAGTTCACACCAGCACGCGAAGTCGCAACGCGGGTGCTGGTGCCGGGCATCGAGTGTCCCCAACCGTGCGGCAAACTCACGACGCCAGTTCTGACCGAATCTGTAATTTCAAGTGGCGCGTCAACGCTGCCAACCCGACTTGTAACGCGCACTTTTGAATCACCCGCTACCCCGAGTCGCGACGCATCAGTCGGATGCATTTGCAGGGTGCATCGATCTTTACCTTTGACCAAGACTTCGATGTTGTGCATCCACGAATTGTTCGAACGCAAGTGTCGTCGCCCGACAAGAGTCAATTGTTGGTCGTCAACATTGTTCGCGAGCAACTGACCCAGTCGCGAGAGATCGTCAATCAGTTGCGGTGACGCAAGTTCAACTTTGCCCGAAGGCGTGCGCAAAACTTCGGGTAACCGCGACTCGAGTGCACCAAAGTCGATGCCGTGTGGCGCTGAAATCAATTTGTCGAGTGTCACGCCATCTGGCACGACACCAAAGCCATCACCGAACGGGCCGGTGCGCAATAAAAAATCAAGTATTCGCTCGGGGCCGCGGCGACCAGACCGCGACAACTCATCGATCAACTGTTGATCATCTCGTCGATAAACATTTGAGGATGAATCTTTCGTCGCACTTTGCACCACGCTCGCGATAGCCAGATCATCGATTGCTGCGACATCGGCATCTGCGCCGAGACCAGAGGCGATCGCAGCGAGTTTTGCCAAGATCTGCCATTCATCTAATTGTTCGGCGTCAAGTGGCAACACTGCCTCGCTGTAGTTGGCGACATTGCGCACGGCGAATGTCAACAACGCCAAGTCATAGTGACTGCGTTGCAATTGTGATGGCGGCGGCAAAATAACATCGGCAAACTTCGAAGTTTCATTCAGATACAAATCAACGCTGACCATAAAGTCAAGATCAGCAAATGATTTTGCAAGTCGCTCGCTGTTGGGCGTCGACAAAATCGGATTACCACCAACCACGACCATGGCTCGAATCTGGCCTTCACCAGGGGTTTCAATTTCTTCGGCCATCGCCGCCGCTGGATACTCGCCGAGCGCCTCAGGGTGTTTGCTAACTCGCGAATGTCCGCGACCGATGCGAAAACCCTTGCCTCTGCCAGGTTCACCATGGGTGTTGCCACTGCCGGCTACCGGTAGCGGAAACATCGCCCCGCCGACGCGGTCGAGATTGCCCGTAAAAACATTGACGACATCGACAAGCCACGACGCCGTCGTACCGAACGCGGTTGTGCACGTGCCGATTCGCCC
>CAMBDT010000082.1 GCA_945865395.1 Acidimicrobium ferrooxidans DSM 10331 | reverse complement strand
GGTACATCTTGCACGAGCGTGGCAATCGTGCGAAAAAGTTCGGCAAGTTTTCGGTTTTCACGCAAAGTTCGTGCGAGTTTCTCGGCGCCACGCAAAGTTGTTAAACCATCGAGTTTCCATTGTTCGTGATCATCAGGAATTTCGTCAAGCGAAAGATATTTTGCCAACACAGTTGAAGCGCTCTTGGCCCCCCAACCAGCCAAGCCAGGAAACCCGTCAGCGGTGTCACCGACAAGCGCCAAATAATCAGCAATCGACTCTGGGCCAACACCAAACTTTTTGCGAATCTCATTTTCGTCGAGCACCAAATTATTGCGCCGATCAACCTGAACAACACGGCGACCGCTGACGCATTGACCCAAGTCTTTATCTGGCGTCAAAATTCGCACCTGATGAACGCGGCGATCTTCGCAGGCAACCGCCACCGCAGATGCGAGTGCGTCATCGGCTTCGTATTTCTCCATGGCCCAAACGGTTATGCCCATCGCGCGCAACGCGTTTTCAATAATCGGTATCTGTTCGAGCAAAACAGGCTCCATGCCCTCGCTGGTTTTATACCCGTCATACAAATCGTTGCGGAAACTTTCAATCACATGATCTGTGGCTACGCCAATGTTTGTCGCGCCCTCCGAAAGCAACTGAATTGTGCTTGACAACACGCCAATCGTGCCTGCAAATGGCGGCGGCTCACGATCACGAATCGCCGAACCATAATGTTGCCGATACATCTCATAAGTGCCGTCAATTAGATGTACTTGCATTGTTATAAGTTATGCCACAAACGTGTATGACGAAACTTCGCTGACAAAAATCGCCGTGAGGGTGCCAAGTGCAAGAAATGGACCAAAGGCGATGCGCTGTTGCAACGAACCGCGACGCAACCCGATCATCGCCACGCCGAACACGCCCGCAAACCCGCACGAAGCGAACAACGCCCACATCGCCTCTGAATAACCTAGAAAGCCAAGATGCCAACCAAGGACAGCCATGAGTCGAACATCGCCTGCACCAAGCGAACCAGCTGAGATTTTGTTTGAGACGAACGAGATCGCTACACCGAGAGTTGCACAGACAGCGGCCGAGACAAGCAAATTAGAATTCGAATTATTGATCGCGTTAAAACTCAGAAGTAAAACGCCAGTCACCGCCATGATGTGCGAAATTTGTCGCACAAGACGATGCGTGTAGATATCAATCAAAGATTGCACCAGCAAACCAGAACACAAGACCGCAAAGCACAATCGCAACTCGAATTCTGAAAATCGTGAAAATATTAAATCGTTGAGTATCGCACCAATAATGCAACTAGTTGTCACCAAAATTCGCGCCGCAGGTCGTGTCGCAGAATCGACTTTCGTGATTACAGATTTCGCGACAAGCCCAAGACTCAAACCGATAATCGCGCCAAACAAAAGAGTCAGCGCTCGGCTCAAAATGACTTCTACTCTTGCACTAACTCGATCAGAGTGCCGAAGCTTCCTTTGGGGTGAATGAATGCAACTGTCGTGCCACGCGAACCCTTGCGCGGTGCTTTATCGATCGGCATCGCGCCAGCAGCAACCATTGACTGCAACGCTTTGGCACAATCGGCAACCCGATAACCGATGTGATGCAAACCTTCGCCTCGCTTTTCAAGCGACTTGGCAACCGGCGAATCAGGTCGGGTCGGCGTCAACAACTGCACATAACTTTCGGCGACTTTGAGCAGCGCCTCTTCGACGCCGTCTTGCTCGACAATTTCGCGATGAGTGACCGTCGCACCAAAAGCGCGCTTGTAGTAATCGATCGCCGCTTCAAGATCGTTGACCGCAATGGCCACATGATCGATTTCAGTCAACAACATTTCTGGGTTTGAAGACACGACACAGACCCCTAGTTGGCTCGCCTGAAGATAGATAATTTCTCTTCACCAATTTTGGCCCGCAGTTCAGGGTCGGTAATGCCCATGCCTTCTTCGGGCGCAAGACACAACACGCCGAGTTTGCCTTCATGCAAATTGTTGTGCACTTGATACGCTGCCTCGCCTGTTTGGTCAAGCGAAAAAACCTGCGACATCACTGGGTGAATCATGCCTTTGCTGATCAGACGATTTGCCTCGAATGCTTCGCGATAATTTGCGAAGTGCGAGCCGATCAAACGCTTTAGTCGCATCCAGAAGTGACGATTGTCGAACTCCATCATGAAGCCACTCGTCGCAGCACAACTGACGACAGTGCCGCCGCGCTTGACTACATATATAGACGCACCAAAGGTCGAACGACCAGGATGTTCGAAGACAATATCTGGATCTTCGCCGACGAGAGCGCGAATATCTTTGCCGAGTCGACGCCACTCACTTTCGTTTTGCGTGTTGTCGTCGTTCCAGAATTTATAGTTCGCAGTTTTGCGATCAATAATCGCTTCGCAACCCATCTCGCGCAAAATTTGCGCTTTCTCAGGCGAACTAACGACACCAACTGGAATGCCGCCACCGTTCAAAACATATTGAGTGGCATAGGCGCCGATGCCACCCGTGGCACCCCAAATTAAAACGACATCGCCCTGCTTCATCGCCGCACCATTTTTTGAAACCAACATTCGATAACTGGTGCTATTGCACAACGCGTTGACGGCCGCTTCTTCCCATGACAAGTGTTTTGGTTTGGCCATCAACTGATTTGCTTTGACGACTGCGAGATCTGCCAAGCCACCAAAATTTGTTTCATACCCCCAAATGCGTTGATTCGTCGCCATCATCGAATCGTTGTGCGCCGATGGATCTTGATCATCAAGATGATTGCAATGCACCGTGATTTGATCCCCAGGTTTCCAAGATCGCACCGCGGTGCCCGTGCGCAAGACAACACCTGAAGCGTCGCTGCCGAGCACGTGATAATCAAGATCGTGGCGCTTTGCCCATGCACTTTCTTTACCGAGTCGGGCGAGCGCACCGAAAGTGCTGATCGGCTCAAAGATCGCACTCCAAACGGTGTTGAAATTGATGCTGCTGGCCATAACCGCGACCAAACATTCGTCGGGTGCAAGTTCGGGTGTGGCAACTTGACCGATATGAATCGACTTACGCGGATCTTTTTGTTTCGAAGCAACACCAGCAAACATCGCTTCTTCTGATTTTAAAATGTGGGCCGCGCGATAAGTCTTGGGTATTTCAAGATTGGCAAAAGTCTCTGGCGATGCCTGCTCAACGATGGCTTTGAGGATTTCTTGCATGCATTGACGATACCTAACCACTGGCAAAAGACTTGAACCCAGCACGCATTCAGTTAGCAAAACTCGCCAATTTGCCTCTACTGTTGAGCACAACTTTAAGGAGACTTCATGGCCGGCTCATACATCATCTCTGGGGCACGAACACCAATCGGCAAACTCAGCGGAGCACTCGCATCGTTTAGCGCCGCAGACCTGGGCGGTTTTGCAATCGCCGAAGCTTTGCAGCGTGCAGGTGTTGCACCACACGAAGTTGAGCATGTGATCATGGGACAAGTTTTGATGGCTGGCCAAGGTCAGGTGCCGTCGCGCCAAGCCGCGGTCAAGGCCGGCATACCAATGAATGTGCCGAGCGTGAATATCAACAAAGTTTGTCTGTCTGGACTCAACGCGATTTATCTCGCCGATCAAATGATCGCCAATGGTGACGCCGACATTGTTGTTGCCGGTGGCATGGAGAGCATGACTAATTCTCCGTATCTGGCGATGGGTGCTCGAAGTGGATATCGATTCGGTGATGTGCAAATGCTCGACGCAATTCAGCGTGACGGTCTGTGGTGTGCATTCGATTCTTGCCTCATGGGTCTTGGCACCGAGCGCTACGCAGCCGGCGAAATCAGCCGTGATGCTCAAGACGATTTGGCGATGAAGAGCAATCAGCGCGCAGCGGCTGCAATTGCGAACGGCAAACTTGCCGAAGAAATTGTTGCGATCACGATTCCGCAGCGCAAAGGCGAACCAGTTGTCGTCAGCAACGACGAAGGTGTTCGCGCCTCAACAACAATGGAGTCACTCGCCTCGCTTAAGCCGGCGTTCGACAAAACAGGCACGGTGACGGCCGGCAACGCCAGCCAAATCAGTGATGCAGGTTCAGCCGTTGTGATGATGTCAAAGCGTGCAGCTGAAAAGCGCGGTGTTAAACCACTTGGAGAATTTGTTTCATATGGCATGGTTGCCGGTCCAGACAACGCCTCTTTATTGCATCAACCGAGTCGCAGCATCATCAAAGCGCTCGAACGAGTGGGTAAAAAGGTTTCAGATGTCGATCTTTTTGAAATCAATGAAGCATTCGCCGCGGTTAGCGTCGCTTCAATGCGCGATCTTGGCATCACCGACGAAAATGTCAATGTCAATGGTGGTGCAATCGCACTCGGCCACCCAATTGGCATGAGCGGCAATCGCTTGGCACTTACTTTGCTCTATGAACTTCGCCGTCGCGGCGGAGGCCTGGGTGCTGCCGCACTTTGTGGCGGTGGCGGCCAAGGTGACGCGCTGATTTTACGCGTCGGTTAATTTCTAACCAGTTATCAACCGACGACTTCGCGTCGACCTTCAAGTGCTCGACCCAATGTAAGTTCGTCGGCGTATTCAAGGTCGCCACCAACCGGTAGACCGCTGGCGATTCGCGTGACCTTAACGCCAAGTGGTCGCAGCACGCGAGCCAAATACATCGAAGTGACATCGCCTTCGGTATTTGGGTTCAGACACAAAATCACTTCTTTGACTTGTTGCGGTTCGATTCGTTGCAATAGTTCACGAATTTTCAACTGTTCTGGGCCCACACCATCTAATGGATTAATCGTGCCGAGCAAGACATGATATTGCCCACTGAATTCTCGGGTTTTTTCAATCGCCACCACATCGCGCGACTCTTCGACGACGCAGATGGTCGTTGCGTCTCGTCGATCATCGCTACAGAACTGACATAAATCTGCCTCTGAAAAATTTGAACAGCGTTGGCAAAACTTAACGGTTGCTTTTGCCTTTGTAATTGACGAGGACAAGTTTTCAACGTCGCGGTCTTCGCTTTTGATCAA
>CAMBDT010000081.1 GCA_945865395.1 Acidimicrobium ferrooxidans DSM 10331 | reverse complement strand
AGGCGTTTGGGTTGGCGCGGTATGCGCGATTTTCTTTCGCGCTCGGCGACGATGATTTGCGTGAAGGCATAAATCGCCTCGCAAGTTTCGTCACCGGCTAGATAGTTCTGGTAGGGTCGGGGCGTTGCAGCAATAGTTGCAATGTGTAAAACCCAGCGAAGTCCGGTGAAAGTCCGGCACTGTCCCGCAACGGTATTTCACTGAAGTCGCATTATTTTGCGAAGTCGGTGATGAGTCCGGTCGCCTAGGTCTAGCACCAAACCTAAAAAATCCCCGCGTGAGGGATAGGAGGAAATGAAAATGAAAGTATTATCTCGGGCCGGCTTTGCCGGTCTTTTAATTTGTGCGGCAACTTTGTTTGCTGCATGCGGAGATTCGGAGAGTTCTTCTGAGACGACAATCTCAGAGACTGAAACGACGATCGCCGAAGCAACTTATCCAGTAACCGCTGGAGGAATCACCCTTGAGGCGCAGCCGATGCGAATTGTTTCGCTGTCGCCAACACACACCGAAATGCTTTATGCGATCGGTGCTGGTGAACAAGTAGTTGCCGTCGACGAATATTCAAACTTTCCGGCAGAGGCGGTAGCGCTCGGCACGAAACTTTCGGGGTACGAGCCCAATGTTGAATCAATAGCCGGCTATGAGCCAGATCTGGTTGTGATTTCGTATGATCCGGGCAACCTTGTCGAGCAGTTGAACGCTCTTGATATTCCGGTTTATATCGGCAACGGAGCATCAAGTCTCGAGCAGGCGTACGAGCAAATTGAGCAACTAGGAGCATTGACTGGTCATCTTGATGTCGCCGTGCAATTGACGAGCCAGATGCAAGCAGACATTGATGCTGCGGTAGCGACATCGTCTGCGTCGGCGACTGCAATGGGTGAGTCGATTACATATTTCTATGAACTTGACAACACTTATTACACGGTGACTTCGAATACTTTTGTCGGCCAGATTTTTGAATTGTTTGGCCTCGAAAATATCGCGGATGGTGTTGAAGAAGGCAATGATTATCCGCAACTTTCAAGCGAAGTGATTGTGTCGAGTAACCCGACGATGATCTTTCTTGCCGATACTAAATGTTGCGCACAAACACCGGAAACAGTTGCTGTTCGTGATGGGTGGCAAAAAATGGATGCCGTCGTGAACAAAAATATCGTGCAGCTCGACGACGACGTCGCCTCTCGTTGGGGGCCACGCGTGGTCGAACTTGTTAAGAGCATCAGCGATGCTCTTGCACTGGTTGAGGCAGGCAAGTAAACCGAAATGTTACGCGCCAACGATAATTTTGCGCCGCGTGCAGGGACACGGGTTGCTTATTTGTCGTTGGTGGGTTTCGCTCTGCTCACTGTTGCGGTTCTGGTTGGAACAATGATTGGTCCGGCTGGGCCGCAATGGTGGCGAGTGCCAATTGAGTTAGTGAATCGTTTGCCGTTGATCTCGGCTGAAAGTGGCGTTTCGCCTCAAGAGTGGAATATTGTTTGGCAAATTCGAATGCCGCGAGTGGTGTTGGCTGTACTTGTTGGCGCGATGCTTTCGGTTGCTGGCGCAAGTTATCAAGGCGTATTTCGTAACCCGTTGGTTGACCCGTATTTGTTGGGTGTTGCTGCAGGCGCAGGATTAGGTGCGACATTGGTTTTCACATTGCGTCGTTCAGCGACCGAGAATTGGTTGATTGACCCGTTGCCATTGGCCGCATTCGCTGGTGGTCTTGTTGCTGTTTTTGCAACATACATGATCGGCAACACGTTTAGTAAGGCGCGCTCGAGTGCGACTTTGGTTTTGGCTGGTATTGCAGTGACTTCGTTGACAACGGCGGTTCAAACTTTTGTGTTGCAACGAAATAATGATGTTGTGCGCCAGGTTTATAGTTGGATTTTGGGTCGGCTGTCGAGCGCGACTTGGGGTGACGTGCGATTGATCTTGCCGTATGTCGTGTTTAGCTGCATCGTTTTGTTGATGCATCGACGACTGTTAGATGTGTTGCGAGTCGGCGATGATGAAGCAACAGCGCTGGGAGTGAATATTCGGCGCGTGCGTTTGACGGTTGTCTTGGCTGCCACTTTGGGTACGGCGGCTGCTGTTGCCGTGAGCGGTTTGATTGGTTTTGTCGGAATAATCGTGCCGCATACTGTGCGCCTGCTTGTTGGTTCGAGTTATCGGCGCGTGTTGCCGTTGAGCATTTTATGTGGCGCGATTTTTTTGGTGCTCGCAGACATACCGAGTCGCGTGTTGGCTGACCCCGCTGAAACGCCGATCGGTGTAGTGACGGCATTTTTTGGTGCGCCGTTCTTTTTGTTATTGCTGCGAGTGCGAAAGAATCAAGCATGAGCACACTCGGATTTTGTGACTTATCAATTGCATACGACGGTGTTTATGCCGTCAACAGTTTTAATGACATTTTGCACTCTGGCGAGTGGCTGTGTTTGATCGGCCCGAACGGCGCTGGCAAGTCTTCGGTGTTGCGAGCAGCAGCAGGGCTGGTTGATTATTCGGGTTCAGTGGCGATTGATCAACAAGAAATACCAACAACGTCGGCGAAGTGGCGGGCACAAAATATTGCGTACGTGCCACAGACACCGTTGATGCCGAGCGATATGACGGTCTATGAATATGTGTTGTTGGGTAGAAACCCGTATATCAAACATTTCGCTTCAGAGTCGGCGCACGACAAGCTCGTGATTGAAAAAGTTTTGACGCGACTCGACTTGACAGAGTTTAAAAAGCGTATGGTTGGCACGCTTTCGGGTGGTGAGCGTCAACGAATTGTGATTGCACGCGCGTTGGCACAAGAAGCCCCAGTGTTGTTGCTCGACGAGCCAACAGCAGCGCTGGATATTGGTCACCAACAACAAGCACTTGAGCTGGTCGATGACCTGCGCCGCGAGCAAGGTCTGACGGTTGTTTCGGCGATGCATGATTTGACGCTGGCGGGTTTGTATGCAGATCGACTCGTGTTAATGCATCAAGGCTCTTGCGTGGCTTCTGGTGATGCTCAAACCGTTTTGCGATCAGAGACGCTGGCTGAGTTTTACGGAGTCTCAGCCCGTGTGCACCACGAGGCGGATGGCACGGTGGTCGTTATTCCACAAAGGGCGAATAGCAACTAGTTTGTAACAGATGTCTGAGTCTGATCAGCGCAAATTTGCGAACATTTTAAACGAGCATGTTTCGGGTTGTGCGGCGGCGCATCAACGATTGCTTGGTGCGCTTGAAAATCTGACTGACAACCAATGTCGTGAAGATTCGCTGCTGCCGAATTGGTCGCGTGGACATGTGTTGACGCATTTGGCGCGAAATGCAGATAGTCATGTGAATTTATTGCAGGCCGCTGTGCGCGGAGAAGTGGGCGAACAATATGCGAGCGTTGAACAACGCAACGGCGACATTGAACGTGGCGCGACGCGAAGCGCCGAAGAATTGGTGATGGATCTGCGCTTGAGCATTTACGGTCTCGAAGCTGCGTGGGCGAGCGCCAATGAAAGAACATGGCATGGGCAAGGGCGAAACTTGCGGGGTGCGGTGATTGAGATGTCGTCGCTAGTTTTTTTGCGTTGGCGTGAAGTTGAAATTCACCATGCAGACTTGAACTTGGGTTTTGGCTACGACGACTTAACGCCGTTGTATGTGCGACTTGAACTTGATCAGCAAATAATGCTGTGGCGCAGTCGCAAGCCGATGGGTATGACAGATTTACCCGAAATTGCGAAAAAACTGGTGCCGTCACAACGCTTGGCGTGGTTGATGGGCCGTGTTGAAGTTGATGGTCTCGCCAAACCAGAACCGTTGTGAGGAGCTCGCTCAGATATGGTTTTGTCGCAGCGCTCGTCTGCGGCGCTGTTGTTGCTGTTTCTGCAGAAGTTGTTGAGGCACATGCCGGTTTGAAGTCGAGCGAACCAGCGGCTTCGTCGGTGCTCGAGCAAGCGCCGAAAGAAATTGCTCTCAATTTCGGTGAAGCAGTTGAGGTTTCGTTTGGCAGTATCAGATTGTTTGACTCGAACTCGCAACTGATTGTGTTACCGACACCAAAATATGGCGCGTTAGATGGCGCGGTTGATGCAAAGACAGTGCGAGTTGAGATACCAGAACTTGAACCTGGAAGTTATTTGGTTGTTTGGCGAGTTGCTTCTGCCGATAGTCACCCTGTGCAGGGGGCATTTGCATTTCAGATTGGCACACGAGGTCTTGATCTTGCAGATTTGGGTGAAGAGATTTTGGCCTCAAGCAATACACCAGCATCAGTGCGGTTGATGATGGGTTTAGCCAGGTGGCTGAGTTTTTTGGGCGTGATGGTATTGGTCGGTGCGATGTTGTTGGCGATACGAGTTGTTGGCATTTCGAGAATTGACAAAATTATTTTTGTTGCGTGGATGGTCGCGCTTGTTGGTTCTGTTTTCGTGTTGCTGTTGCAGGCGCCGTATGCGTTGGGCCAAGCGATGAGTGTGAGTGAAATTTTTGGCTCGGTAGATGATGTCTTGCAGACGCGACTTGGCACTTGGTTGGCTGTGCGCGGAGCAATTTTGATGGTCTTTTTGCTGTTGATCTGGCGACGAGATCTACACCAGAAGTCGATCTATCGAATGCTGGCGAGCCTTGCTGGTATTGGTCTGTTTGCAACTTTTTCAATTTCTGGTCACCCCGGCATGCGCGAGTTCTCGGTGTTGAGCATCGGCACCGACATTGTTCACTTTTTGTGTGTGTCGGCCTGGATGGGTGGGTTGGTGACGCTCGTGCTTTTGGGTCGCGAGTGGCAAGGCAAATCGCCACGAGTTATTTCATGGTTCTCGTTTACGGCGACGATTTCAATGCCGATCATGGTGGCAACTGGCGTTGCCCAAGCGTGGCGAATGATGGAAGGCATTCAGAATATTTATTCGACAACATATGGCATTGTCTTGAGCGTCAAAGTTTTGTTGGTGGTAGTTGCAATTGCCGCGGGCACTCGTGCTCGGCAGTTGTTTAAATCCAAAAAAGTCGAACAGCAAGACTTGAAAGAGATTAAGTTTTCAAAAACAATTGTTGTTGAGAGCATGATCGGCATCGTCGTGTTGGCGGTGACTGCAGTGCTGGTTTCTGTGCCGCCATTGTCGGTTAGTGGTGCGGC
>CAMBDT010000080.1 GCA_945865395.1 Acidimicrobium ferrooxidans DSM 10331 | reverse complement strand
GCAAACTTTGCCGACTGGCGGCGGTGTTAGATCAATCAAATATCGATCAACAGCATTAACAACACATTTATTCAAACCGTAGCCAGTGTGTTGATCGGCAGTAACCGTCAAGAAGATGCCATCCTCGAGCGCTTTTGCGGCGTTGCGTGAAGATTCAATTGGTGTGGCCGCATCACCAGTTGTACCGATCACAATTATCGGCCCAGCACCCATGCCGGTGATTTCTAAACGCTGCACCTGCGGAATTGGCCACAGCGCACACGAGTATCCGTATGCAAAACTCGCGCCAAACCGTTTCGCTGCTTTTGTAAACACTGGTATTTGTTCGTCAACTGCAGCGACACTTGTCGGCCCTGGATCATCAAGACACGAAATTGCCAAGAACGCTTCGAGTTCGTTGCCGTATGTGCCACCAGGTTTGCGTTGGTAGTAGTCGTCGTAAAGTTTTAGCAAGCCCGCACCGTCACCCGCCACGCCGTCGGCCAGTGCTCGCTCAAGTTCTGGCCACAAGCTGTCTGAATACATCGATTGCGCGAGCGCTGTATACATCACACCCTGAGTGATTGGCGTGCGATCGGCAGATACAACGATTGGCTTGACATCAACATCTGTCAAAAGTTTGTCAAGCGCAGTCGCTGAGTTGCCACCACTATGAAATGCACACGAAACGCGCTTTGAACATTCGGCAAGAAATGCATCAAGTTGTTTTTCAAAACCTTTTGCCTGAGCCAAACCTTGATCAAGCGAAGTCGCATTTGGATCAGACGCGCCGTCAAGAACCGCCGCCCGCACGGTATTCGGAAACATCGTCGCCCAAGTGGCACCCAGTTCTGAACCATACGAAAAGCCAAAGTAAGTAATTTTCTCTTCGCCGAGTGCTTGACGAATTGAATCCATATCGCGTGCAGTCGCTTGGGTCGAGATGTAGGGCAAGATTTCCCCGCTACGCGCGACACATTCGTCGTTAAATTTTTGACTTGCATCGATGATTGCTTGTTTTTCTTCTGGTGTCTCTGGCGTTGAGTCGATGCCAAAATATTGGTCATATTCGTCGATGCAGTTGATTGCGGGTGTCGACTTGCCGGTGCCGCGTGGATCCCAGCCGATGATGTCAAAACGATCCAGCAATTCTGAACTGAAGTAATACTGCGCATCTTGGGCGACACTCGAACCACCAAAACCAGGACCACCTGGGTTGACGAGCATCGAACCAATTTTGTTGGCTGGGTCTACTGCTGGCAATCGCGTAATAAAAAGTGTGAACGAACCCACAGTCGGGTTGTCGTAATCAAACGGCACTGCGAGTGCGCCACATTCACTTTCACCGGCCGGGTCGTTTAAGCACGGGCTCCAAACAATTTTTTTGGATGAAACTGCGTTGGTAGTTGGCGGCGTCGTCGATGATTCTGGCGCTTCACTTGTCGCGGTGATGTCTTGATCGTCAATCGTGTCGTTAGACGAACCAATAATTGTTGGTTCAGAGCAAGCCGCCGTCAGAGTTGCAAGCATCGCCATGGCCACGATTGAGACCGCAAACTTGCGTCTAGTGTTTAGTTGATGGTTCACCAAACCCCAAGCGTATTGTCAGCAGATGACACTTTTTCGGTTAGTGAGTTCATCAAGACCGTAAATCAAGCCGTCAAACAGCGCTTTGGTCAGGGTGTTTGGTTGCACGGCGAAGTTCAAGAGCTCAAAATTCCGGGTCATGTTTATTTCACTCTGGTAGATAATGACGGCGACAAGAAAGCGGTATTGAGCGCCTCAATATGGCAGGGCGTTTATTCGGCGATGAAAGCCAACCTTGCCGAAAGCGGCCTGCAACTCGCCGACGGGCTAAGGGTTCGTGTATTCGGCGAACCAGACCTTTATTCAGGAAACGGCAGGTTCAGTTTCAAGGTTGCGAAAATTGACCCGCGTTTCACACTCGGTGATTTGATCGCCCAACGCGAAGCAGTCGTCAAACAACTTAAACTTAAAAAACTTTACGACGCCAATCGTGCAGTCGATCTGGCGCTCGTGCCGCTTCGTGTTGGCATCATCACCAGCGTCGGTAGTGCTGCGCACGCCGATGTACTGAAAACGTTCAAAGACTCGAGCATTGGTTTCACTATTTTTGTGCACGACGCGCGAATGCAAGGCGATGATTCGGTGAGTTCGATCGTCGCAGCACTGCAAAAAATGGATGCCCGTGGCGACCTTGATGTGCTGATGCTTGTGCGCGGCGGCGGCTCGAAAAATGATTTGATCGCTTTTGATTCAATTGAAATCGCCACAGCGATTGCCAATTGTCAGTTGCCAGTTTTTACCGGCATTGGTCACGAAATTGATGTCAGCGTCGCCGACGAAGTCGCGCACTTGTCGCATAAAACCCCAACTGCATGCGCCACCGCGATAATTGAACTCGTCAGAGATTTCATTGAATCAACAGAACAAGCCTGGGATGGCATCGCCACTTTTGCACTCCGCGAACTCGAATCTTCGACGAGTCGACTCGCAGATCGTGCCAACAGAATCAGCAGCAAAGTTTTAGACGCACTTGCTCGCGCCAGCAAACGCCTGGCAATGACTTCGCAACGAATCAAACATCGCCCCGCAGAGATCTTGCGTCTCGAAAAAAGTTCACTTGACGCCTTGGCAGATCGCGTGCGGCTGCTCGACCCCATCAACACGATGGCCCGCGGCTGGAGCATCACCCGCAACGCAAGTGGCCAGACGATTCGTGACGTGTCCAAGCTGAAAACTAATGACAAACTAGTCACGACATTCGCCAATGGTTCGGCGACAAGCACCGTTCAAGAAATTTCATCGAAAGGAAACCAAAATGGCAAAAGCAAAGAGTGACGAAAATATCGGTTATGCCCAAGCACTCGAAGAACTCGAGGCGATTCTCGCCGAACTCGAAGACAACGATGTTGACGTCGACAAACTCGCCGCGCATGTGCAACGCGCATCGCAATTAATCGAACTTTGCCGCGATCGCATTGGCAACGCAAAACTACAAATCGAAGAAGTAGTCAAGGGCTTAGCTAAAGAGTGAGTCGGCGTAACCTTTAGGCGTGTCTGTTAATCCACCAATCTGGTTAAAGTCGGTCGCCACCCGCGTTGAATCGCGACTCAGAGAGTTCTTGCAAGACGAACAAGATCGTTGGTCAGGTCTTGACAGCGATTTGAGTGTGCCACTCGGTGAACTGACGCGATTGGTCGGCGCAGGTGGCAAGCGCCTGCGACCTGCGTTTTGTTATTTGGCATTCGTGGGTGCTGGTGGCAACGAAAAATCAAAACAATTGCTCGATACCCAAGCGGCTCTTGAACTGTTGCACGCATCGGCGCTTTTGCACGACGACATTATTGATGGATCATCAACGCGTCGCGGTGAGCCAACTTCGCACACTCGCTATATCGCCAAGCATTTAGACAGCAAGTGGGCGGGTGAAGCCAGACGTTTCGGTGAGGGTGCAGTTATTTTAATCGGCGACTTGGCCTTCGTTTACGCCGATCAGTTAATGACCGGGGTCAACTCGATTACTTCAAAAATCTGGAACGAAATGCGGATCGAAGTCAACATTGGCCAATATTTAGATTTGCTTGGTTCGGCGCAACGCGAACGAGATCTAGCCAAAGCCGAACGCGTTTGTCGCTACAAGAGCGGCAAATACACCGTCGAACGACCGTTGCATCTTGGTGCGAGTCTTGCGGCGCCAGAACAAGCCGATGTTTTACTTGAACAGCTTTCAAGTTTTGGTCTGCCACTTGGTGATGCGTTTCAAATGCGCGACGATGTGTTGGGTGCATTCGGCGACGACTCAACAAATCTCACGGGCAAACCAATCGGCGACGATTTGCGTGAAGGCAAACCGACGCCACTTTTAGCGATGGCATGTGAACGTGCAACAGTTGCACAACGCGAAGTGCTCGATCGAGTTGGCGATCAACAACTTTCGCAGCAAGATCTCGCAAAAATTCAGCAGGTGATTGTTGACACTGGGGCACTCGAAGCACTTGAAACAAAAATCTCGTCGCTTGTTGAGCAGTCAATAGCTGCAATTGCACAATCATCGCTGAATGAAACTGCAATCAAGCAATTGACAGAACTCGCCGAATTCATTGCGACTCGCGATAACTAGCCACGAGCAAAATAAAAATCTGCAGATAGCGTTTCGGCTATGACCGTAACCGTACGAATCCCCACAACATTGCGACCACTTTCAGGTGGCGTCTCAACCGTGCAAGTTGAAGGCTCAACGCTCGCCGAAATCTTGGCAGGCTTAAATGCCGCGCACCCAGGTTTTTCAGATCGCTTGCTTGACAGCGAAGGCAACCTACATAAATTCGTCAACGTCTTCGTGGCCGACGACGATGTGCGCTATATGCAGGGTCTTGCAACGGCTGTCGCCAGTGGCCAAACGGTTTCGATAATTCCTGCCGTTGCCGGCGGCTGAACCTCCAGTCCAAGCGGGCACTCGGTTTTGATTTAGCAGTCTCGTAGATAGAGTGCTAACTCTCAAAGTTCAATTTTTTGAGACAAATTCGGAGGACTAAATCATGGCCAAAATCATTGCATTCGACGAAGAGGCCCGCCGCGGACTCGAAACCGGAATGAACAAACTCGCCGACGCTGTGCGCATCACACTCGGACCAAAAGGTCGCAATGTCGTGCTCAGCAAAAAGTGGGGCGCACCGACAATCACCAACGACGGCGTTTCAATCGCCAAAGAAATCGAACTTGAAGATCCGTACGAGCGCATCGGCGCCGAACTAGTTAAAGAAGTAGCAAAAAAGACAGACGATGTCGCCGGTGACGGCACAACAACTGCAACCGTTCTCGCTTGGAGCATGGTTCGTGAAGGTCTGCGTAATGTCGCCGCTGGTGCAAACCCGATGAGCATGAAGCGTGGCATTGAAGCCGCTGTTGAAGCCGCAGTTGCGAGCATCAAGTCGTTGGCAAAAGTTGTCGACAGCAAAGAGCAGATCGCACAAGTTGCATCAATCTCGGCAGCCGACAACGAAATTGGCAAAATGATTTCTGAAGCGATCGACAAAGTTGGCAAAGACGGCGTAATCACTGTCGAAGAGAGCCAAACATTCGGCATGGAAATGGACCTCGTCGAAGGCATGCGTTTCGATAAGGGTTACATTTCGCCATACTTCGCAACCGACACCGATCGCATGGAGGCCTCAATTGATGACGCCTACATCCTTTTGGTTTCAA
>CAMBDT010000079.1 GCA_945865395.1 Acidimicrobium ferrooxidans DSM 10331 | reverse complement strand
AGCGCTGAAGCGAAAAAACGCGCCGAATCGGCAGACATATATAAGGAAGCAGGTCGCCACGACGCCGAGGCGGCAGAACTGGCAGAGTTGGCGATTCTTGAGCGCTATTTGCCAGCCCAGATGAGCGATGCTGATCTCGAAAAGATTGTTGACTTGGCGATTGCCGAGGCGGCAAATCAGGGCCTAGCTGGGCCAAAAGCCATGGGCGCTGTGGTCAAAGCCGTGCGAGCCCAAGCTGGGACGGGTGCAGATGGTGCGAAAATAGCCAATTTGGTTAAAGCCAAACTGGCGTAGATTCGCCAGATTGTACGAATAGTTACCTTTGACACAGGGAGATGAGCAAGGTAGCGTGGCGACAAGGCCCAATGCCTATTTCCGAAGGGGGAAATAAAAAATGAAGAAGTTATTCACAGGAGGTCGTCGCAAGGTCGCTGCTGTTATGGCAATCGCACTTGTTGCTTCACTCAGCCAAGTAACAACCAGCGGTGCCTCGGGTGCCAGCACACCGAAGCGCGGCGGAAACATAACCGTCGGCATCTTCGACTCGTTCCCAGGTTTCTGTATGGCAGACAACTTGGCTAACTCGTCATTGATGGCAGGTCGCACAATTTATGAAACTTGGGTCGAGCAACGTAGTGACGGCAAGATTGTGCCCTATCTTCTTAAGTCGTTCGAGCACAGTGCTGACAACAAGACTTGGAGCCTTGTATTGCGTGATGGCATCAAGTTTCATGACGGCACACCACTTGACGGCACGGCGCTGCAACTGAATCTTGAAGCTGGTCGCGGTACTTTGTATCTCAACTCGCTGATTGGCCGAACTCCAAAATCGCCAACTTCAGGTACCAGTGCTGGATTTAACGCAAACATCACCGAAATCGTTAAAACAGGTGCGATGTCAGTAACTGTGAAGTTGTATAACGCAGATGCGACATTTCCAGAGACGTTGTACGCGTCAGGTCGAGCATTCGCTCGATCAGTCGGTCAGATAACGGGTTCGACATGTTCGACAGTGCCGGTTGGTACTGGTGCGTTTAAATATGTCTCGCACAAATTGACCGAACTCGTTGTCGCGAAAAACGATAACTATTGGCGCAAAGACGCTAAGGGTGGCGCATTGCCATACCTTGACGGCATCACCTTTACATACCTTCCAGACGCGCAACCTCGCGTTAGCGGTGTGAAGAGTGGCTCGCTTGCAGCAACAATGTTCTCGTCTGCGACAGAAGCAAAACAGATTCTTGCCTTGGAAAAAAACAAGAATCTGACGACCATCAGTTCACCGATTGACTACTACCCAACAATCTGGTTGAACCACAAGATCGCACCTTTCAGCAGCAAGAACGCACGACTTGCGTTCTCGCATTCGCTTGATCGCGCAAAATGGTTGAAAGTTCGTCAAAAGGGTTTGGGCTCTGTTCCAGAGTCAATCGTCGGACCGAACAACATCATGTTCAACAAGAAGGGTTTTGCGGGTTACGACTTGAAGAAGGCTAAAGAATTTGTAGCCGCCTACGTAGCAGAAACAGGCAAGACTCCAGAATTCAGCCTTCCGTATGTGAGCTCATCGGCAGACTCGACTGCGAACGCGCAGTTGCTTAAAGAGATGAATGAAGCAGCCGGCTTCAAGGTCAACTTGTTGTCGCAGACAACTGCTGAAGCAATTCAAAAGGCTTTCCCGATGCAATACCAGATGTTGCCACTTCTTTTGATGGAGGGCACAGGCACGGCCTTTATTCTTCCATTCATTGTCAGTGACACATCGGGTGGTAACCCAACGCACTTCTTGCGCGGTGCAGCCAAGCTTTCACCAGCATTGGCCGGATTGCAGATTTTCTACAGCATCTTGAACATCTCATCTTTCAAAGATGAAGTGAGCGAGAACTTGTTGTTTGCAGCACGCGCCGAGCCGAACGCGGCAAAGGCGAAGAAGTTGTACCAGCAAGCAACTGAGCAGTTGCAAAAAGAAGCACACGTAGCAAATATCTCTTTCTTGCAGTATTCACTGACTTATAACAAGCTCGGTGGTGTTGGTGAATTGGGCCTTGCAGCGGGTGGACCTCGTCGCTTGGTAACAAACTTCGGCATTGACTGGACAGGTGTTTGGTCAACTAAGTAATTCGTAATTAATCAACAAAAGGGCGGTGGTGCGAAAGCATCACCGCCCTTTTGTTTACTTGCCGAGTAGTTCGTTTCTCGTCTAGCCTGCTCTGAGCGATAACCAGAAACATGTAAAAAACGAGGGGACCCGGTGTCGAGGATAAGTTTTTGGTTACAAAGAGTTGCGCAGTTGTTAATCGTGCTTCTTCTCGTCACCTTCGGCGTTTCGTTATTGCTTCGCTTGATACCAGTCGATCTGGCGACGATTTTATTGCCTGTTGGTACTGAAGAAGAACGCGACATTTTGCGCAACGAACTTGGCTTTGACAAAGGGCCAATTGGCTATTACTTGCAATGGCTCGGCAATTTCGTGCAAGGCGATTTTGGCAAGATCTACTTTTCGGGAGGCACCGAAGAGGTTTCAGACCACCTTAAAGTTGCGATGCCACGGTCACTTCTATTGATGGTTTATACCCAGATTTTGTCGCTGGCGATTGCGATACCGCTTGGTGTGCTTTCGGCATATCGCGCGGGTCGTCGCGCTGACAAGATAATTAGCAACACGTTGTTTACGCTTTCGTCGATACCTAATTTCGCGATTGCACTTCTGCTTGTAATTTTTGTCGGTGTCAAATTTGCCTGGTTGCCAACGCTTGGATATGCGCCGATTTCTGACGGCGTCTGGGAGCACTTCAAACACATGATTATGCCCGTAATTAGTCTGAGTCTCGGGCTCATCGCGACATACACGCGGTTGTTGCGGGCTGACATGATTGCTGCATTGCGCGAAGACTATGTGACGATGGCTGCATCGAAGGGCTTGAGCGATAGCCGAATTTTGTGGCGGCATGTTTTCCGTCCGTCAAGCATGACGCTTTTGACTTCAGCCGCTTTGAGCATGGGTGGCTTGATCGGTGGGGCGATTGTTATTGAAAGTATTTTCGCGACCTATGGCATCGGGTTCGAAGTGTTTGCCGCGATTGCTGGTCGACAATATGTTGCGCTGCAGTCGACGGTTGCTGTTATCGCATTGTTTTATGTGTTTTTCAATCTTGTGGTAGACGTGAGTTCAGGTTTTGTTGATCCGCGTACGCGTGATCGGAGAGTAAATGCGTAACTACACGAAACCAACTTGGTTTGCAATCGGCTGGCTCGGTCTGATGATGTTCTTCTCATTGTTTGGCTGGCTGTTGCCATTCAAACCTTGGAATTTTGTCTTTGAAGACGACCTTGAAGTCGGCTTATTTTCAAGCGGTCACTTGTTGGGCACCGACAGTAACGGCTATGACTTGTTGTCGTCGGCTGTGGCGGGCACTCGTATGTCTGTTTTTATCGCGATTGCCGCGGTTGGTCTTGGCGGTTTTATCGGCAGTGTGCTCGGCATCTTGGCAGCGTATTTGCGCGGCAAGATTGACACAGTGATGGTGACAATTTTTAACGTTGGCCTTTCGGTGCCGAACTTGGTTTTGGCATTGGCGCTTGTTTCGGTGTTGGCAACGAATGTCGACATCAATCAAGCAGTGCCCACCTGGCGCCGAGTAATGGTTTTGATTATTTCGTTGACGATTGTGTTGATTCCGATTTTGGGTCGTATTGCGCGAGGTGCAACGCTTTCGTGGTCTGGTCGCGAATTTGTGACCGCTGCGCGCAGCATGGGCATGAAAGATTCAAAGATAATTCTTCGACACATTGTGCCAAATGTTTTGCCTGCATTGATCGCCGTTGCGTTCTTGGCAGTGGGTGTCGTGATTATTGCTGAAGCGTCGCTTTCAATTTTGGGTGTCGGCATACCCGACGGCGCGAGTTGGGGTGGCATGATTGCGCGTGGCCGTAACGATCTTGAATATGCCCCGCATGTGTTGTATGTGCCTATTGTGTTCTTGGCACTTACCGTAATTTCGACGAACCATCTCGGCGACGTCGTGCGTTCGAAACTCGACAGTCGTGAGGCCAAAGTATGAGTGCGTTATTGAGTGTCAAGAACATGTCGATTAATTTCGACACACCACGCGGTTCGCTTGAAGCGGTACGTGGTGTAGACATCGAGATACCTGCTGGCACGAGCGTCGGTGTTGTTGGTGAATCTGGTAGCGGAAAGACCGTGATGTGTCGCGCCGCGATGGGCTTATTGCAAGGCAGCAATGTCAAGCGCTCGGGCACGGTCATTTTTGACGGCCACGAGTTAACCGCCATGAGCAAAGAAGAAGTTCGCAATCTCTTTGGCTCAGGCATGGCGATGATCTTCCAAGATCCAATGACTGCTTTGAACCCTGTGCGCAGAATTGGCTCGCAATTGTCAGAAGGCTTGCGCGTGCGACTCGGAATGAGCAAAGCCGATGCTTTGGCACGCAGCAAAGAATTGCTCGAGTTGGTGCGCATACCAAACGCTGCGGCCGTTTTGAAGTCGTTTCCATATCAATTGTCAGGCGGCATGCGTCAGCGTGTCATGATTGCAATCGCAATCGCATGTAATCCGAAACTTCTATTTGCTGATGAGCCAACAACTGCACTCGACGTGACGGTACAAGCACAAATTTTGCAACTGTTGCGTGAATTGCGCGAAGACTTGAAGATGTCGATGGTTTTGGTGACTCACGATCTTGGTGTGGTTGCGGGCAACACTGACTATGTAGCAGTTATGTATGCCGGAGAAGTTGTTGAATATGCGCCAACGAAAAAACTATTTGCAGACATGCGAATGCCGTATACCGAGGCACTGCTCGAGTCGATTCCGAAAGTTGATCACAAGTCGGGCACACGACTGGCGATGATTGCTGGGCGCTTGCCAGACCCTACAGATCGCGGTGCCGGTTGTAGTTTCGCTCCACGTTGCAAATATGCTCAAGAAAAGTGTCGCCAAGAGCACCCAGAATTGAAGAAAGACCCTGATGGTCATCTTTATCGATGCTGGTTTCCGATCGGAGAGGCGAAGTAATGGCCGGCTCAGGCACAGCTCATATGCGTAACACCGTTGATGCGGTGTTGACCGTGCGCGATTTGACGGTCGAGTTTCGTATCGCCAAAGACAAGATTGTTAAAGCGGTATCTGGTTTAAGTTTTGACGTAATCAGAGGCGAGACTTTGGCGATCGTTGGTGAGTCTGGTTGTGGAAAGACAACTTTGGCTCGTGCTGTGCTGCAGCT
>CAMBDT010000078.1 GCA_945865395.1 Acidimicrobium ferrooxidans DSM 10331 | reverse complement strand
GGTATCTCGCACCTTCACTTCGAAGTACACCCACAGGGTGGCGAAGCGGTTAATCCATATCCAGTGATCAAAGCTGTCGATGCATGTCATGTTACGGAAGTGCTCCCACAACCTTAAACATCTGCACGATTGAATGGTGGTGGAGAGGTGAGATCCTCCACCACCATTTTGCTAATAAGTTCGATCTTCTGCTGGAAGATGCTCGAGGTCAGAAAGTGGCGAGAGCGAAAATGTGTAGCCATCACCAATTTTTAGCGCCTCAAGTTTTGTGATCGAGGCATGACCCAACACGAAGCGCTCCCACTCCCAAGGTGTCGGTGTCAAACCAAGTAAATGACAAATTACCGTGCTGTTCGTGCCGGCGTGAGCGACACACGCTATTCGCTCACCTGGATCATCAATATGCCAGATTGGCAACTCATGTTCAATTCGGTAAACGCCGTGCTCGGCCAAAAACTTCTCCGCCCCAATGTGAATACGGGCGACAAAATCTTTGACTGGTTCGCCACCCTCAAGACCATGCCAACGCTCACGAGCATTGCGTTCGCGCTCTTCTTTATAAGCCTTTGCGGCACGTTCGCCTGGTGAACCATGCCAAATCGGACTTCGAATCTCTTCGAGCCACGGCTCTATCACTTCTTCACGTTTCAGTGCAGAAAGTATCGGTTCAGCAGTTTGTCGCGTGCGTAGCAAGGGAGATACATATATATGGTCGAATCTCTCGCGGGAAAGTCGTGCGCCGAGAAGAAGAGCCTGCCGGTGACCTAGTTCGGTTAGTGGCGGGTTATCAATGCACAGATCATCTTTGACCCACTGCGGTTGAGCATGACGACAAAGAACGAGTTCCATCGCGTCACACTATAGCAATCAAGAAGATTCACTCGTTCTCAAGTGCCTTCGCAACATCGATCTGAACGCGACATGAATTAAAAATTGTTTGAAGCATCTGCCAGTAGGTCAGGTCGACCACCGACGCATCGCTCGCAGTTGCCGCCAAAAGAGATGTGCCAACGCAATCGGCCTGCTCTTCGGTAATTGCCACACCGAATCGCTCAACGACTACATAACCAAAGGCTCGCGGAATTGTTTCGTCGTTGTCGAAACTTGCCGGCGGTTCAGTCGACAAATCATCTTTAACCACGGGATCAGGCAGCGTTGTGCCCTCATTCGGAAATTGATTGACTGCGTTTTCGATCTCAACTGAACAATTCTCGGAGACGAATTTCGCAAAATCTGTCTGAGATTTCTGTATTTCGTCGCTTGCCAGACGAACTCCCGCACTTGTTACAGCTGCGTCTTTCTGTGAAGTCGCACCATCCCAATCAATGGCTTGTAACGCATCAAATAACGAACCGTAGGTGTTTAAGAGTAATTCGACATCAGGTTTGATCTCTCGCGGTGCTGATTCGTTGATCGCGATCAATGATGCGACGACCTCCGACATAGTCTCTCGAATTTGTCCCGGGGGCAAACTCTCGAGGTTTACCAACACATTGGCTAATTGGGTGCTCGCTGAATTCCATCGAGCGGTCAACAAACAGAACGAATCTGTCTCACCGCTTCGACTGCAAGCCGCAAAAATAGAAGCACCTAGTATCAGCGGCAAGAAGAACCTAAATATAAATCGTCGCAGAATAACAGTCATCAATCGCCCGTCGAAGTTGCTGAAAGCCACTGAGCGTAAATTTTGGCATATTCGCAATCATCTTGCAGTAATTGCTCGTGCGAACCATCCTCGGTTACCGAGCCATGTTCAAGCATGATCACTCGATCAGCTCGAGCAGCAGTTGATAAACGATGCGCAATTGAAATGGTTGTACGACCTTGTGACAAGGCTTGCAGCGCTTTAGCTAGACGCACCTCTGCAATTGCATCGACTGCCGAGGTAGCTTCATCGAGAATCAAAACATCAGGGTTTGTGAGTGCCGCCCGAGCCAAAGCGACAAGTTGTCGCTCACCCGCAGAGATGGACGAACCTCGTTGACCAACATAGGTGTCAATGCCCTTTGGCAGACTTTCAATCCAATCGGTGAGTTCGAGTTGATCAATAACGCGATTCAAGTCTTCGCGTGTGCTTTTCGGACTTGCAAAGAGCAAATTTTCAGCAACGCTTGCCGCGAATAGAAATGGTTCTTGCGGTACCACCACTAAACGACGACGCAGATCGTCATTGTCGATTCGTTTTAGGTTCACGCCACCTAGACAGATAGAACCAAGATTTGGGTCTGCGAATCTGGCTATTAGTCTTGCCAAGGTTGTCTTACCCGAACCAGAAGCGCCGACCAATGCAATATGTTGCTGTGCTGGTATTGACAAACTGATATTGCGCAAGACTGGCAAGTCATCATCTTGACTATCCAAACGAGAACTGTAAGAGAAGCTGACCTCTCTCAATTCGATACTCAGAGGAACATTTGGCAGTTCGATCGGGTTCACGGGTGCTTGCGGACCTGTCGGTGTATCTAAAACACTCAGAACACGACGAAGCCCTGCAACAGCCGTCTGTGTTTGATCTACCACCTCAGTGAATTCGGCAATCGGCTCTAGAAAACGATACGTCAAAAAGACGAATCCGACCATCGAGCCTGCGGTGAGACCACCATCAACACCGCGAAACACACCGACGATAATTATCGCGACAATCGTGAATACAGCGAATACTTCTCCCGATGGAAACAAAAACGCCCCGATCACGCCGGCTCGTATCTGCGAATCAGCACGCTTGCGAACAGCTCTCTTGCTTCTATCAACCATAGGTTGATGAGCCTGATAAGCGCGCAAAGTTTCTGTGCCCGAGACCAACTCGCTAACAGAACCCAACAGCTCGGCATTGTGCTCGCGAGCGAGGTCGTAAGCGGCAACAAGACGCTTTTGTAGATTTCGTAAAACTAAAAACAGTGGTGCTGATACGGCAAAAGCAACCAGAGCTAAAATCCAGTCATACGCCAGCATCACACAAGCGACCACGAACATCAACGAGCCATCAAGCAACCAAACAAGTGCGCCCCAGGAAAAAAACATCGTCAGCGTCTCGATGTCGCTGGTCACACGAGACACAAGCGCACCCCTACGTTCTTCGTTGTGGTCAGCAAGACTTAATCGATGGATGTGGTCGAACAATTTCACGCGCATCGTATAGAGGCCTTCCTCAGCGCCGATGCCTAAACGCAGAACAGCTTGCCGTAACGCGAATGCTGCAACAACCACTGACACAGCCGCTATAGCGCTCATCTGCACAATGAAACCCAATCGAATGTTTCCAGGTTGCAGACCTTTGTCAATTGTCTGCTGCATAAGTATCGGAACAACGACTCGCGCGAGTGAACCAATCAAGGCCAAAACAGAAGTTACGCCAATACCTTTTGCCAGTGCGGGTGCGACGCCAAAACCGCGATTAATCGTTCGCGCTGTAATGAAGCGTCCAGTAGGTTCGTTCATAAGTTTGTCGACCTCATGACGCCTTACGGTCGTGCTCAAATGCGGTTATCAATGCACGATATTGCTCGCTGCTTTGCAGCAATTGTTCGTGTGTTCCTTGTTCGACGATATGACCCTCTGCCATGAACAAAACTTCGTCTGCTAAAGCGATAGTCGACGGTCGTGAGGCCACAACCAGAACGGTGTGATCGTTTGAAATTCGGCGCAGGTTAGCGATGATGCGCGCTTCAGTTTTGGGATCAAGTGCAGAAGTTGTATCGTCCAGCAAAAGTATCGGCCGATTCTGCGCGATGGCTCTTGCCAATGCAACGCGCTGTCGCTGGCCTCCGCTGAGGCTGACTCCTCTCTCACCCATTACGGTGTCGAGACCTTGCTCTAAGTTTTTCAAAAATTCGTGACAGTCCGCTATTGATATTGCCAAACTAATCTGCTCTTCTGATATATCCGAATCAAGCGTGATGTTGTAGCGGAGTGACTCGGCGAAAAGAAATGCTTCTTGAAACACGAGTGCAACACCCCCATCCTGCACTGCGACAGAACCAGAATCAGGCAAGATTAATCCGGCGACTGCGTGAAGCAGTGTCGTTTTACCGCAACCTGTTGCGCCAACGAGAGCTACCGTTTTGCCAGATGCGACTCTCATCGTCAAGTTCTTTAGTATTGGGGCGCCGTTGACATGTGAAAAATTGATGCCATTGAGGTCAATGCCGAAACCCATTGGTGCGTTCAGAATCTTTGTTGCAGGATCTTCAAAGACATCTTCATCCAAGACTTCGCGAATGCGTCGCCAGCCTGCAACCGAATGCGGTATCTCAGAGAAAAGATATCCGATGATCCGCAGCGGAAAAACTAGCAATGTAAATAAATAGATAAAACTTGACAGGTCACCGACAGTCATTTCTCCGGCCTTTACTCGGTAGGCGCCGAGCGTTATCAAGATGATATTGATCAGTGTTGGTATTGCATCAAGCATCGCTTCAAAAATTGACCGAACACCGATTGCGTCAATACGCGCGTCTTTTAGCCGCGCAGTGATTTTCGCCAGTCTTTCAGTTTCGCGGTTCTCAGCACCAAATGATTTCACAACCATGACACCGTCGAAACTTTCATGAACGGCTTCAGATAAATCGCCGAGTTCTTGTTGTGCCAAGTTGTAATAGCGATCAATTCGCCGCTGATATCCAATATTCAATGTCAACAAAATCGGAAAAACAACAACCGCCACAAGACCGAGTGGAATATCGACGTACAGCATCCAACCTGCTGACACAACCATCATCACCAAAACTGAGGTTGAAAATGGCAGTGGCGCAAGAATTGCAACGCTCGCATCTGCATCAACTCCACAACGAGCGACGATGTCTCCGGTCATTTTTTGTCGATGCCATTCAATGGGTTGGGCAACAACGTGATCAACAACTTTCTCGGTAATCGTTTCGCAAGTACGCCATTCAGTTTTGCCTGCAAAACTGCGCCTAATCACGACTCCAAGAGCGCGCAACAGCCCAATACCGATAACGATTATTGAACCGACAATCAGGGCAAACAAATCGACCTCACCGCGCTCAAAACGAACCAAAATCACACGATCAATCATCCAGCGCAGACCTATCGAAGAAGCGACAGTACAAACCGCAAACAATGTCGCACCCGAAACGGCAATAACAAAAAGACGTGGATGAAACCGAACAACTTGACGTAAAAGTTGTGAGGCCTCTCGCAATCGACCCTTCGCATCAGACTTAACTGAGTCTTCAGTCACAGGCTTTTCATCCACAAAACTCACCATCTAGTTCTATCATTTGCCCACATCATCTATCGTTGAGCCGATGAGATACATTCTGCGAACTTTCCTCGCAACAACGATCGCACTAATTGTTGTGATGTGGGTTTACGCACTTTT
>CAMBDT010000077.1 GCA_945865395.1 Acidimicrobium ferrooxidans DSM 10331 | reverse complement strand
GAAGTGCATTGGCATGTCGTCGGCCGCGCCGAACTTGCCCGACACGAAGGCAAAGAACCCTTGCCAAAATATGGCACGCGCGACGGCTTGTTTACTGGCCCCTGACAAGCGGGTTGCGATTAAAGACAATCAATTGATGAGTGCTACTTTTAGCCCAACGACAAACTATTTATTATTTAGGGAGTAAACATGGATCCAGTAATCAACACTTTCGGTCTTGAACCGATGTCGAGCACAGTTTCTGGACCAAATGTCGCAGCAACGCTCGCGCAATATGTATCGCCTCACGGCACTCGTGCGTTCATTATTACCGACGCTGGTGTCAACGGTGCTGGCATTGTCAAGCCGATAACTGACGCCTTGACAACTGCAGGTATGAAGTGGCAAGTGTTCGATCAGGTTTCACCGAACCCCACAGACATAAACGTCGCTGCGGGTGTCGCTGCGATCAACAAGTTTGGTCTTGACGGTACGGTAGTCGTATTAATTGGTGGCGGCTCAGTTATGGACTGCGGCAAATATATTGCACTTGCCGCGCCAAACGGTGTCGATCACGTGGGTTTGGCGTTTGCGCCCGAACTAGACGCCAATGATCGCATTGATTTTTCGACGCTCGCACCAAAAGTCAGCGCATCAAAACCTGGCTTGCCAACAATTGCAATTCCGACGACTTCGGGCACTGCATCAGAAACAAATGGCGCAGGTTTGATCACCGACACGTCGAATCCTTCGCTTCACCGAAAACTATTGTTCATCAACCCGCTGCTTCGTCCGCGAACGATTTTGCTCGACCCAACTTTGACAGTTGGTATGCCAGCAAAAGGCACCGCTGCTTGCGGTATGGATGTATTGACTCATGCAATTGAGGCGCATACATCTGTGAAGTCGAACCCATACGGTGATGCACTTGCGTTGCATGCGATTCGACTTGTCGCAAGATATTTGCCTATCGCAGTTAAGAACGGCGCCGATCTTGAAGCGCGGGCAAATATGCAGATCGCATCACACTTGGCTGGTCGAGCATTTTCAAGTGGGCCACAACTAGGCATGGTGCACGCACTTGGTCACCCGATTTCTGGTCAATTACATCAAGCGCACGGGCAAACGTTGGCCACGATGTTGCCACATGTAATGCGTTTTAATCGCGATGTTGTTGCCGAGCGCTATGCCAATGTTGGCGAAGCACTGGGCACCGAAGTTGATCCAGATGCTGCAATTGCCGCTGTTGAAAAACTCTCGGCGACCGTCGGCACCAATCGCAAACTCAGCGAACTTGACGCAACAAGCGACAACATTGCTGCATTGACGCAAGATGCGCTACGTGATTTGACAATTTTGACAACACCGCGTCACCCATCGCGCGGCGAAGTGCACGAACTCTACGCCAAAGCGCTTTAACTTATTCGTTTGTTAGCGAACTTATCGTCAGGGGCTTGAGCGCAAGCCAAGATTGTTTTAGACCTGGGTGTAAGTTGAGCATTTCAACTTCGTTGATCAATGACCATTTTGTTGCTGTTGATTCTGGGTTAGCAATATGCGCACCTGCATCACTCATTGCGTGGGCGATGACCGTGTCATAGCTCCACGGGCCGTGGTTATCGGAAAAAACATGTTTCACCGTCAGCGCATCGACATTAATGCCCATTTCTTCGTGTGCTTCGCGCAACGCGGCGGTTACCGAATCTTCGTGTGAATCTTTTGCACCGCCCGGCAAAGCCCAAGTGCCACCGCCGTGCGTCCACTCGGCGCGAAGTTGTAATAAGACTTGTGGTTGCGGTGTGTCGCGACGAACTAGCAATAAACCTGCCGCACCGAACCGACCCCAATGGCGAAAGCCACAATCACAATCGACCCAACCGTCGCCGTCACGTTGTCCCACTATCTAATAACAGTATTACGAAACGATGTCTAAAGCGACTGCCGATTTAGGCACGACATTGCGGACAGACCAATTATCGCCCGCCAAAATTCGAGCGACCGCAATCAACACGAGCATGATTGCGCCGGCGCCGATGAAAGTTGTGGTGCGACCGAGGTGGTCATAGGCGAGACCAGCGAAACTTGCAGCGACGCCACCAGCCAGAGTTTCCATGCCACCGAGCAAACCTTGCGCCCCTGCTTGTCGTTCGAGCGGAGCGCTGGTGCCAACGGCGACACCCGCGCCAGTGACGAAGAAGCCATCGTTCAACGAGTGAAAGAAAAACACGACCATCATCAATGCGGGTGTTGGCATTAAGCCGTAACCAGCCATAAATAGTGCGCCGAAAATCATGCCGAAACTGCCGGCCCGATACGGCCCGATGCGTTGCACAAATTTGCCGCCGAACGGGCCGAGCAAAATTAATGGCAGAACGAAAACAGAAACTCCGACGTTGGCCATCCATTGAGCGGCATCCAGGTCGTCCATCATCAGCACCCATAGTGAGTCGAATACACCGATCATGAAGAAAAGTGCGACGCCGATCAAAATGCCCGAAGTTATGGCGCGATTTTTTAACAAGTCAATTGCAAATCGCTCGCTCGGTTGATTTTCTTTTGCCGTCTCGGGCACGGCGATGCGACTAATGACGATCACAAACAAGGAAATTGTGGCGGCCAGAAATACAAATGGTCCGGGAATGCCAAAAAATTCGACGAAAATCACTGAGATGACTGGTCCAGAAGCGAAACCAGCAACTTCGAATGACAAGATACGACCGAGGTTGCGGCCAAAATTCTCGGGGTCGGCGACGATGATCACGCGACGCAGTGCCGGTAGAGCACTGCCAGCGCCAAAGCCCATGATGATTCGTGACACGAGAAGAATTAAAAATGTTTCGCCAAACGCCATGCCGACACAGCCGATTATTTCGAGGCTCAAACCCAAGATAATTAATCGTCGAGCCCGACCGCGGTCGGCGAGAGGGGCAATGCTGACTTGCCCGAGAAAAGAAGTAAAAAATCCGACGCCGACGATGAACCCGAGTGCCGATTCGGCGATACCAAAGTTGTTGCGGAAGTCGTCGAGCATCGTAAACATCACGCCGTAAAGGCACGATGACGAACCAATTGCAAAAAGCAGCGTCATCACAATTCGCTGTTTATTCACCCGATAAATCTAGCGTTTCTGAATGAAGCCACGGTTGCGTAAGACTGAACAATATGAAAGACGAATCATCAAAACTAAATGCATCGCAACCGCTTGATTCTTTGATTGCCGGCAGATGGATTGCACACAAATCAAAGGTTGCAGTCACGAACCCTGTTGATGGTTCGACACTGGCTCAAGTTTCAAGCGCAACACCAGATGATTGTTTGTCGGCTGTCGATGCGGCACAAAACGCGTTTATTTCTTGGAAGTCGACTGCGCCCAGAGCGCGTGCCGAAATTCTGCGCAAGAGTTTTGAAATTATGATTGCCGAGCAAGAGTCTTTGGCGCGATTGATAACTCTTGAAAATGGCAAGGTGTTGAGCGATGCCCGCGCCGAGGTTGCATATGCTGCTGAATTTTTTCGTTGGTTCAGCGAAGAAGCCGTGCGTATTGACGGCGACTATCGACGGGCACCAAGCGGTACGAACTGGTTGATGGTTTCACGGCAACCTGTTGGTGTTGCGTTGTTGGCAACCCCATGGAATTTTCCGGCGGCGATGGCGACCCGCAAAATTGGGCCCGCGCTGGCGGCAGGTTGCACAGTTGTTTTGAAGCCCGCGAGCGAAACACCACTGACTGCGCTTGCAATCGCAGAGATAATGCAACGCGCGGGTGTGCCCGAAGGCGTGGTCAATGTGGTTGTGCCGAGCCCATCAGGGCCTGCAGTTAGTGCAATGTTGAAATCAGATCGGGTGCGCAAACTTTCGTTCACTGGTTCGACGCCAGTCGGTTCGTTGTTATTGGCACAAGCCGCAGAAAAAGTTATCAACTGCACCATGGAGCTTGGCGGCAACGCACCTTTCATTGTTTTCGAAGATGCTGATCTTGCGGCTGCAATTGATGGTGCGATGTTGGCCAAGATGCGCAACGGAGGCGCTGCTTGCACGGCAGCCAACAGATTTTTTGTGCACGAAAAAATCTACGATGCTTTCGCTGATGGCTTGACTAAGAGAATGAGTGCGCTCGTCTTGGGTGATGGTCTCGACGCGAAAACAACTGTTGGTCCGTTGGTGTCGAAATCGCAACAGCAACAAGTTGCCAAATTGGTCGACGAGGCAAAAAGTTTTGGTGCCAAAGTCGCGTGTGGAGGCAACGCATCAACAGACGGCTCTTTCGGCTACTTTCCGACGGTACTCACCGACGTTTCTTTTGACGCACCAATTTTGCGAACCGAAATTTTTGGTCCCGTCGCGCCGTTGGTGCGATTCAGTGACAGTGACGATATTTTGGCGCACGCCAATAATGTCGAACATGGTCTCGTTTCGTATGTTTACACCCGAGACTTGGGGCGGGGCATGCGCGTTGCCGAATCGCTCGAATCGGGCATGGTCGGCTTGAATCGCGGGCTTGTTTCTGACCCTGCTGCACCGTTTGGTGGCGTCAAGCAATCTGGCCTTGGTCGCGAAGGCGCCCATGACGGCTTGCTGGCGTTTCTCGAAACCAAATATGTCGCCGGCAACTGGTAGGCAATTACTGACTGGTGGTTAACCCGCCAAATTCTTGATTGATTTTACGAGTTTCTCGCGATGCGAACGGCCCACCAGATAAGCGGAATTTGAAACGGCAGCCGACCGTAAGCCACGAGTTGCTGCGAGATCTCTCGGTCACGCCAGTCATATGCCATATACAAATTGCCTGGGTAAACAGCGATAAACAGAACGACCGCGGCCCATGCGGCGCGGCTGCGGGTGGTGGGTTTCAACAGAAAAACTGCGATCAGAATCTCGGCGAGACCACTTGTATATGTATAAAAACTTGTATTGCCCGGCAGCCATTCGGGCACCAGCGCATTGAACGTTTCAGGCACCAAGAAATGGGCAATGCCCGCAACACCGAGGAACCCAGCGAGCATGAAAATCGAAATTTTTGAGACTTGTTTGTTCACTGCTACATGATGCCACGAATTCGTCACGCCATCTGAAACAATGTTGATAACTAAAAGTTTTTGGAGCAATAAATTGGGCGAGATCACCGACACGCGAACGAACTGGTTAGATAACGACCAGCTTGAACAAGTGCGCGGTCAAGTACCACTCGTATATATAGACGCGGTTCCCGTGAGGGTCAATGAACTTGGCGTCGTCACGCATGTCGGCATGCTTTTGCGTCAAGCCCCTGATGGTTCAATTTCGCGCACAGTGGTTTCGGGTCGAGTGTTGCTCAACGAACGAATTCGTGAAGCGTTGTTGCGTCATATTGAAAAAGATTTGGGGTCAAT
>CAMBDT010000076.1 GCA_945865395.1 Acidimicrobium ferrooxidans DSM 10331 | reverse complement strand
CGCAACATCGCAATTCGAACTTTCGGTTCGGGAAAGTCGTAGCCGTATCCGCGACACTCGTTTTCATACCAGCCCGCACCAATACCCCAATCGAGACGACCGCCAGAAATTACATCAAGCGTCGAAGTTATTTTTGCCAACAAACTTGGCTCGCGGTAAAGATTGCAACCAACCATTTGACCAAGCCTTATTTTTGTAGTGCGTTGGCTTATCGCTGCCATCATCGTCCAACATTCAAAAACTGTCTCGTGTGCGGGTCGTGGCACATTGTGAAAGTGGTCGTAAACCCAAATCGAGTCATAGCCGAGTTTTTCTGCCAACTGCGCAATCTCGACGGCCTTATTCCATTTGGCGACCGGGTCAGCGATCGTGACCAACTCCATCTTCCAACCTTGCGGAATGAAAACGCCAAATACCGTGTGCTGCTTTGTTGTCATAGCGGTAGATCTCCAGTCGCAGACTTCGTCGAGCCGTGGTCTTTATATGCGGCGATTGTGCGCTGTGCGATGCGCATCTGATGAATTTCATCGGCGCCGTCTGCGAAGCGACTCCATCGGGCTTGTTGCAACATGTGCGCTAGTGGCGTATCTGTCGAATAGCCGAGTGCACCGTGCACTTGAATTGCGCGGTCGATGATTCTCCACAAACTATTGGCAACGAAGTGTTTCGCCATCGAAACCTCAGAAGTAAAACTCTGACCGTTTTCGATTTTGTATGCTGCGTGCAACACCATAAGTTTGCACTGGTAGAGCTCCATTGAAGAGTCGGCGATCAGCCATTGAATGCCTTGCTTCTCGGCAAGTATCGAACCGTGCGAATATCTGTGCAACGCGCGATCAACCATCATGTCTAGTGCGATTTCAGCTTGACCAATCCACCGCATGCAGTGAGCGAGTCGAGCAGGGCCGAGTCGGTATTGCCCGAGTAAGTGACCTTGCCCTCGCCCACCCAACATATTTTTTGCTGGCACGCGCAGATCTTGCAACAAAATTTCACAGTGATTGTGACCACCCGACATTGTTTCGACATCTCGAATGATGTTGAAACCTTCACTTGGTATGTCAACAATGAAACAAGAGTTCGCCGCTTGTGGCAAATCTGGGTTGTCTTCAGTGCGCGCAACCAAGAGCGCGAACTGCGCCCCACGTGCGCCAGAGATGAACCACTTGTGACCGTTGATCACCCATTCATCGCCGTCTTGGTAAGCCTGAGTTTTGATCAGCGTCGGGTCACTGCCAGCGACCTCGGGCTCGGTCATCGCGAAGCAACTGCGTGCAGTGCCCTCACATAACGGACGCAGGTATTTTTCTTTCTGTTCGTCTGTTGCCCAATGCAAAAGCGTGTGTTGATTGCCTTCGTCTGGTGCCTGAGCGTTCAGCACGAACGGACCAATACTGACTTTCGCAGCTTCAGCCGAAACCGCCGCCATCGCAGTTGGACCAAGGCCCATACCTCCCCACTCAGCGGGCATATGAGGTAGCCACAGATTCCAATGGTCTCGTGCTCGGCCACGCAACTTCACAATCGTGCGCACCACTTGACTGCGATCTTTTTGATCTATCGCGTCCCACTGCGGGCGCACTTCGGCATCCATGAATTCACGAACTTTCATGCGAACAGATTCAACTTCTGGTGAAAATGAAAAATCGATCACAGCAAATGTCTCCCTTGTTAGTTTGTCAGACTTGTGTCACAAAACCATTACTAGCGTGACCAATAGTGCGACCCCGTAGCCTGAAACGCGTGGCAAGCAGAGCACGAAAACGCAACAAGTGGGATCGTCAAGATCTGCCCAGGGGTGCCGAAAAAGTTGAGGCGGTGCGTGAGATGTTCGACGCGATCGCCCCCAGATACGACTTTGTCAATCGCCTGATGACTTTTAGATTGGATACTCGCTGGCGCAAGAAGACAATTGCCGCGCTCAATTTACCCAAGGGCTCGCGTTTGCTGGACCTCGCAAGTGGCACGGGCGACCTGTGCATCGAGCTTCGAAAAAATGGCTACGAGCCAATTTCTATGGACTTGTCGTTTGGCATGTTGAGTGCCGACCGCAGCGGCGCACCGCGAACACAAGTCGACATTTTGAAACTGCCTATACCCAATATGTGCGTCGACGGCATAACTTGCGGCTTTGCGTTGCGCAATCTCGAAAACTTACAGTTGTTTTTTATCGAACTTGCAAGAGTGACGCGTCATGGCGGTCGCATCGCCTTGCTTGATGTAAGTGTGCCGACAAATAGATTCGTGCGATTCGGAAACCAAATCTATTTTGGTCGAATCGTGCCAATTATTGGCGGTCTGTTTTCAGATCGTGCCGCCTATAAATATCTGCCGCGCAGTGTCGCATATCTACCGTCAGCCGAAGAACTGATAGCAATGTTGAGGCAATCAGGTTTTGCCGATGCACAACACAAACAACTCTCTGGTGGCCTAACCCAATTAATCGTCGCCACACGAAACTAAATGCGTTCGAGAACCCGGTTACTTTCAACGGTCACTGCCCAGCAGATTGACCTCAACGATTTCGCAGGAGACGACGGCTATTTATTCGTGCGCGATGGTGTCGGCGTCGCCGGACGGGGTGTCGCCAAGCGAATTGGTCGCGACGAAGTCGCAACCGAGCTTGCTGCAATCGACAACGACAACCAAAGCGGCATCACAGGTGCGGGGCCGATCGCAATTGGTTGCATTCCCTTTATAAGCAGCGATCCGCACAGCTTTGTAATTCCCAAAGTTGTGATCGGCAAGACAGCCACGGGTCAACAATGGGTGACGACTATCGATGACGCATCATTTGAATTCAAAAAACCAAAACAGTCAACAGTCGTGGCTTCATTCGCAGTAAACCAAGGCATTGCCATATCGCACTATCTAGACGCGGTTCGTTCAACAGCCCAAGCTGTTCGCGAACGAAAAATTGACAAGGCCGTTATCGCCCGCGATATCTTCGTGACTAGCGATCAACAGTTTGATATTTGCGCAATCTTGCAACGCTTAAAACTTTCGTTTGGGTCAAGTTATCGATATTTAGTTGACGGCTTTCTAGGTGCCTCACCCGAATTGCTTGTTGCAGTCATTGGCAACAACGTTTCAAGTCATCCGCTTGCCGGCACTGCATCTCGCACAGGCAACCCAGACATTGATCAAAAAATTGCCCAAGATCTGATCGCCAGTACAAAGAATCAACTAGAACATCGCATCGTCATCGACATGGTTCACGAGACATTGTTGCCGTGGTGTTCGTTTCTTGACTGGCAACCCGAGCCGTCGATTGTCTCGGTTGCCAACGTGCAGCATCTCGGCACTGAAATATCTGGGCAATTGAGCGAGCCACGCCCGAGTGTTCTCGATCTCGCATACGCACTTTCACCTACTCCAGCTCTTGGGGGCGCGCCAAAGCAAGCCGCGCTTGAACAAATCGCCATGGTCGAAGGAATAGATCGGGGTCGTTATGGTGGCGCGGTCGGATATCTCAATCAAAACGGCGATGGTATTTTTGCAGTTTCAATTCGCTGTGCTGAATTCGATTCGCTGCGGAAAACTGCCCGCCTATTTGCGGGTGGAGGCATCGTTGGTGATAGTGAGCCGATGAGCGAACTAGCCGAGACGCAAGCCAAATTTCAAGCGATGTTGGCAGCACTCATTCGACCATAAATGCCACCGCCCATAAATGGCGACGCCACGCCGTCGGCACAAGTTAACGCAGACTCGAAGCCACCGTTTGATTGATTCGGTCGTGCACTTTGACATTTTCATTACGATCGGTGACTACCCTTGCCAGCCACGGGCCGCGCTGTGACAGAACTTCGCCGAGTTCTGAGAGATTTTCGATCTCGTGAGCGATGATTTGGTGCGCGCGCGCCAACAAATTGATGTCTACTTGGTGGGGTGTGCCGAAAATCATTTCGAATATCGCATGATCAAGTGCCTGGGCTTGAGGTAAAAATGAGAAAATACCGCCACCATTGTTGTCGATAACGACGATTCGCAAATCAATGTTTCGGTTCGCAAGATTAAGCATTCCGTTTGAATCATGCAGCAGCGCGATGTCGCCGATCAGCAAAGTAGTCGGCTGGCCCGTCGCCAATGCCACTCCGACTGCAGTTGAGACAACGCCGTCTATGCCATTAGCCCCGCGATTGGCATGAACACGCAAACCGATTCGTGGTGCACCAAACCACTCGATGTCGCGAATCGGCATCGAACTCGAAACAACTAAATGTGATGACTCTGGCAACAATGAATAAACCGCACGAGCGACCCCTGGTTCGGTCAACCCAGGTTGGTCGGCAAGTGCCGTATTGATAGCTCTTTGTGATGAATCTTCAGCCACTGTCCAAAGATCGAGCCAAGAATGATCGCGCCCTGAATGACCGCGCTCTGAATGATCACTAGTCAAATTCGCAACTAATTCGGCGCACAACTCATCTATCTCAGTAACAAGATGCATTGAGCACTTCGCATCTGGGTCGGTGAGACTAGGTGTTGTCGTAACGACAATCTGTTTGGCACCTGAGTTGGTTAACCAAGTATTCACGACTTTCGACGCAGGCAGTGTGCCAAAGCGCAACACGACATCTGGTTGCAAATTCTTCGCGGTTTTCTCGTCACGCAATATTGCATCGGCCGCGGCGATGACACAGATGTTTGGTACGCGTGTGTTGCTGCGAGGGTCGGCCAGCACGGGCCAACCCAAAGTTGCTGCGAGACGCAACACAGAATCTGCTCGATAAAACTCGGGGCCTGCGACAATCAGACCTTTATGGCGATTCAACGCACTAATCAGTTTGCGTATCTTCCGCTTAGACAATTGGCCAACCTTTGTGGCGATAACAGATGATCGCTCGTCGTGTGGTGGCAGCGTCATTGCCGAACCCATTAGCGGCTCACGAAATCTCAAGTTCAGGTGAACCGGCCCTCTGATTTGCTTGAGGCTCGTCGCAAAAAGATCGTGTGCAAGACGGCGCCACGTGTGACTCTCTGAATCATCAGCAACTTCGGCATTCACAAACTTGCGAACTGCGACACCATAAAGATTTTGCTGGTCGATAGTCTGCGGTGCACCAACACCCTGCAACTCGGCCGGTCGATCTGCTGTGCAAATCAATATTGGCACTTCGCTATGGTGCGCTTCGACGATTGCCGAGTGAAATTCAACTGCCGCCGTGCCAGAAGAGCAAACCAAAATTGCAGGTACTCCGGTTGCTTTGGCGATGCCAAGCGCAGCGAACGCGGCACTTCGTTCGTCATGAAAAATGTGCATCGAAATTTCGCTTCTATTGGCGATCGCCAGAGCGATGGGCGTCGATCGCGAACCCGGCGAAACAACGGCGTGTTGTACACCGCAAATGAGCCACTCATCCACCAAAGT
>CAMBDT010000075.1 GCA_945865395.1 Acidimicrobium ferrooxidans DSM 10331 | reverse complement strand
AGTTGCATGAACTCGTATTGACGGTCTGCACGCAAGTCTTCGTCACGCAAACATTTGGCAATTTGGTAATAGCGGTCGATACCCGCAACCATCAACAGCTGTTTCCATAATTGTGGAGACTGAGGCAACGCATAAAACGAACCGGGTTCGTTGCGCGAAGGCACCAAAAACTCTCTGGCGCCCTCTGGCGTGCTCGGCATCAAAAGTGGCGTCTCGATCTCGGTAAAACCTTGTGACTCCATTGACTTGCGAATAGCCGAATTCACAGCCGCTCGCAAGCGCAAATTCTTTTGCATTCTCTCGCGTCGTATATCTAAGTAGCGAAATTTGAGGCGAACATTTTCGTCAACATCATCGCCACGTTGGTCAATCGGAAACGGAGGTGGCTCGGCATTGTTCAAGACTTCGATCGCACAATCGGCAAGTTCAACCTTGCCCGTTGGGATGTTTTCGTTAACCGTGCCCGCGGGTCGCGCCTGCACAGTGCCAGTAACTCGGATCACCCATTCGCTTCTTACATCAACCGAGTTATCGACAACACATTGAACGATGCCACTGAAATCGCGCAGGTCCAAAAATGCAAGATGCTCGCCGTGTTCACGACGCCGACCAACCCAACCACACAAGGTCACTTTTTGACCGATATTTTCTACACGCATGTCTCCGCACAAGTGAGTTCTGAGTGCCGTGCTGTTGATATTTTGAACCATTAGTTTTGTGCTTTCACTTTTTATCCAGGGCCTTGCGAACTTCGCCGAGCAGATCTTTACGAGAAATTGAATATTGCTCGCCAGAACCCATCGGCCGTAACATTATGGTCGCATTTTCAACTTCTTCAGAGCCGATTATCAGCGCAATTCGCGCACCACTGCGATCAGCCGACTTCATCTGGGCTTTCATACTGCGCAAGTCATAGGCGCGGTCTGCGCGAATCTCGTTCTTGCGCAATAGATGACAGAGTTCATGTGCATGACGACCGTCGACCGTATCTACGACAAACACATCAACTGCGGTTTCCGGTGCATCGAAAACTTTCTCGGCATCGCAGGCCAGCAGAGTTCTGTCGAGCCCCAAGGCAAAACCAATGCCAGGCGTCGCTGGCCCACCAAGCGCTTCAACCAGACCGTCATATCGACCGCCACCACCTATCGCCGTGTGCGCTGATTCGAGTGACGTCGAAGTGAACTCAAAAGTTGTGCGACGGTAATAGTCAAGTCCGCGCACTAGACGATTGTTGATCTCGTAAGTGATGTTCAACGCATCGAGTGCCATCAGCACGGCCTCAAAGTGTTCGCTTGCTGTCGCGCTGATTGAGTCTCGAATTGCAGGAGCACCTGCGATCACCTGTTGATCTGGCTCGCGCTTCGAATCGAGCACGCGCAGCGGATTGCGCGCTAATGTTGCGCGGCTATCAGCCGTGAGATCTTTTTCGTTTGAAGAGAAATACTCGAGAAGCCTTTGCGAGTATTTTTCGCGATCACCAGCATCACCCAAAGTGTTGAGTGACAAGTGAACTTTTTGCAGACCTAAGTCGGTGTAAAACTTGGATGCCAAGGCGATGACTTCAGCATCAAGCAACGGATCATCAGCACCGAGCGCCTCTACACCGACTTGATCGAACTGTCGATATCTACCCTGCTGCGGTTTTTCGTAACGAAAATTTGGCCCCGCATACCAGACCTTCCATGGCGTGGTCGGTCGATGCTCGACGAATGCTCGACAAACGCTCGCAGTCTGCTCTGGTCGCAATGCAACATGACGACCACCCTTATCGTGAAAGTCATACATTTCTTTGGTCACAACTTCAGTGGCTTCGCCAAGACGCAAAAAGATATCAAGGTCTTCGAACATCGGCGGAATGATGTAGTTATAACCAGCGGCCTCAACTGTGCTCGCGAAAACCTGCTGAAAAGCGCGCCAGCGTGCAGAATGAGGCGCCAATATGTCGCGAGTACCGGGCGAAGTCTTGAATTCAGGCACGCGTGAAGGCTAGACGCTTTGGCAACCCAAGCGAATCATCATCTCGACGCCGATGGATGAGCGACATCTTCACCTTCAATCACCGCAGATGCAACCCCAGGTAGCACACGATTCGCATCGTAAACGCCGTCGATGCGCTTAATCACTCGCAAAACTGATTGCAGATGACTTGGGTCAGCAAATTCGAATTCAAACCTCATTCGTGCCACCCGGTCAGCGCCAGTATTCGTGGTGCAAGAAACGATATTTACATGTTCATCTGAGAGAGCATTGGCAACATCACGCAACAGTCGCGAACGATCGAGAGCCTTGACTTCAACCGCAGCGATGAACATTGTGCTTGCCCCGTCAGAAGACCACTCGACATCGACAACCCGCGCCGAATCTTCGGCGAGCGCGGCGGCATTTGCACAATCGGCACGATGTACCGTCACACCGCGACCCTTTGTTACGAAGCCCATCACTTCATCTGGTGGCACGGGCGTGCAGCATCGCGAAAGCCGAACCAACACATCGGGCATACCCTCGATATGCACGCCATTTTTTTGTGTTGACGTCAGGCTGTTGCCGCCGACCGATGACATTGAAAGTTGATCTGGCTGTTGACCATCACGCATTCGCATCGACATTCGCTCGACCGTCGCTACGGCGTCAACTCGCTGATCGCCGATCGCAGCAAAAAACTCATCCACATCTTCAAAATTGAGAAGCGCTACTTCGTCTTGCAATACCTGAGAAGAAAGAATTTTCTGTGCAGGCAAACCTGCTTGACGCAAACGTTCGACTAGTTCGTCACGACCGTTTTCAACGAGGTCTTCAAGGCGCTCGCGAGTCAGCCATTGCTTAATTTTGCTGCGTGCCTTCGGAGAGACCACGAAATCGAGCCATTCTTTTGTCGGCTCACTCGTCTCTCCTTGCGATACAAGAATCTCACAAGTGTCACCAGATGAGAGTTTGTATTCAAGCGGAACCAATCGACCATTGACACGTGCGCCCATGCAACTGTGACCGACCTCGGTGTGCACGGAATATGCGAAATCTACTGGCGTCGACATAACTGGCAGCGTTATCACTCGTCCTTTCGGAGTAAACACGAATAACTCATCTTGTTCAAGGTCGGTCTTCAAGATCTCCAAAAACTGGCTCGGATCAGACACTTCGCCCTGCCAGTCGATAATTCGATTCAGCCAATCGATATCGCCTTCGCCGACGGTGTCTTTATAAGCCCAGTGGGATGCGACACCCCATTCTGCTCGTTGATGCATTTCTTGTGTGCGAATCTGTACCTCGATTGGTTTACCACCGGGCCCAACAACAGTTGTATGTAGCGATTGATACAAATTAAATTTTGGCATCGCAATGTAATCTTTGAATCGACCAACTATCGGCTTCCAATGACCGTGAATGGCGCCAAGCACCGTGTAACAATCTTTTTCTGATTGAACGACGATTCGAATTGCCAATAGATCGTAGATGTCGTCGAACTCGCGACTTTTTTGAACCATCTTTTCGTAGATGCTCCAAAGATGTTTGCCACGAGCGGTGAGTTCGGCTTTGATTTTTACTTCGTCGAGCCACTGTTGAACCTGACCGATAGTTTTTGCCAGATACACGTTTCGTTCGGGTGCTCGAGTGGCCACAAGATGGTCGAGTTCTGCATAACGCTTGGGATATAGAGCTGCAAAAGCCAAGTCTTCAAGTTGCTGTTTGATTTCTTGCATGCCGAGTCTGTGGGCCAACGGTGCATAAATATCGAGAGTCTCTTGGGCGACTCTCTGCTGCTTTTCGTGTGGTACCGCGGCAATTGTGCGCATATTGTGCAATCGATCTGCCAGTTTGATCATCAACACGCGCAAGTCACGCGCCATTGCCACCAACATTTTGCGCATTGTTGCAGCCTGCTGCGCCTCTTTCGAATCGAACTGCAGACGTTCAAGTTTGGTTACACCGTCGACGATGGTTGAAACCTCGCTGCCAAAATTGCTTTCGACATCAGAAATTGTAATCTCAGTGTCTTCAACGGCATCATGCAACAGTGCAGCAACGATCGAAACTTCATCTAAACCGATGTCGGCAACGATTCGCGCCACGGCGATCGGATGATTGATATACAGTTCGCCGCTCGAGCGATTCTGGTTGGCATGCGCAGACCTCGCCATTTCGTAAGCGGCGTTGATCAACGAAACCGAACCTTTCGGATGTCGTGACTTATAGGCAGTCAGCAACGGCGAGAGCTCTTCGGCAATCGTTGTATTCTGGCGCCGCCACGGCAGCACCCTCGATGAGGTGGCCATGCTTAAAGCGTAGTGCTAACGACGTTTTTTTCGAGGCCGTGGCGGATGTGTCAAAACCGAAGTAACACGTTTTTCAGCGTTACTCGTTGCAACTTGACTAGTTTCTGACGCTCCATCGCCTGTGCCAGAAGCGACAGCCATTCGTTTCGAATTCTGGCCGATGCCCATGAGCTCTGCCATCGCGTCACCAGTGGCGATCTGACCGCTAAAGGGCTTGTATTTTTGCTCACCACGCTTGAGCACATCTAAAAGGGGTACCGCCACAAAAATCGACGAATATGTGCCGGCGAGCATGCCAACCAATAGCGCCACGGCAAATTCTTCGAGGCTCTTGGCGCCGAGCATGAATGAACCCACAACCAATAGCGAGACCACAGGCAAAGCCGATGAAAGTGTGGTGTTTAACGATCGAGCCAGAACTTCGTTGGTCGAAACATTGGCAATGTTTGCAAACGACTGACGCGATGCAGAAAACTTCTTGGCATTTTCTTGAACGCGATCAAATACAACCACGGTGTCATAAAGCGAGTAGCCCAAGATTGTCAAGAAAGCCACGACTGTTGCCGGTGAAACTTCAAAACCAAACAGAGAGTAAACGCCGACACTAATTAATACGTCGTGCACCATTGCGACGAACGCCGCGATCGCCATTTTCCATTCGAGTCGCCACGAAATATAAAGTGAGACGATTACGAAGAACACGATCAACGCGCGGATTGCTTTTTCGGTGATGCTACGACCCCATGACGAACTAACCGAAGCCACACTGACCTCTTCAACGTCAACTTGGGCTAAATCGGCAAATGATTGCTGAACGGCCAGGCGAGTTTCTTCTGTTTGGTCACCAACTTGCACCCGCATCACTTGCAGTTCACTGCCAGTCAAAAACTGAATCTTGGCATTTGATGCATCAATGTTGTTGGTATCGAGAACTCTGCGTGCATCTTGATCTGTCAGCGAACCCGCTGGAACTTCCCAAGCGACACCACCACGAAAGTCAATGCCGAGTTCTAGCCCTTGAACAACCAGCGAAACTGCACCTGTAAAAACAATGACGAGCGAAACTGTCAGACCAAAAATTCGCTTACCAATAAAGTC
>CAMBDT010000074.1 GCA_945865395.1 Acidimicrobium ferrooxidans DSM 10331 | reverse complement strand
GGCAACGGCTGCAGCGCTAAACGGCGCGAGAGCCGCGACTATTTCATCTAGACCGTTTAGATAAGCGCCAAGTCGCTGGTCAACAACTTGCAAACCGTCGTTGGCCAAAGTGTTGGCAATCGCTGCCAACAACAACGCATCTGTGCCGGGCCGAATCGCCAACCACTCGTCGGCCTGCTCTGCTGTGCGACTTTTGCGAGGATCAACCACAACTAACTTTCCACCCCGTGCCTGCATCGCTTCGATGCGCCCCGGAAAATCTGGCGCGGTGCACAGACTGCCGTTTGATTCGTAAGGATTGGCGCCGAGAATCAACAAATATTGCGTGCGATCTAAATCTGGCACCGGCACCGAACTCACCGAACCAAACATCAAGCCTGATGACACTTGTTTGGGTATTTGATCAACCGTTGATGCACTGAATCTTTGTCGCGAGCCGATTGCTTGCAGCAACACACGATTAAAAGTCAACGACGACAAGTTGTGTGCGCCAGGGTTGCCCAAATATGTGCCGATTGATTCGCGACCAAAATTTTCGATCACGTTACTCAGACCCGAATCAATTATTTTCCACGCTTCATCCCATGTGGCAGCCACATGCACGCCGTCGCGTTTAATCAACGGCGTCAACAACCGATCAGGGTCGTTATGCAGTTGTTTCAGTGTGCTGCCCTTAGGGCAGATAAAACCTTTCGAGAAAACATCTTCCATGTCGCCACGAATGTGCGTCACTTGATTGTCTTTTACAGTGATTGCCAGACCGCAACCCGCCTCACACAGTGGGCAAGTTCGAAACGCAATACGGTCAATAGTCACGGCTCTATCTTGCCCCAAACAAGCGCCCGATCAAATATTGAAAGCACTCGACTCGTAGGCTAAAAGTCGTGCGCCAGTTACTGCCCACCACAAGCGACGCCGTAAATTTGCGTCAGATTTACGGAGCACCTCGCGCCCGCCACACAAGTGGTCGCCCATCTATTGGTCTTTGCATGGTGATGAGCATTGATGGTTCGACGGTCGTCGAAGGCAGGTCGACTTTGCTCTCAAACCCCTCAGATCGTGACGTGCTAATCGCCTTGCGTTCAGCCGCCGACACGATTGTTGTTGGCGCCGGCACGGTACGCGAACAGATGTATGAAGCCCCCTCTAAAAAAGGGCTACGAGTTGGCATCGTCACTCGTACCGGAAAAATGGACCTCAACACGAACCTATTCAAAAGTGGCGCAGGCTTTTTGATTATGCCCGAAGACATAAAAGCACCTGAAACTGATCTCAAACTCGACATTGTTCGCGCAGGCAGAGGCAGCGTCGATTTGCCTGCGGCGATGAGTCAATTGCCTGGTTCGTTCATTCAACTTGAAGGTGGTGCACTGCTGAATGCGTCGATGTTCGCTGCCAATCTTGTCGACGAAATAAACCTAACGATCAGCCCAATGGTCACTGGCGCCGACAGCCCACGACTTGCCAATGGCGCGCCACCGCTGCACAGCGACTATGAAGTTGCGCACATTCTCGAAGACGCTGGTTTCATGTTTGTTCGCTATTTGCGAAAAAACTAGCTATTTTCGCAACTCTTTTTCGAGTAGTGCGAGTTCGCGCTTGAAGTCTGCGGCGGCATCGAAGTTTTTGTAAACGCTGGCAAATCGCATGTAAGTGACCTCATCGATGCTGCGCAACAAACTAAGCACGGCATGACCGACTTGATTGCTCGTCACATCGTCACCAGTTAGTCGCATGTCGTCTTCGACTCGTTCGGCGATTTCGATCAACACCGAGTCTTCGACTGGTCGACCTTTGGATGCAGATTGCAGACCAGAAATAATTTTTACTCGGTCGAACAGTTCTTTATCGCCTGTTCGCTTGATGACATAAAGCGGCACTTCTTCGAGACGCTCATAGGTCGTAAACCGATGGCCACATTTAAGGCACGAACGCCGCCGGCGAATCGAACTGCCTTCTTCTGAAACGCGCGAATCAATAACCTTGGTGTCTTCGCATTGACAACTAACGCATCGCATCAACACAAGATTACTCGCAATGACTAATTCGTAACCAAGTTCGGTTCGAACAAGTGCCGCAACTTACGGAACGCGAACGAGCTGACCAGGCGTGATTTGATCGCCATTCATAAGAATCAGCTGATCGACAACTTCGGTGATGTTGCTAGAAGGTGCGATGCGTTGCGCAATCGCCCACAAAGTGTCGCCAGATTCGGCGATCACGAACTTTGGCGTCGCCAAATTTTCTGCAGTTGGGCGATCTGCCGCGGCACTCGTGTCGAGCATCGCGAAACTGACAGTGACAGCCAAAACCGCCAAAGCCAGCGACACCACAGCTCGACGACGACGGTAGACCGGTGCCATATTGCGATGGCCAACAGTTGAGACTGGAAAATTGTTGATTGCTATTGCCATAACGATGCCTCTTTCGGGTTGGGTTTTGGGGGTATTTCGGGTTACTTCCACCATAGCGAACGGGTGTTCGTAGTGCAACCCTTTAAGCGAACATTTGTTCTCCGAACAGGTGTTTGACTTTGAGGGCGAACGGGCGTACGCTTTATGTATGAGCCCAAACACTGACCCGACCCCGATTAACGCCGCCCAGGCCAAAACCAGCACGCTGACCGAGCGCCAGCGAGGCATCCTCGACTTCATCGTCTCCAACATGCGCGAACGGGGCTACCCCCCATCGGTGCGCGAGATCGGCGAGGCCGTGGGCTTAAGTTCATCGGCCACGGTGCACAACCACTTGGCCGCACTTCAAAAACTTGGATACTTGCGCCGTGACCCGACAAAACCTCGCGCGATCGAAGTGCGCTACGAAGCCTCGAGCGGCGTCGCCATGGAGCACCGCCCGACAAAACATGTGCCACTGGTTGGCGATGTTGCCGCTGGCGTCAATGTTTTGGCCCAAGAAAATGTCGAAGAACTCGTGCCATTGCCAATGGACTTCACCGGCGATGGCGAACTATTCATGTTGCGAGTGCGCGGTGAGTCGATGATTGATGCTGGCATCTTGAACGGTGACTTTGTTGTTTGCAACTCACAATCGACAGCCAACAACGGTGACATCGTTATCGCTGGCATACCTGGTGACGAAGCGACGATCAAAACATTTTCACGCAGTGGCAACCGCATAACTTTGACGCCATCAAATTCGTCGATGAAGCCGATGGTGTTTAACAGCGACGAAGTTGTCGTTTACGGCAAACTCGTAACCGTTCTGCGCCGACTCTAAAAATTAATTTTACGGCTCGACGATCGCAAAGCCGTTTGAAAAATTATCGAGGTTGCTGAAGATCGTCAACATTGCGGTTGCGTCGCCGTCAATCGTGATCGTGCCGTTTTTTAGTTCGTCCACGAAAGTTGTCGTCTGCGCGATCACCTCTAAAAACAAATCGCGCGACAGTTTGACAGTTGCCGAGGCAAACTCGCTGTGCCGACCCTGGGTTGCATAAAGCGTGCGATTTGAAACACCGAGAATCCATTTTTCGTCTGGTGTGCCCGTCATGTCTGTGAACAACCAGTTGATCGCCAGAGATACTCCACCGAGATTTTCTGAGATGGTGCGCACGCCGAGGATGTCGAAAACCTGATCAATAGTCATCGCCTTGATCAGACTGCGCGCGCGCACTCGCGCCGCGGTTCGCGGTGGTGGCCCGTTGCGCAATTCTTGGGCGCCCATCAAATATGCGTTGCGAAATGTGGCTGACTCAGATTGATAGCCGAGTTGTTCGAGCGCGTCGGCCTGCAGGTTTCGTGCACGCTGATTCGTCGGCTCGGCAAACACTGCATGATTGACAAGTTCGACCACCCAGCGATATTCGCCAGCAACAAAAGATTTTTGTGCGCTGTCTAACAAGGCGTCGATACCACCCGCAAGTTCGAGATACTTCGCACCCACCCGCGACGGCGAAAGTTTGTTGAGATTCGCCGGGTTGCCGTCATACCAACTCAAATAGCGCTGATACACAGCCTTGATGTTGTGCACCAGATCGCCATAAAAACCTCGGGTGTGTTCGTGCGCCAAAAATTCGTCAGGCAGCACCAGCAACTCGGCTATTTCTAACGCTGTCATGCCGTGATTGGCGTGGCGCATCGTTTGATCGTGAATCCAGCGATAGAGGTCGCGCTGCAATGTAAGAAACTCGCGTACATCTTGCCGACCCCATCGCGGCCAGTTGTGCGACGTAAACAGCACATCAGTTTTCTCGGCAAAAAGTTCGATGCTCTCGTTGATGTATTTCGACCAGTTCAACGCGTTGCGCACGAGTGCTCCGCGAATCGGCACCAAATTGTGCATCGTGTGCGAGCAGTTCTCGGCCATACATAGCCAGCCAAAATCTGGGAAGAAAAAGTTCATCTCGGCGGGGGCTTCGGTTTCAGGTGTGAGTTGAAAGACAATTCGCACGCCGTCTACGACGAGTTCTTCACCCGTGTGCGTGATGTCGCGAGTTGGCGCTAACAACGATGGCGCAGCGGTCGGCACAGAATTGCCGAGGCCGCTATCGACATGGCCTTGCGGCCCAGGCGGCAGCAACGGCCCGAACTGGTATGTCGCTCGACGGCTCATCGCCACTCCGGCAATCACATTTTCGGCGATCGCCTCATGCAAGAAACCGACCGGTGCGATTATCTGACACTTGCCAGACTCAACATCGGCTTTCGTCGTGACACCGAGAACACCGCCGAAATGGTCGGCGTGCGAATGTGTATAAATCACAGCAGTCACTGGTCGCCGCTCAACATGTTGCGATAACAACTCAAGGCTGGCTTGCGCCGTGCTGTCTGCAGTTAGCGGATCAATCACGATCCAGCCAGTTGCTCCTCTGATGAAAGTAATATTCGAAATGTCGTAGCCACGCACTTGCCAAACATTTAGTGAAACTTCGAACAATCCGTGATGCGCGTTAAGTGTCGCATGACGCCACAGATGCGGGTTGACAGTTTCTGGGCATTCTCGCCCGTCGCGCAAAAACTCGTAGGCGCCAGTGTCGATAACTTTGCGACCCTGCGTGTCTGTGATCGTCGGTTCGGTGCGTGCAACAATAAACCCACGGCGCACACGCTCTAAATCTTGCGGGTCAAACTGCCGATCAGATGGTGCCGAGTTCTTTGCTCGTGTTATCGCCGACGCATTTTTGGATTCACCCTGATTCGTAATAAAAAGAGATTAACCCACCTCGAGAGAACCACTCACACCGCCGTGGAATGACTTAATTTACCGATGCGACGTGGCATTTCTCGAGCGTGGTTGATTAGTTTTCGTTAACTGTTTAGAGCTGCTTTTTGCTCTGGTGTTAGTGCGTTCACGAACGCTGGCTTGAGCGCTTTTCTTTGTGCTGGCGTTAATGCTGCCAACTTTTCGTTGCTGAACCCGGCCGCGGTCGCTGGTTTAAGTTCGGCGACTTGCTTGGGTTTCAGAGTTGCCATTGCCTCTGGTGGCAATGCACTA
>CAMBDT010000073.1 GCA_945865395.1 Acidimicrobium ferrooxidans DSM 10331 | reverse complement strand
GCCTCGCGATACATCTCGTACAACACTTCATTGTCGACCCGCGTATAAATCTGTGTCGTGCTTACCGATGCATGACCAAGCAACTCTTGCACAACTCGCAAGTCGGCACCATGCACCAACATGTGGGTCGCGCACGAATGCCGCAACGCATGCGGTGAAATATCTTTGATTTTCGCCAGTGCGGCATATTTGCGCACGATATTAAAAATCGCCTGGCGAGATAATCGCGTGCCGTGCACACCAAGAAAAACTGCGTCACTGTCTTCACGACTCGCCCATTGGTCGGGCACAAGTGCTGGCCGACCGCCCAAGTCAAAATAATCACTCAAAGATTCATGACATGGCCGACCAAACGGCACGATTCGCTCTTTCGAACCTTTTCCGAATAGTCGCACTAACGAATCTTGCATGTCAATGTCGCTCATCGACAATGTGCACACTTCGGCTACCCGTGCACCAGTTGCATAAAGAAACTCAAGTATCGCCCGATCTCGCCGAGCGAAAGAATCGACACCCGTCACGGCACTGAGCAACAGTGCAACTTCGTCTTCAGAAATACCCTTAGGCAAACTACTCGGCACCTTCACACCGTCAACGAGCACCGCAGGGTTATCGGTGCGTATGCCCTCTTGGGCAAGATATCGATAAAACATTCGCACTGCGGCGAACTGTCGCGCCACTGTCTTGGGCGCTTTGCCAACCGAGCGCATTTGAGCCACAAAACGTTCTAGATTTTGCGTCGTCGCATTCATCACCGTCGCTTTTTGCGTCTTCAGCCATTCGACATAACTGTCGATATCTCGCCGATACGCCATCAAAGTGTTGACTGATCGCCCCTGTTCGACGCGCATCCATGTCATAAATGTTTCGATCGGGTCAGCAGCCATTACTTGACCGCGCGCTCAAAGCAACTGACTGAAGTTCTGCGCGACGAGCAACAACCCGATCACAGTTTTGCCGTCAGAAATTTCGCCCGTCTTGATCATCTCGAGGGCTTCTGTGAACAGTGGCGTCTCAATGGTCATGAATTGTTCTTCTGGGCCATGTCGGTCAACTTTTGTCTTAACCAAATCGACTGCAACAAACAAATGCACCACCGAGTTGCTAATGCCAGGCGCCGACTCATGACTGCCCAGTTTGAGCATCTTTCCGGCCACGAAGCCAGCCTCTTCCTCGAGTTCGCGCCGTGCTGTCACTTCAGGGTCTTCACCGTCTTGGTCACGCATGCCAGCTGGTATCTCGAGAGTTTTGGCATCAAATGGCGGACGATACTGTCGCACCAACAACACTCTTCGCGCACCTATTTCACCAACTAGTGCCACGACCCCGACAGCACCCGGTGAGTCAACAAAAGTACGCACGAACTTCTCGCCGACTGGGTCAGCAAAATCTGCCTGCACCAGCGACCACGCCGCCCACTTATGCACGGTCTTTTGTTTGATGAATTTAAAGTCTGCCGTCACGACGACACACCACCAGCGTTAATTATCGGGCGACTGACTTCGTCGGCGTTTCAACGACTTCAATCGGCAACTGCGAAAGTCGCGTCGTGCGATATTTAAGTGCTGCACCTATCAATTCGCGAAATAGCGGATGTGGTCTGTCGGGGCGACTTTTAAACTCGGGGTGCGCTTGAGTGCCGACCCAGAACGGATGACTCTCGAGTTCGACAAACTCAACGAGACGCTTGTCGGGCGAAGTGCCACTGCACAACAAACCTGCTTCTTCAATTCGCGCACGATAATTTGAATTGAATTCATAACGGTGACGATGACGCTCGCTAACAACCGGTTCTCCGTAGGCGTTGGCAACTTTTGTGCCTGGTGTCAGCACCGCATAATAAGCACCCAAACGCATCGTGCCACCTTTTTCTGTGACCTCACGTTGATCGTTCATTAAGTCGATCACTGGGTGTGGTGTCGCCGCATTGAATTCGGTCGAATTTGCATCTTTCAGACCAACAACATTGCGCGCGAACTCAACCGTCATCACTTGCATGCCGAGGCACAAACCAAGACAAGGCACATTGTTCTCGCGAGCAAATTCGGCTGCGCGAATCTTGCCCTCGATACCGCGCGGGCCAAAACCGCCCGGTATCACGATGCCGTCTAGCGAACCAATCGCCTCGTCAGCAAGCAGACCTTCGACGTCTTCGGCCTGAATCCACACAACTTCGATTTGAGCCCCGTGATGAAAACCCGCGTGCTTCAAACTTTCAATCACCGAAAGATAGGCGTCGTGCAGGTCGATATATTTGCCGATCAAGCCGATGCGCACCGGCGAGACAGATGCTTCGATGCGTGCAACAAGTTGACGCCAATGTGACAGGTCGATCGGCGCATCAATGCGCAACACATCACAAATCACGGTGTCGAAACCTTCGTCATGAAATATCAACGGCAATTCGTAAATGTTTTTTACATCGACCGCGTTAATCACGGCGCGATTATCGACGTCGCACTGACTCGAGATCTTTCGCTTCAGCGAATCGCTCAATGGTTCGTCGCTTCGACACACGATCACATCTGGTTGAATACCGCGGCTACGCAACTCGGTGACGCTATGTTGCGTCGGCTTTGATTTTTGTTCGCCGCTCGGCCCGATAAATGGCACGAGCGTGACATGCACATAGCAAACATTGTCTCGGCCGACTTCGTTTCGAAACTGTCGAATCGCTTCAAGAAACGGCAAAATCTCGATGTCGCCAACGGTGCCACCAACCTCGGTGATCACTACGTCTACTTCATCGTTCACAAGTCGTCGGATGCGTCGTTTAATCTCGTCGGTGACATGCGGAATCACCTGAACAGTGCGACCTAAATAGTCTCCACGACGCTCGGCTGCCAAAACCGACTGATAAATCGAACCCGTGGTCGCATTAGACGCCCGAGTCAATGGCTCATCAATGAACCGTTCATAGTGACCCAAATCAAGATCGGTTTCTCCACCATCGTCGGTCACAAAAACTTCGCCATGTTCAAACGGGTTCATCGTGCCCGGGTCAACGTTGATATACGGATCAAGTTTTTGCATCGTCACGCGCAACCCGCGCATTTTTAACAGTCGACCAAGTGAACTTGCCGTCAAACCTTTGCCAAGACCGCTGGCGACTCCGCCCGTTACGAAAATGTGCTTTGGCACTTCGGGCTCCCGTCTGAGTTAACTAAGTGTGGATTCTCCACAGTGACTATGACGGAAGATAAGCATATCCGAAAAGTCAGGGCTTCCGCTTCTTCGCGCCCGATGCGGCGAGCAATTCTCTGGCGTGTTCGGTGGCAGATTCTTGGGCAACCCCGCCCGAAAGCATGCGTGCGATTTCTTCGACACGGTCGTCACCTGAAAGCACATTTGCCGTGGCAAATGTCTGTTTTGCCCGCACGGCTTTCGTGACATTGATCTGGGTTTGCGCCGCCGCAGCAACTTGAGCAAGGTGCGTGACCACGAGCACCTGATGTCGCAAACCCAAATCGGCCAAAGATTTCGCCACGGCAACCGCAGCCGTGCCGCCAATGCCGGCGTCAACCTCGTCGAACACGAGTGTGCCCGGTGCTTGGGTTAAAACAAGACGCAGTGCGAGCATTGTGCGCGCAAGTTCGCCACCTGACGCAACTTTGGTCAAGGGCAACATCGGCGAACCGGGGTTGGCCGACAACAAGACCACAACTTCGTCGCCTGGGTCGTCGCCAACCGTGATGGCGAGCGTTGCATTGTTCATCGCCAGCGTTTTCAGATGACCCTCAACAGCACTCGCAAGTTTCGGCGCAGCCGCTCGACGCTTGGCGCCAACTGTCTTCTCAACTTTGGCGAGGTTGGCAAGTGCTTGTTTGCGCTGGGCATCAAGTTCGCTCGCCCGCTGCTCAAAACTTTGCAACTCAGCAAGTCGCTCGGCGACTTCGTGGCCATATTTAATGACGTCAGCAAGTGTCTCGCCATATTTGCGCCGTAAATCAACCAACAACTGTCGGCGCTTGCGAATTTCTTCGAGCCGTTGTGGGTCTTCTTCGGTCGCCTCAGCTTTCGCCCGCAAATCTGCAGCCACATCTGTTAGTTCTTGTTGCAACAATCTCAGCCGCGACGCTAGGTCGTTTAACGCATCGCGATGACCGAGCGCCGAGATTGCCTGAGCCAAACCATCGCCAGCGCCACCATCTTCAGTGATCGACGCAACCGCCTGCCACAACGCCTCGCGGTGAGCCACGGCGTCGGCCAACAAATCTTCTTCTCGCTCGAGAGTTTCGTCTTCGCTGGCATCGCGCAAACCAGCATTGCTAATTTCTTCAACTTGAAATGACAACAAATCAATCTCACGGGCCCGCGCGCGCTCGTCGCCACCGATCGCCGCCATATTCGCATCAATTTCTGTGAGCCGCGCCCGAGCCGCACGCAACTCGGTTAGATCGACGCCAGCAAAAGTATCGAGCGCAACCCGTTGTGCGCTTTGACCCAACAAACTCTGGTGAGCGTGCTGACCATGTAGATCGACAAGCGCCACACCGTGTTCGGCCAAATTGCCGACAGTCGCCAATCGACCATTGACATAGGCACGCGACCGACCATCAAGCGGAATGACTCTGGCCAACACGACCTCGCCATTGCTGTCAACAAAACGACCCTCAACACGCGCCTCATCTGCGCCAGGTCGCACTATGCTCGCATCGGCGCGACCGCCGACCAACAGGCTTATTGCCTCGACCAACATTGTCTTGCCCGCGCCCGTCTCACCTGTCAATGCGGTGAGACCACCGCCCAACACAATTTCAAGTTTTTCGATTACGCCTAAATTTTCGATGCGCAATTCGCTGAGCACTATTCGTCTCCTAGTCCAAATTTTGCACGCACGATTTGGTGAAACTTTGGCTGCTGCGTAAAGCGAACAAAGTGCGCCGAACAACTATCGGCTTCATAACTAACGACATCACCCTGCTCGAGGCTTGCAACATGGCGACCATCAATTGCAAGTTCTGCAGGTCGTGTGCCGACAACTTGCATGCTCAACATTTCGGTCGGCCCGAGCACCAAACTGCGGTCGAACAACATGTGCGGCGAAACAGGCGTCAACAACATTGCTTTATGTCGTGGAGAAACAACCGGGCCGCGTGCAGACATCGAATATGCAGTAGACCCAGTGGGTGTTGCAACGATCACGCCGTCAGCCGAATATCGCGCAAACAATTCGTGGTTAATCGTCACATCCAGCCACACGGTGTGACCAGACTGTTGTCGCTCGATCACCGCCTCGTTTAGCGCGCGCCACGTTTGCGTGTGGCCAGATTTTTTCTCGACCAGATGCACCGCCAACATCATTCGTTCATCGAGCACCATCTCACTTTTTTCGTCTTGGCTTATCCAGCGCCCTAGGCAACCAATCAATTCTTCGGGTTCAATCTCAGTGAGATAGCCAAGCGTTCCCATGTTCACACCCAAAATCGGCACGGGCGCCCCACCCAACAATTCAACTGATCGCAAAATAGTGCCATCGCCACC
>CAMBDT010000072.1 GCA_945865395.1 Acidimicrobium ferrooxidans DSM 10331 | reverse complement strand
TGCTTCAGCGAAGACAAACTCGAGCCATCTTTCTTGCACGGTCGCTTGTGGGATAAAGACCCAGCCAAGCGCGGCCAATTGGCGCCGTTCAGTGTCGTCATCGACGAACCACCAGTCGAAGCCACATCGCCAGAGTTTCCGTTGCGTCTAACAACTGGCCGAAGACTCGACTCGTATAACACTGGCGTTCAGACCCGCGGTTTTGATAGCCCGTTGCGTTTCGGCGAAACGATCGATGTCTCTCCAGAAGACGCAGCGAAACTCTCGCTTCGTGACACCGAAGTTGTTCGTGTCAGTTCGCTGCGAGGTTCACTCGAAGTACCCGTACGAATCGACAAGAGCCTGCGACCAGGTCTCGTATTTATGACAATGCACTTTCCAGACCAAGTAAACACAAACTTGATCACAATTGATGCAACCGATCCAAAATCAGGCACTGCAGAATTCAAAGCAGCGGCCGTCAAAATCGAGCGAATTAAAGAACGAGTGCCTGTCGCAGGCGAATAGTTACCTCTAGTGCTCGGGCACTGTGATTTGATTAGTGCTCTGGCACTGTGATTTGTTAGTGCTCTGGCACTAGTACAAACTTGCCGAAATGCTTTTTTTCTAGAAACTCGCTTTGCGCCTTGGCGATGTCGCGAAGCGCAAAAGTTTTTGCGACTAGTGGCTTGATCTGATTCTTCTCGATATACGCAACAAGGTTGCCAAACACGGGCTCGTCCCATGCTGTGCAACCAATCAAAGTCAAGTCTTTTAGGTAGAAGGTTCTCAGATCGAGACTGACAACTGGCCCACCGATCGCCCCCGACGAGACGTATCTTCCGCCCCGGCGAAGCACTTTCAGTATCGACTCGAAATCTTTGCCGCCAACATTGTCAACGACAACGTCAATGGTTTCTTCGCCCAAAGCCGCGGCAATATCGGTGCCACGCTCGATAATTTTGTCAGCACCAATTGCGATTGCATGTTTGGCTTTGTCGGCACCAACTATCGCCGTAACGCGTGCGCCGCGTAGCTTTGCCAACTGCACAGCGGCCGAACCCACACCGCCCGACGCACCGGCAATCAAAACATGATCAGTCGCTGAAACTTTCGCACGCAACAACATGTTTTCTGCCGAACCATAACTGCACGGAATCGAACCCAGCTCGACATCACTCCAGTTCGACTCAATCACGAACACCTCGCTTGCAGGCGCCTTGACATATTGTGCGAAAGCACCGTCGAAATCTGAGCCCATCCAAATGTTGCGCATCGAACCAAAACCGTCGGGTCGCATGCACGGTCGAATCAAAACGCGCTTACCCAAAAGATGCGTCTGCAAATCTTCTGCGACTTCAACTATTTTACCGCAGCAATCGGTGCCCTGAATAAACGGAAACGGTGTCGCGATATCCCACCCACCATTTTCATACCAGCCCACTCGAGTGTTGATCTCAGTATTATTGACACCCGCTGCCAAAACCTGAATTAAGACTTCGCCTGCAGCAACAATTGGTTTTTGTACATCTTTGTAGACAAGTTTGTCGTAGCCCCCATTTCCAGTCGTGACTATCGCTTTCACAAATTAGATTCGATCAATCGATTAGCGCATCCGCACGCAAACCTGCGCGCTCAAGATGAATCGGCAAAACTCTGCCATATAGTTCTTTGGCTCGTTGTGGGCTGCTGACCATTCCGGGTTCAGAGACATAACTAAAAATTGCGACATATCGCTTTCGCTTTCCTCGAAGCGGCGCAACACGATGCAACGAATATCTGCCTTTGAAGATTTGTAAATCACCAGGCTCAAGAATCACAGTTTTAATCATCGACTTGTCGCCATCCAAAACTCGTTCAACTTTGTCGTAGTTTTCGTCGGTCAACGAACGCACCATAGGGCTGTATTCAAACTCGCCTCCCGTTTCGGCGTTTTGAATCGCCAGCGTCACCGTGAAGTTATTCGTATCAAAGTGCCACGGAAACCCGCCGCCATCTTCGGCAAGATTCACGACCACATCAGCCAACGGGTCGGCATAAGGAAAAAACTTTTCTTCTTGCAGAACCGCTTTAATAAATGGAGAAAATGCGGGCCACTCAAATATCGTGCGCAAGATGCTGTCACTGCCAAGGTTGTCGGCCGGCACAAATGCATTCGACCGATCATAAAATCTGCGCAACGGATGCGTGCTCGGCAGATCCTCGCGGTCTGTCAAAAAATATGGGTTTGTGCGAGTGAAATTTCGGTGACCGAATTTCTCAACTCTGTCGCATTCAGCAACCAACTCGACAATTTTTTTAGGTCTGACAAACCCTTTGAGCACAGCACAGCCATCGGCTTCAATCAGAGCCTGTGCGCTTGTGAGCAAATCTTTGCGACTTTGACAATCACGGTCAATTGGGTATCTGTCTAGATCTACAAAATCAGCAATATTCATCAACCCGCCGCTCGTATTTACTGACATATATATGTGTCCAATAATAGACAAGTCGTTAAGCAACCGAATTAAGTCGTAAAGTCAATGAAGCAATGGATCTCAAAATCGCATTAGGCACGGCTAACGCCGAGGAAAGAAACGCCGTCGACTCACTGCTCGGCCAACCCTCCGAAACCTCGCAAGGTGCGCAGCGCGACGAACTAGGTCTGCGCGTTTCGCGTGGCGGCGGCGAACTACGCCAGTTAAGACACATGCTGTTGCCAACGCTGCATAGCGTCAACGATCGAGTCGGTTTCATTAGCCGTGGCGCAATAAATTACATTTCACAACGCCTCGATATTGCACCGGCCGAAATCTATGGTGTTGCCACCTTCTACGCGCTGTTCGACACCAACGAACGACCCGCACGCCAAGTTCACGTTTGCATTGACCTTGCCTGTCGCGCGGCGTCAGGTTGCACCGAAGAAACACTTCCCGAAGGCGCGATTCCGTCGCCCTGTCTTGGCACTTGCGAGCGTGCACCGTCAGTTCTCGTAATCGAAACCGGTGTGACCGTTCGTCAAGAAGTTCTCGCACCAGCAACGACCAAGCAGATCGCCGAACTCGTCGCGGGCAAAAGCGCACCAACCGAGCAACCCATTGCGCAGGCAGCACCTCAAACCCCAGACCAGTCGCTGGTGTTGCTTTCACGAATCGGCATCGTCGACCCTCTTAGCGTCGACGACTACGTATCTAATAATGGCTACTCGGCATTGCGAAAGGCATTCGCAATTGGCGCAGAAAATGTAGTCGCTGAAGTGACTGCGTCTGGTTTGGTCGGTCGTGGCGGCGCGGCGTTTCCGACTGGCAGAAAATGGGCTGCAGTTGCATCTCAACCAGTCAAGACTCGATATCTAATTTGCAACGCCGACGAATCAGAACCTGGCACTTTCAAAGACAGAGTTTTACTCGAGGGCGACCCATTCGCAATGATCGAGTCGATGACAATTGCGGCATTCGCCACAGGTTGTCAACACGGCTACATCTATTTGCGAGGCGAATATCCGCGCGCGTTGCGAAATTTGACTAATGCAGTCGAAGTTGCGCGTGAAAGAAAATATCTCGGTGACAACATTCTCGGCTCTGGTTTCAATTTTGATGTCACAATTTTCAGGGGCGCCGGCGCATACATTTGCGGCGAAGAAACTGCGATCTTCAATTCGATCGAGGGATACCGCGGCGAGCCACGCAACAAGCCGCCGTTTCCGGTTGAAGTCGGTCTCTTTGGCAAGCCAACTGTGGTTAACAATGTCGAAACACTTTTCAATGTTCTTCCGATCATCAATAACTCTGGCGAGAAATATGCTTCGTGGGGTTCAACCGGCTCTAAAGGCAAAAAACTTTTCTGCATCTCTGGCGCCGTCAACAAGCCAGGTGTTTATGAAGTCACTTTCGGCGCCACTTTAAGAGAACTAATAAACCTTGCCGGGGGCCTCAAATCGGGCTCGCAGTTACAGGCCGTGTTGCTCGGGGGTGCTGCGGGCGGTTTCGTTGGTCCTGAAGATCTAGACCTCGAACTCACACTCGAAGCGGCGCGTGCTGCGGGCACAACGCTCGGCTCAGGCGTGGTGATGGTGCTCGATCAAAGCGTCAACATGATCGACCAACTGCAGCGCATCGCTGCATTTTTTCGCGACGAGTCGTGTGGTCAATGCGTGCCGTGCCGAGTCGGCACCGTTCGACAACAAGAAGCCCTCGCCCGATTGGTCAACTCAAATGGCTCAGATAGCGCGGCGATAGATCTGCAATTGTTGCGCGATCTAGGCCAAGTCATGCGCGATGCCAGCATCTGCGGGTTAGGTCAAACCGCCCACAATGCCATCGACTCAGCCCTCACACGACTTAAGGTATTTTCAGTATGAGCACGCAAGTAACAACCGGCCTTCAGGTTCGCAAAAGTATCGAACTGACGATCGACGGTAAAAAAATTACGGCGCCCGAAGGCTCGACTCTCCTCGACGCTTGTCGCGCGGCAGGCAAAGAGATACCAACTCTCTGTTACGGCGACACAATTACACCGAAAAATGCCTGCAGAGTTTGCATGGTCGAACTTGAAGGCTCACGCACACTCGTGCCAAGTTGCTCGCGCAAAGTCGAAGCGGGCATGGTTGTCAAAACAGACTCAGAGCGCACAACCCACAGCCGCAAACTCGTGCTCGAACTTCTCGGGTCGTCTGTCGACTTGTCGTTGACGAAAAATGTCGCAAAGTGGAATCAAAGTTACGACGCGAAACCCTCGCGGTTCGGTGCGCCGTCGTTTCATCACGACAACCGCGACGATGCCGTCACCGGTCATCATCATCCGCCAGATGGCCAAACCGCCGAAACAGTTCACCAACCCGTCAAAATTGATAACGCACTTTATGTGCGCGACTACTCGAAATGCATTTTGTGTTATCAATGCGTCGATGCCTGCGGCGAGCAATGGCAAAACACTTTCGCAATCACCACTGCTGGTCGCGGCTTTGACGCCAGAATCTCAACTGAATTCGCAGTCGACTTAACAGATTCGGCTTGCGTTTATTGCGGCAACTGCATTCAGGTTTGCCCCACTGGCGCACTGATGTTCACAAGTGAGTACGACATGCGTCAAGCCGGCACCTGGCGCGAAGACGAACAAACTCAAACCGACACTATTTGTCCATATTGCGGTGTTGGTTGCGCACTCACCCTGCATGTACAAGACAACACAATCGTCAAAGTGACCTCGCCAAACGACCACTCTGTAACCCACGGCAACTTGTGCATCAAAGGTCGCTTCGGCTTTCAACACGTGCAAAATACAAACACCGACTAAATGAACTCGCTCAACAAGCGTCTCGAGATTGTCAACATCTCAGCGCTAAAGAGCACCTCAAATACAGATTACAACGACGCAGCTGGCAAACTTTATTCTGCGCTGAGCGAGATCGGCTTCGCGATAATAGTAAATCACGGTGTTGACGAAGAGATCATTACCGACATGCGATCAGCAGTTTCACAAGTTTTTGAAACGCCACGCGAGATCTTGATGCAAGACATGGTTGAAAAAGGAAACTACCGAGGCTTCGTGCCACTCGGCTATTTCACACCGAACTCGGGCAAAGGTAAAGCAGACCAATACGAAGCCTGGAAACT
>CAMBDT010000071.1 GCA_945865395.1 Acidimicrobium ferrooxidans DSM 10331 | reverse complement strand
GGTCATCGTTTGCGTCACGATCCGCGAGCGATCGCCGTGTTGTTGGGCTGGCTCGATCGCCAACGCTCAAACATGCCGAACTAAAAATTTATTGGCGATACCCGTTCGGGTGAGTGCTGTGCCACGCGTACGCCGATTCGACGATTTGTTGCAACGACTTTGTGGCCTGCCAACTTAAAGTTTTATTCGCAAGTGTCGCGTCGGCATAAACGCTGACAGGGTCGCCAGGGCGTCGTGCAGCGACTGTGAACGGCACTTTACGCTTGGCAATTTTTTCGGTGAGATCAATGAGTTGCATCACCGAGGTGCCGTGGCCTGTGCCGATGTTGCAGGCAAGTGTTTTGCCACCTGATTCAAGATATTCGAGCGCCTTCAGATGCGCAGTCGCCAAATCTTCGACGTGTATATAGTCGCGAATGCAGGTGCCGTCAGGCGTGTCATAGTCGTTGCCATAAATTTCAAACTTGAACGCGGTGTCCAACAATGCGCGCATCACTCTGGGCAATAAGTTTTGCGAACTCGACCAATCTTCGCCGATCTTGTTGTCGCTGCTCGCACCTGCGGCGTTGAAATAGCGCAAACTAACCGAATTGATTGGCTGCGTCGAGTTCAGTGCAAGTGTGCCCAGAAACTTTTCGACGGCTAGTTTCGTCTCGGCGTAAACACTTTCTGGCACGGTCGGCATCGCCTCGGTTACTGGCGCTGATTTCGGCGTGCCATAGACAGCCGCTGAACTAGAAAAAACAAACTTGTCGACTTTTTGTTCGGCGAGCACAGCCAAAAGTTTTTCGGTCGAGGCAACATTGTTGCTCCAATACATTTCGGGCTTGATCATCGATTCACCCACGGCTTTGTATGCCGCAAAATGAATAACACTCGTAATTTTGTGGTCACGGCAGATCTTGCCAACAAGTTCTTGGTCGGCAATGTCGCCAACAACTAGTTCAGCGTCGACGACGGCCTCGCGGTTGCCGCGTTCGAGCGTGTCAAGAACTATGACGCGGCGTTTCGCCCCGCACAACGCTCGCACCGTGTGCGCGCCGATATAGCCGGCGCCACCAGTTACAAGAACTGTCACTTTTTGACTCGGCTCTTTTTGCTCGCCAAAGGTCGATCTTGTTTGTCTGTGTCGCGAGCACGTTGCATCTGTTTGAATCCGCGAACCTTTAATAGCGTTGCCGCCGAGTAGATATCAGCGACGCTTCGCGGTCGCGCGTCAGAGAACACGCCTGCGTATTTCTTCCAGCCTTGTGGTCGAACACCAAATCGTTTGCCGAGCAATGCGATAAAAATTTCGGCCTTCTCTTGACCGTACCCCGGCAACTTTCGCAGGCGCGCCATCAGTTCTTCGGCATATTCGACATCGCGCCAAACATTTGCACCTTTGCCGTCGTAATCTTCGGCAAGCGCCGCACAAAGACCATGAATTCGAGTCGCCATCGACTTCGGAAACCGATGTATCGCCGGTTTCTCAGAACAAACCGCGACGAACTCGTCGACATTCATTGCTGCGATTCGTTTGGCGTTCAAGTGGCCGAGTCGTTTGCGAATCGTGAATGGCCCCGTGAACGCCCACTCCATCGGCACTTGTTGGTCGAGCAACATGCCAATCATCAGGGCAGTGCCGTCGCGATTCAATAGCGCATCTGCGCTTTCAATGCCAGTTATATACAAAGTTCGTGTCATTGGTGCAGAGCAAATGCAATTTCAGGATCAATCCCGTGCCGTTTGATTGCTTCGCTCACAACTTCAGATTTTATGTCACCAGAAATCGACAATTCGTGCAATACGGCAACCACGATGTGCGGTGCGTCTATTTCAAAGTGACGGCGCAACGCCGCGCGCGTATCACTGCGACCCATGCCATCAGTGCCAAGCGGCGTGAATGATCGACTCGGCACAAATCGCGCCACTTGTTCGGGCACAATGCGCATAAAGTCGCTCACTGCCACAATCGGTCCACCGCCACCGTCGAGCAATTCTGTGACAAGTGGTTGGCGTTGCTGTTGTTCGGGGTGCAGGCGATTCCAGCGTTCGATTTCGATTGCTTGTTCGCGCAACAACTTATATGAAGTTGCCGACCAAAGTTCACAACCCACGCCATATCGCTCGAGCAGTTCGGCAGCGGCGGCACTCGCGGCGGTGTGTGCCGAACCAGAGAACAAAATCGAAGCGCGATGTTTTGCGGTTGGTGCTGGCTTCCATAAATAGAGCCCCTGAACTATTTGCTCGGCCATGCTCTTGCCAGAAACATTTGATTCGGGCATCGCCGGCATCTGATAGTTCTCGTTGTACAGCGTCAGATAATAAAACACGTCGCGCTGTGCATCGCCGTACATTTCTTTTATGCCTTCGCGCACAATCGTTGCCACTTCGTATGCAAACGCCGGGTCGTACGCGCGACATGCCGGCACTGTGCTCGCCAGAACTAGCGAGTGACCATCTTGGTGTTGCAAACCTTCGCCATGCAAGGTCGTGCGTCCGGCAGTTGCCCCAAGCAAGAAACCTTTAGCGCGAGCATCAGCAGCCTGCCAAATTAAATCGCCAACACGCTGAAAACCGAACATCGAATAGAACGTGTAGAACGGCACCATCGGCACGCCTCGAGTTGCATAACTCGTGCCCGCGGCAATGAAACTCGCGAGACTGCCTGCTTCGGTGATGCCTTCTTCAAGAATCTGACCGTCGCTGGCCTCGGCATATTTAAGCAACATGTCGTGGTCGACTGGTTCATATTTCTGACCTTGTGAGGCATAAATCTTGAGCTCGCTGAACATCGAGTCCATACCGAAAGTTCGTGCCTCATCAGGAATAATCGGCACGACGCGTTCGCCGAAGTTTTTGTCGCGTGCCAAGTTGCGCAACAATCGCGTGAACCCCATCGTCGTGCTCACGCTCTGCGCAGAACTGCCAGATTCAAATTCTTTAAACGCATCATCACTCGGCAGACTTATTGCTTTGCGCACAGTTGTTGTGCGCCGTGGCATTGCACCACCAAGCGCACGACGACGCTCGATCATGTATTGATATTCGACGCTGTCGACCGGTGGGCGATAATACGGCGGGTCTTCGGCTTCGAGGTCGGCATCAGAAATTTCATCGTTCAGATGCAAGCGATCTCGCAATGTCTTTAACTGAGCATCGGACATTTTTTTGATTTGGTGTGTGGCGTTGCGACCCTCAATGTCGTCGCCGAGCGTCCAACCCTTTACGGTCTTGCACAAAATCGCCGTTGGTCGACCTGAGCCAGTGTTTTCAATCGCGGCGCGATAGGCGGCATAAAGTTTTCGATAGTCGTGACCACCGCGCGGCAAGTTTTGCAAGTCTGCATCTGACAAGTGGCTGACCATTTCTCGCAAGCGCGGGTCGGGGCCGAAGAAGTTTTCACGAATGTAGTTACCGTCTTCGATGGTGTAGCGCTGAAACTCGCCGTCAACGGTCGTGTTCATTTTGTTGAGCAGTGCACCCGATGTGTCGCGCGCCAAGAGTTCATCCCACTTTGAGCCCCAAATAACTTTGATCACATTCCAACCGGCGCCACGAAATGTCGCTTCGAGTTCTTGAATAATTTTTCCGTTGCCGCGCACAGGGCCGTCGAGACGTTGCAAGTTGCAGTTCACGACGAACACCAAATTGTCGAGGTGTTCGCGCGCGGCGAGCGAAATCGAGCCGAGTGTTTCTGGTTCGTCGCATTCACCGTCACCCAAAAACGCCCACACACGACTCGCAGATGTGTCGTCAATTTTGCGATTCATCAAATATCTGTTGAACCGCGCCTGATAGAGCGCAGTCAATGGCCCAAGACCCATCGACACAGTCGGAAACTCCCAGAAGTCGGGCATCAATCGCGGATGCGGGTAACTCGACAAGCCACGACCACCGCGACCAATCTCGCGTCTGAATGCATCGAGGTCGTCTTCGTTAAGTCGGCGCTCTAAAAATGCGCGAGCATAAACACCTGGCGCTGCGTGTCCTTGAAAATAGACATGGTCACCAGGGGTGCCGCTGTCTTTGCCTCTGAAGAAGTGGTTGAAACCGATTTCGTAGAGACTCGCTGACGAAGCAAATGTCGACAAGTGACCACCGATGCCTTCGGCTTTCGTGTTCGCACGCACAACCATGACGGCGGCGTTCCAACGAATGTAGGCGCGAATTCTTCGCTCGAGATGTTCGTCGCCCGGAAACCACGGTTCATATTCGGTCGAGATGCTGTTGATGTATGGGGTTGAAACCGTCGCCGGAAAACTAACTTGACTCGCGCGTGCACGCTCTAAAAGTCGCGACAACAAATATCGTGCGCGAGTTTTGCCCTGCACTTCGACGACAGCGTCAAGCGAGTCGAGCCATTCTTCTGTTTCGCCGGGGTCGGTGTCTGGCAGTTGATGCATTGATCCGTCAAACAGCACATCGCTAGTCTCGCAGAAAATATCGACATCGCAAAGATGTATGTCGCTATTCACCTGAAGTTTGCGCAAGTATTAGAGGAATGTCAATCGTTATCTACACCGACGGTGCTTGTTCGGGCAACCCTGGCCCCGGTGGGTGGGCGTGGGCTGTTGCGCCAACGGGCGAACCATGCGGTTTTGGTCATGAGGCGAAAACCACTAATCAGCGGATGGAGTTGCTCGCCGTTATAAATGCATTGCGCACATATTCAGATTTTCGCGAACCGATTGAAATTGTCAGTGACAGCACTTATGTCGTGCATTGTTTTCGCGACAAGTGGTGGATGGGATGGCAACGCCGCGGTTGGAAAAACTCACAGCGTCAACCAGTTGCAAATCGCGACCTATGGGAGCCACTAATTGAATTAGTCAACAGTCGTGACGATGTTTCTTTCACTTGGGTCAAAGCACACAACGGCGAACCGATGAACGAATTAGTTGATCAACTTGCAGTCGCTGCGTCGCTCAGCGCTAAATAACGCAAGTCAGCGCGCACCCAAGTTGCCCGCACTCGTGCAGTTTGCGTAGTCTGCATGCATGGACATTAAAGGCGTAAGCGCGATAGTTACAGGCGGGGCATCAGGTATCGGAGCAGCAGTGTCACGCATGTTGGCTGCTCGCGGAGCAAAAGTTGTCGTGGCAGATGTGCAAGAAGAAAAAGGCAATGCACTAGCCAAAGAAATCGGCGGCGCATATTGCAAAGTCGATGTGATGATCACACAAGACATCATTAATGCAACCGAGATGGCCAAGTCGATGGGCCCTGTTCGTGTGCTCGTCAATTCGGCCGGCATCGGTTGGGCGCAACGCACAGTTGGCAAAGATGGCAGTTACGAGTCGGCCGCCAATCTCGACGCTTTCAAAAAAGTAATCGCGATCAACTTGGTTGGTTCGTTCGATTGCATTCGCATCGTCGGCACCGCGATGAGCACCACCGAACCTCTTGCCCATGGCGAGCGCGGCGCGATCGTCAACATTGCATCGGTTGCCGCTTACGACGGTCAGATCGGCCAGGCTTCATATTCGGCCTCAAAGGGCGGAGTAGTCGGCATGACATTGCCGATCGCTCGCGATCTTTCGGCAATCGGCATCCGCGTCAACACCGTTGCGCCGGGTTTGATCGACACACCTATATATGGTCAGGGCGAAGCGAGCGAAAACTTCAAGGCAAACCTCGAGAAGGGTGTTTTGTTTCCGCATCGCCTCGGCGCACCAGACGAACTCGCGTCGATGGTCGTCGAGTGCATCACGAATAGTTATATGAATGCCGAGTCGATTCGCGTCGACGGCGGCATACGTATGCCGCCGAAGTGACGAATTCGCATGCCGCCGAAGTGACGAATCGATAGTTCGCGTGGCTGGTATCCACGTTCTTCATCGTCACCCGTTTACGCCGTTCGACGAGACGCCAGTTGCTGGGGCTGCGTCGTTCAAAGCGATGCCGATACCCGAGCAGATTTTGCCGCAAATTGCTGGCGAAAATTTTCGACATCGTCTCGGCATTTGGCCGCTTGAGATTGCCAA
>CAMBDT010000070.1 GCA_945865395.1 Acidimicrobium ferrooxidans DSM 10331 | reverse complement strand
TGGCATCTTGTGAAGACTGTGAATTTTGAACAGCGCGAAGACTTTGTTCAATAAGTGTTGCCGTGACCGAAGGATGATTGAGACGAGAATGAGCCTCGAGTTTGCACAACTGTCGCCCGCGAATTTTGCCGATTTCAAGCAATAGGCCCGCGACAACCACTGAACACGTCAATAACGAATTGATTTGATTGAAGTGATTAGCTTTCGCGACGTTTTTTGCTTCACTCAAACTGGTGGATTCTGAAAAATCAACTGCTTGACTGCGAGCAGAGGTGAACAGCGTCCAACATGACGTGAGTGCCACGAACAACCAACTGCGCGGAATGAATGACTGACGATATTTAAACCGAAACGCCAAGTAGCGCACGACGTCAAAGACCATGTGCGCCACAAGAAGTAGAATTAAAGCGCAAAGAATCAGAACCAACGCTTTGATTACAAGTTGTGTCTCGGGCAAGCCAACTTGATCAGCAAAACGCAAGACGAAGCGCATAACTATTGATCACTTGGCTCGGCAGTGCGCGTGACTGACAACAGGTGATTTGATGCGCCAAAAAGTTTCAATAGAGTCATCTCAATTTCACGATTGACAGTGACGGTTACTGAATTAGAAGTTGCTGATACTTCGCCATCTAGTTCGTATGCAGACAAGTAACTTGAGGCCGAAGTTCGAGCCTGACTTTCGTCGATTGTTGGTTCGCCACTGCGCAGTTCGGTGAGTTCTTGGGCGCCAATGCGGGCCGCGTTTTCGGCGTGATCGGCAAGTTCAAGTCGACTAGCGACGAGCCGGCCACCGTCGACGCCAAGGCCGGCACAAACGACAAAAGTCATCATCAGACCAAGAACGAATGCAGAGACCACGCCATTTTCTGAAGTAACAAACTGCTCGTGTTTCATGAATCGACTCGCCAGCGATCGAGCACTTCAGTTGAACTAGCAGAAACGCGTCGCTGGGTTACACCCAAGAGCATCAAGCCCTGCGTGTTGATCGTGCAACTAACCTCGACTCGCACAGCGTTGTTGTCGCCTTGCTCGATTAAAACAGTGCTAACCGAAAAATCGATGCAAGATGCGGATTCACTGCTCAGCGCTCGCTCAGCAACTTGAAAAGCAGTCGACTCGATGCGAGCACGACTGACTTTTGACGCCCCACGCGCTGCTTGATCGGCGGCGTGACGAACTTGAATCAACGACTCGGAAGCGCGACCAGAGTAAACCCCGAACAAAATCAGAATCATTAACACGGGTGTGAGCAGAACCATTTCGACGGTGACCGAGCCTGAATGTGTTTTCATCTGTCATCTTCTTGCACGAAACTCTCGAGTGGTTCTTCGCCATGACGCAAAACTGAACCAGGAAAGAACGGTGCGATATTCGGCACTGCAACTCGCACTTCAACCGTTGCGAAACCGTTGTCGATAACTGCTGTCGGCACACCAACTAGTTGAGCGCCGAAATCGGCCGCGGTGCGAGTTGCCGAGTTGAGCGCAAGCACAACATCGCCCTGTGAGTTCGCGGCAACACTTGCACCTTTGCTGGCGGCAAGTGATGCAATCTGTGCCGAATGCATGAACAACATCGCCTGAATTGCGATCAACAACATCGACAGCACGATTGGCACGGCAATGACGACCTGGACGACCGTCTCGCCGGGTTCAACCGTGCTGTCAAGTGTTTTCATTGCGTACGCTCAGGCCTGACAATTAGCCAAGGTCGAGCGAGTTGGCTTTGTCGGTAACACGACTGGTGATTGTCGCACCAACTGCGATTGCCAGTGCAATAAGGGCAGCAGCCATAACGACAGTCGTGGCACTGACTTCGCCCCGTTCACTGTCTTGTTGCGCCGAAGCGGTGAATCGAATCCAGTAGTACTGCCATATTTCTTTCATTGCTGTCATTTTTCCTCCTGTTGTTTATTGTTTGTGATTAATGTGTGAAAAATTTGTCTGCATCGGTACATCAAAAACTTTCTAGAACGAGATGTACGGCCGGGTAGCCGATCAAGGCGATGAACGCAATGAAAAGCAACACCATCGGGATGCCCATGCGCTCGGTGGCGCTTTGTGCCTCGGCTTCGATCTCGCCCATGTGCCGATTGCGCAATGAATCGGCGCGCGCGGAAAGTGAGAGTCGTATGCGTGCACCATGCTCGCCTGCAAGTTGCACACTGCCAGCAACTTCTGAAATCTCGGCGATGTTGTAGGTCGTGCCGAGGGTGGCGAGTTCAACCCAAGGCGACCGCCTCGAGCTGCGAGCCCGAGTTAGGGCGCTGCGTATTTCGGCGAAAGACCAACCATCCCCTGCTTCGGCTGCGGCAATTAATGCCGTCTCTGTGCCGGCACCACCCGCCAACAGAACATTGACGAGATCTAAATAACTGGAAAATGCGTGCAAGAAATCTTGGCGGCGAGATTTGGCCTTGGTGCGCATTTGGCTGTCAGGCAAGAAAAAACCAATAGCAGCAGCACTCGACAAAATAACAAGCACAAAAATTTTTGATACTTGCAGTGACGATGCTTTGAAAATGACAAGTAAGCCCAGTGCTGAAGCGCTGGAGATAAACATCATCGTCAGTTTGCGTGAAACCATTTCTGATGCTTGATAACCCACGATTGCTAGATCGGCGCGATGTTGAGTTTGGGCACGACGAATCAGCCAGATCATGCCGTGCTCAAGTTGATGGCGTAATTGTGCGACACGATTTGTTAGTGCACCTGGGCGGATAAGAAAGAAAAGACCTAGCCCGAAAAGCGAGCCAAAAATGATCGTGAAGATCAACATCTGACTATCTGACTGTTTCGCGTCGACGAATAAATCTTTGCGGTGCGGCGATGCGCGAAAACTGATCAAGCATGATCAGCGAACAGCCGAACAAAATGAAGATGCCGCTCAAAATGATTTGCCCTTCAAAAGACGAATAGACGTTTAAATATTCGCGATTAAATACGACGAGCGCGCACACGAAACCGATGACTACGAAAGTTATTATTCGAACCGAACTTCGGGTGCGCGCGCGACCGACCCAAATGCGCGTGCGCATGCGACCTTCGTCGCGGGCACACTGCGCGAGATGACCCAGAAGCTGTGCCAAGTCGCGGGCTTGATATTCGGTGGCGGTGATTAATGCGGCCGAAACGAAGTCGCTGATTGGATGATCGACATCGTCGGCGAATCGGCGTAAGCCGTCACTCAATTTGCCATATTGAATTTGTGCGCTGAGTCGACTGACCGCACTTGAGATCGCAAGTGGTGCATGAACTGAAGTAGCGACGATCGCTTGCTCGAGCCCGTGCGCGCCAGCCAATGTGTCGCGCAATTGTTCTGTCCATGTTGCGATTGCGTCGGCGAGACCACGCTCATCACGACGCAATCGTTGCTTTGACTTGAGAGCCGGCACTGCGCTGACGACTAGACCAGTTACGACGCTGACGAGAAGCCAGGTGGTCAACAGATATGTGACTAGAGCGACTGCTGGTCCACCGAAAAATTTGAGCGAATTGAGAAACTTAGTTTTGACCTCAAGAATGCTGATGTGCTTCTTGCTCGAGGATTCGTTTGCTTTCTTGATATTCAACAAAACGCCAAATAAACCCAGCCCGAATGCTGCACCGCAACACAAACTCACAAACGTCGTGATCACAAATCGCTCAGATCGTCGTAACCATATTTCGCAAGAAGTTCGCGAGTTGCTTCGCGAAGCGGAAATGCTTTGATCAGTTCACCGCTTTTATCGAGTGAAAAGATCTCGTTCGAAATAATGTTTGAACCGTCACAGTCGACGACTTCGCGCACCGAAGTGATTTGGCGCCAGGCATTGCTGTTATCAATGTAAATGACGAAGTGCAGCGCACTGGCGAGCAACAAGTTGACTGTGTCGATAGGTAGGCCCGTTGACGCCATCGAGACATAGGCGGCCAGTTTTGGAAACACCGATCGAGTCGAGTCGGCATGCATCGTGCACATCGAACCGTTGTTGCCTTGACTCATGGCCAGCAACATCGGAAATGCCTCGGCACCGCGAACCTCACCGACGATCACGCGGTCTGGATCCATACGCAGCGCCATGCGAGTGAGATCAGCGAGAGTAATTTCGCCTTGACCTTCAATGTTGGCGGGTCGAGATTGCAGAGCGTCATGATCAGGGTGCAGATGCTCGAAGTGGTCAAGACCTAGTTCGTATGCATCTTCGATCGTGACCAAGCGTTCGCTGGGTGGAATTTCATTAATTAACGCGCGAAGCAATGTTGTTTTGCCTGACCCGGTGCCGCCGGCGATGACGAAGTTTCTGCGGGCGCGAACGGCTGCTGTGAGAAAATCTTGTAATTCTTCGGTTAGTAAACCGCGCAGGCGCAACTCTTCAAGACTTGAAATCTCGAAGCGATGACGGCGGATGATCAGACTTGGTCGCAGCGAAACTTCCATTGTTGCGAACAGCCGTGAGCCGTCAGGCAATTGCATGTTCAGCTCGGGTGTGCCGGCATCGAAACGACGCTCTTGGTGCGAAAGTCGCGTTGCGGCTCGGCGCACGAGTTCGACTAATTCTTCGTCAGTGTCGACGATTGGATCTCGAGTTTCGCGCTGACCGTTGCGAAGTTTGACCCAGACTCGACAATTGCCCCGCACATGAATATCGCTAATTTCTTCGTCTTCAAGCAGTGGTTGCAGCCGACCCAGGCCGAGAACTTGGGCGATTGCGGCCGATGAGATAGCGGCTTCATCGAAAACTGTTAAAACAGATTTGCCTTCAGAGCGACGAACAGCGGCAAGACGCAGAAGTTCGGCGTGCACCGCCGTACGAGCAAAATCGTGCTCTTCGTCGTTGGTTGGCTCGCGAAGATTTCTTGCGCGACGATCAAGGCGATCATCGGCGAGAAGATCGCCGAGTCGCGAAGCCAAAGCGTTGACTAATTGCCGATCAATCGCCGTGGGCTGTAGCGCGTCGACGAGAGTCATTAATCTTGAGATTTCGTGGCTGAGGTTTGTTGTTGAAAGTTTGCAACACGAATTATGTGAACTTCACCAGATTTGGCAACCGCCATGGATAAATCGAGCGAACTGCGAAATGTGACTAGCGCAATGTCATTGTTTTCACTTTTATTGAGCGACCAAATTGTGACGACTTGGTCGAATAATTCGGGTTGTGTGGTTTGACTTAAAGCAATGTCAGGCACCGTGACTAAACGCACCTGATCGCCCACGGCGAGGTCAATTGGATAGTTGCCTTGTTGAATTGCCGCGCTAGTTAGGGCCTCGTTAGGTAGCAATTGTTGTTGATCGCTGAACATCGACGCCGTCAAGGGTGTTGAAGCTTGCAGATCAACCAGAACGGTTTGGCCAATAAGCGATGATGCTTGAACTTCTGTGACGAACGAGCCAGCAAATGACAGCGGTGTTTCGATAGCGATCAGATCTTGTGGCGTAATTTTGTCGCCACGCTGCAGATCGTGTGCCGCGCCAACAACAATGATTATCGAATCACCAGACCGAGAAAGCAGAATTGCCCCGAGTGCGCCGCCCAGCATCAACACCAGACCGACCGCAAGTTCAGGAATGCGCCAATGTCGTTTTTCTGATCGTTCGTTTTGGGTTGTTTCGACGCGATCTTGCATTGCTCGCGCCCGCGTTCGTGTCAGATTTTCGACAACGGCTTGATTCGCCACGGTGAGGCCCTTTCGCTAGTTGTGTTGGCGAGAATGTGTAATTGATGCACGCATTACGGAGGTTCTATTGCCGAGCCGTGAGTCGCGCCAAACTTTGCGCCAAGAAATTTCTAATTACATTCGGGTAGTTCATACACTTGACTGGCGAGGGATGCACAATGACTGAGAATACGACTGAGAATGTGGCTGAGAATTACGAAAAGATCGAGTTCGAGTCGGAGGGTGCGACACTGCGAGGGCGGCTGTATCGACCCGCTAGTGGCACTGCAAACGCGCCTGCCGTCGTGATGGCGCATGGTTTTGGGGCGCTGGCGATTTGGCTGACCGATGTGGCAGTTGACCTTGCCCAAGCAGGTTTTGCGGTGTTGCTGTTTGATCATCGCAA
>CAMBDT010000069.1 GCA_945865395.1 Acidimicrobium ferrooxidans DSM 10331 | reverse complement strand
GTTGTTCCTCAAGCCAGTAGACGAGTTGTCCTCATGAAATCTGTAGCGACTCGTTCGCAAAAAATTATTGTCGCAGTAGTGGCGGCTGTGGTGGCCTCGGGCGTCGGCGCGTTCGTTGTGGCTTCGGCTGTTGATAATTCAGTCGTGGTGTGCTCTGGCAAAGCCGGGGCGCTTCGCTACAGCAAAGACGGTTCGTGTCTCACCGCTGAAACAAAATTAACTCTTAACGAACAGGGAGCAACTGGCGTAGCAGGTGCGAAGGGAGCAACTGGTGCGACGGGTGCGACGGGTGCGACTGGTAGCGCGGGTGCGACTGGTAGCGCGGGTGCGACTGGTAGCGCGGGTGTTGCAGGCGGGGCTGGAAGTTTTCCGACCTCGATGGAGATTGTGAATATCACATCCACTCATACTTTAATGCTGACTGATATCGGCAAGATGCTTGTTTCACGCTCAGGAACGGTTGTCACCATACCAACGAACACGAGTGTTGCGCTTGCCGTCGGGGCGCGAATCGATTTCGCAGTCGTCAGTAGCTTTCTTTATTTTGATCCGGCGAGTGGCGTCACGCTAAACGCAGGCACAACTCGAGATTTTCTCGACACAGGAACATTTCAAATCGCGACGCTTGTCAAAATTGCCACTAACGAATGGGTTCTGTTAAAAACTGTGGACGAAAGCTGACAATTAGAGTCAGTTGTATAAAATTGTTGCGTGTGCGGCAGATTTAATTCGATCGCGAGCGGTAAAGATTTCGCTGAAGTTTATGGCGCCGTTTTTGTTGGCGAAGAGATTCGTTCGAACCACAATGTGGCACCGACATCAAAGATTTACGTCTTGAGTCAAAAAGAATCGCAGAAGACCGTCGATCTGATGACGTGGGGTTTGGTGCCCAGTTGGTCTAAAGACAAAACTCGTTCGGCGAGCATGATTAACGCCCGTAGCGAGACACTGGCAGAAAGGCCGAGTTTCAGAAATCTTTTATCAAAATATCGATGCGTGATTCCAATTCAGGGTTTCTACGAATGGCAGGTGCTGGCGGGGGATGCGAAAAAACCAAATAAACAGGCACACTACATTTCGCGAAGTGACGGTCAAGTAATGACAGTGGCAGGTTTATGGACGACTTGGAAAGATTCCGAAGGCACTGTGCTTGAAACTTGCACAATTATCACAGTTGAAGCGACCAACAAACTTGCCGAGATTCATCATCGCATGCCAGCAATTCTCGAGCGTGAGAATGTTGAGACATGGCTTGACCCAGATCAACCATTGCCGACCAATTTGCTGCGGGTCGCGCCAGATGATGTTGTGACTAGCGAGCCGACAAATCGATTAGACCGTGCCGGTCGTGTCAAAGACGCCAACAATGCCAGCACTTCGCAGTTCGGTGATGATTTGCACGGCCGCTTGTTCTAATTCGTTGCGGTCAACATTTGTGCGTGCATTGGCAAATTCGAGATCAGCCATCGAATTGCTTGGGATGACGTGCAAGTGACAGTGCGGTATTTCGTAGCCGGCGATTACAAGTGCGATTCGTTCGCAACCGAAAGCTCGCTTAGTGGCTTGACCAATAACTTTGGCGACATTAAACAAGTGCTCATTTAGCTTTGGTGGCAAGTCTGTCCACTGATCAACTTCTTTTATCGGTACCACCAAAGTGTGACCAGTTGTAATCGGACTTATAGTCATGAATGCGACACAAAATTCATCGCGATAGACAAAGGTGCCTGGTGTATCGCCTTTGATAATTCTTGTAAATAGCGTCTCAGCCACATAAAACAGCGTAGGCGATTAACAGACTTGTACGCTCGGGTGATGAGCACGGACCAAGTTTTAACGGCACCTAACCTGATTACTCTGCTTCGGCTGCTATGTCTACCGATTTTTTTGTGGCTCCTTTTTTCTGTTGAAGACAAGGCGGGGGCCGCTTGGCTATTGGGTGCCCTTGGTTCGACCGATTGGGTTGACGGTTGGGTCGCGCGTAAGTTTGGTCAACAAAGTTCATTCGGTGCGGTGTTCGACCCTACGGTGGATAGAGGCATGTTCATTGTCGCAGTTCTGGCAATTGTTATCGATCAATCGATGCCACTTTGGTTTGCAGTTGCCGTCTTGATTCGCGAAATTTCTGTGGCTGCAGCGATGGTCATCGCCACGGCCTTTGGGATGCAACGTTTTAGTGTCAGCATCTGGGGCAAGCGATACACATTTTTGCTGATGTTCGCGGTGCCACTGATGTTGTTGGCGGCCGACGATGGTCGGGGAGCTGATCTGGTGAGTTTAGGTGCGTGGGCCTTTGCTATTCCGGGGATAATTCTGTCGTATTCAACAGCGCTCGCGTATATCCCTGAGATTCGCCGCAATCTTCGTTTAGGGCGAGAGGCGCGACGGGGCTAACTTTGTCTTATGAAGATTCTTGAAGATCGTCAGTATTCAAAAGATCACGAATGGATACTCTTTTCAACTTCATCTGCACGCATTGGCATCACCGACTATGCCCAAGACGCGCTCGGCGATGTGGTTTTCGTGCAACTACCAAGAATTGGTGACAAATTCATGGCGGGCTCGACATGTTGCGAAGTTGAGAGCACTAAGAGTGTTTCAGATATATATGTCCCGCTTGCAGGAGTGATCAGCACGGTAAACGACAAACTTTCCGAGCAGCCCGGCCTATTAAATACTGACCCCTACGGTGAAGGTTGGATTTTTGAACTTGCCTTAGATGCTGCGGCTGATGATTCAGACTTACTTGATTCGCAAAAATATCAACAGTTAATCGAGGGTTGAGACTCTATGGCGTATGTTTTTTGCAACAGTTGTGGTCATCGCAATCCACCTAATTCATCTTTTTGTTCTAGTTGCGGCGCTGTTTTAGATATGCCCGATGAGCGCACCGTTGTGATTGCCCAAGTTGATCCGATGCAGGATCTGCCGGGGCCAAGCGATAACGCGTCAATTCGTTTAGGCGATATTGGCGAGCACGCTGTTTTGGTGATTCGCTCAGGCGATTTGACGGGCAGCCGCTTCACTCTCAGCAGAGATATAACGCAAATCGGTCGGCATCAAGATAGTGACATTTTGCTCGACGATATTACTGTTTCGCGTCGCCACGCTGAGATCGTGAGAACGTCCAAGTCGCTGATCGTTAGAGATCTCGGATCTCTGAACGGAACTTATGTGAATCAATCTCGTGTCGATGAATTCGCGCTACAGCATGGTGACGAGTTGCAAGTCGGTAAATATCGAATGGTCTTGTTCAGCAAAGCCGACATTCTGTCATGACGAAATACGATTTGAGTTGAAGTGAATACGGCCCGAAACTATTTATCGATCGGCGAGGTGCTCGCGCTTTTGCTAGAAGAATTCCCGGATGTGACCATTTCGAAAATTCGGTTTCTTGAAAGCCAAGGCCTGATAGAACCCGAACGTACGGCGTCTGGTTATCGAAAGTTTTCGCAGGCCGAAGTTGATCGTCTTAAATTTATTTTGCGCGAGCAGAAAGACAATTATCTGCCGCTCAAGGTGATTCGCACTCGACTCGAGGGCGACACCAGTGATGGCATGCTTCGCGACGACGAAATTACCGCACCGCGGGGCTTGGGTCACATTCCGGCGCCGCGCGGTCAAGGTCATCCTGCTGGTGTTAAAAAACTTTCAAAGGCGCCAGAGGTTGCAAATTCGGCGAGCAACATTTCATCGCTCAAGTCGAAAGATGAGCCGGTTGGTGATGCGTCATATAACCGAAAAGAAATCCTCGTTGCAGCCAAGATCGATGAGAAGACTCTTAAAGAACTCGAGCGCTACGGCATCGTGCGAGCACACCTAGTCGGTTCTACCGAATTGTATGACGAGGTCGATTTGCAAATTTTGCAAGCCTCGGCCGCGTTCATTGAGCTCGGTATTGAATCTCGACATCTGAAAGCATGGCGGTCGGCAGCCGATCACGAGGTGTCGCTGTTTGAGAGCCGGGTCGTTCCGCTGATGCGCCAGCGCAACCCACAAGCGCGACAGCAAGCGATGCAGATGTTCGCCGAACTTGTCGACCAGGGTTCGAAGCTTCGTGCGGCGTTGATTGCTGCTCAAGCACGCGATCACATTGAACACCGCTAAGGCTTAAAAATTGTTATGAAGGTACGCTGAGCCGATGATTGAAATGCAGCTTGAGGGCATTCGTCTAGAGATCCCACAGAATACGCCCGTGTTGATGTTGCGTGAACAATCGGGATCAAGAAGAATCATGCCGATCTATATCGGTGCACCTGAGGCTTCGTCAATTCACTACGCACTCGAAGGTTTGCAGCCCGACCGTCCACTGACGCACGATTTATTGATCAACGTCGCCGAAGGTCTTGATGCTCAGCCGGTGAAGCTGGTGATTACAAAAGTCGAGGAGAACACATATTTCGCTGATTTACATTTTCTTCAACGCGGAAAAGTGATTGCGATTAGTTGCCGCCCGTCTGACGGCGTGGCTGTGGCGGTGCGATCAGGCATACCAATTTTTGCCGAAGAAGACCTACTTGATGCCGTCGGCAAGGTAGTGCCAACAACGGCACCCGATAATGCCGAAGAGATCATTGATGATTTTCGTGATTTCATAGACTCAATCAAACCCGAGGATTTTCAGGGCTGAGCATTCCTAAATCTGCGAACGAGCCGTAGCCTGACAAATGGGCGTTGAGGGTTCTATCTGGGGGTCGCAATGGCGAGACAAAGTTTCAGTGGCAGTCAGGCTGCGCAAATCGCGGGGATTACATATCGTCAACTTGACTATTGGGCTCGCACAAATTTGATTCGTCCGTCTTTGAGCGATGCTAAGGGCAGCGGCTCGCGACGAAGCTACGAATATCGAGATCTTCTCGAGTTAAGAGTTATTAAGCAATTGCTTGACGCCGGCATCAAGCTCGAGTCTGTTCGCGAAGTCTTCAATTACTTGCGTAGTCATGTTGACACTGAGATCGCGGCTGCACACATCGTGATTAGCGGCAAAGCAGTCGTGCTGTGTCAGGGCGATCAATTAGTTGACGTTGTTCGCAATGGTCAGGGTGTGCTCAACGTTTTGCCATTGGCAAACATCAAATCAGATGTCGACGCAATGATCGTCAGCCTCGGCGACAAGTTGACGGTGCTGAACACGCATCCCGTCGCAGGTTCGTCGCCGATCTTGAATCAGTCAGCAGCCATTTAGATTTTATGAACGAGGCACAAGTCGCGACAACGATCGCACCTTTGATTGGCTCGCTTGGCGCAAAATACATGCTCGACCCTGAGACGATGGCCCATGGTGCGGCGGCCGGTTATCCAAATGGGTTTGCCTATTATGTCGCGGGTCGTGGGGGAGTGCTCGGTGACGTCGATAGCGATGTTGTGTATTCGGCATTCATGTTCTTTGAGCGCACTTTGATCGACAAGTTATGGAAGGCGGGTGTCGTCGTCGAAGGTGCACGAGCAGCAGGCGAGCGCTACTTGCAGAGTTGCGACGAGTGGGGACGCAAACATCTCGCCAATGTTGAGCAACTAGATCAGTTCATCACGGTCGCCGAGAAACTTGTGGCTCAAGTCGATAGCTCGGGGTTGACACTTTTTGCTGGTCTACGCGCCGAGCCGTTGCCAAGTGATTCACCAGCTCGCGCCTATCGACTAGTTACGTTGCTTCGCGAGTTGAGAGGGTGCGTACACATCGCCGCGTGTGTCACGCACGGTCTGACTGGGCTCGATGCGACTTTACTTTCTTCGGGCGAAGGAATGGCCAAAATGCATGGCTGGGCGCCGCCACATACTGATTGCTCGCATCTGCGCAACACTCGCGATGCTGTCGAAAAATCAACCAACGACGCAATGGCGAGATTGATCAAGATGCATTTAACCGAAGCCGAGATGACTCAACTCGCCGAACAAACCGTTCGTATCGCCGCTGCCGTCTCGTAGGCATTACTAATCGAGACATTCGTCTGGCAGAGGATAGGTCTCAGAAAGCTTCAGAACCGCCCCAAACTCGTCTTCATACATCGATGTTGCGTAAGGCTCAAAAAACTTAACTTTCCCTGCCGTCTCGTCTTTGTCGT
>CAMBDT010000068.1 GCA_945865395.1 Acidimicrobium ferrooxidans DSM 10331 | reverse complement strand
AGAGCGCCGCCGATTGCGCGAAATCGAGGCCAAAGAACTGCCGATTCGATTGTTGTTTCCGCTGGTGTGTTGCATTCTTCCCTCGTTTGTTCTGTTGGCAATGGTGCCTCTACTCGTGAACTCATTAACCGTCGTCTCGGCAAAACTGCTGTGAAGAAATGAAACAAAATGAAAAAACTCTTTAAAATTGAAGCCGAGTTGGGTCAAGCCACAACTGAATATGCACTCGTATTATTGGGCGCCGCAGTGATCGCGCTACTTGTTATTGCTTGGGCAACTGATGGTGGTGGGGCGGGGCGAATTGGTGAACTGTTCGACACAGTGTTGTCGGGCATCTTCGATCGCACCGAAGAGCTTGGCCAATAAAAACTTCGCAGACTGCGGCCAAGCCACTGTTGAGTTCGCACTCACTCTGCCGTTTCTTTTTTTGTTTTCATTGTGTGTCGTGCAAGTAGGCAGTGTCGCCAACGATCAACTGGTGCTGAATCACGCCGCACAAACAGCGGCGCGTGCGATATCGCTAGCCGACATCACGCCCGAGACGGCTCAAGAGGTCGCCGTCATGACGATCGAGCGCGAAATAACTCTGCAAGATTTACAAATCGAGGCAACTCTCGACAACGATTCTGCGCGCGTCGAAGTGAACTACCACCGAGTTCTCGCAGTGCCGGTTATCGGCGAACTATTGGGTCGTGTTTCGCTGTATGCGACCGCGACGATGCCACGACAAACACCAAACACCGACGGCTAGTCGAGTTTGCGCATGCCTTTGCGATTTGAAAGCCGCACGCGCACTTTTTGTTCGTCTTCAAGTGCCAACTCTTCGGCGACAAGTCGCTTCATGCTGTCGAGTCGCTCGACAGTGATCTCATTTCGTTCTATTGCTGCGCGAACGGCGCAGCCAGGTTCGTCTTGATGTTTGCAGTCGCGAAACTTGCAACTGTCGGCGAGTTTAAAAATGTCTGCGAATGCCCGTTCGATGCCGTGTCCGCTTGTCCATAAATTGAGTGCGCGCAAACCTGGCGTGTCGATCAGCCAGCCGCCATTGGGCATCGACAATAAATCTGCCGCCACGGTCGTGTGTCGACCACGTTGGTCACCGTCGCGCACTTCACCCACTTGCTGTGAATTTTCACCGATCAAACGATTGACCAAAGTCGACTTGCCGACACCGCTGGCGCCAAGCACGGCCACCGAACGATGGTTTTCACCATATTTTGCGAGCGCGTCTAAGCCGTCACCGGTCAGGCCACTGACGACATGGCATGCAATGCCGCAAACACGGGCGACGTCGCGCAGTTCGGCAATGTGTTGCGGGGCGTCTTGCAGGTCGTTTTTAGTGAGCACCAGCACGGGCGTTGCACCACTATCGAACGCCAAGACGAGTTCGCGTTCGACGCGGCGCTGATTTGATTCGTTTGTTGCGGCATGCACGATAAGCACGGTGTCGATGTTCGCCGCCACCGCATGTTGCTCGGCACGCACCGCATCAGACGACGCGCGACGAATCAGCGCCGAACATCTGGGCAACACATGATCTATGCGCTCGAGATTTTTTTCGAACGCAACCCAGTCACCGACTGCAACATCTGCGCCAATATTTCTGACGCGAACGATGCCAGATTGATCGTCGGATGCACTCATCTTGATCGTGCTCCATCCGCGATCAAGACGACTTACTCGACCAATTAGAAACGAAGAATCAATTTTTTGTGCCGCAACTTCAAATGTTTGATTCCATCCAAGTGCGAGCAGATCAGGTCGCATGTCACCATTTACGCTACCTACGCAACCCATATTGCATTTGGATTTAAACCGATAACCTTGACAAGCCCATACTTGACCACCTAACGATGAAACTACATGTCTAACGCTCTCGTCATTGTTGAGTCGCCTGCAAAGGCCAAAACAATTTCAAAATTTCTCGGCGACGGCTTCGATGTGCGCGCCTCAGTTGGTCACATTGCCGACTTGCCGAGCAAAGGTTTATCGGTCGATGTCGAGAACTCTTTCAAACCAAATTACGAATTAACAGAGCGTGGCGCGCAAGTAATCAAAGAACTCAAAGCGCTATTAAAAAATGCCGACGAACTTTATCTAGCGACCGACGAAGACCGCGAGGGTGAAGCGATCGCCGCACACCTTTTAGAATATTTGAAACCAAAAGTGCCCGTGAAGCGAATGGTGTTTCACGAAATCACCAAAACGGCAATTTCTGAGGCACTCGAACATACGCGCGATGTCGACTACAAGTTGGTTGACGCAGCCGAGGCCCGAAGAATTCTCGACCGACTATACGGATATGAAGTGTCGCCGATTTTGTGGCGCAAAGTAAACCGCGGACTTTCAGCGGGGCGAGTACAAAGTCCTTCTATTCGTTTGGTCGTCGAACGCGAAGAAGAGCGCATGGCCCATGTCGCCGCCGGATATTGGGACCTCGAGGCCACGAGTGCGACTACTCCTATATTTAATGCAGGTTTGCAGTCGGTCGACGGGTCGCGAATCGCGATGGGCAAAGACTTCGATTCGCTAGGCGTGGTCAAAGAAGGCGTCGTTGTCGTTACCGAATCGAAGGCCGGCGAACTCGTTGCCGGTCTGGCCGGGGTTGACCTTGAAGTTCGCAGTGTTGAAGATCGGCCCTACCGCAAATCGCCGCGTGCGCCGTTTATGACCAGCACATTGCAACAAGAAGGTGGCAACAAACTGCGCATTACGGCAAGCGAAGTCATGCGTCTGGCTCAAGGTCTTTATGAGGGCGGTTTCATTACTTACATGCGAACCGACAACGTTATTTTGGCCGACGATGCGATGACGGCGGTGCGCAGCGAAATTTCGACTGCGTTCGGGCAAGAGTTTTTGTCAGCAGAACCGCGTCAATATAAATCGAAGGTCAAAAATGCACAAGAGGCCCACGAGGCGATTCGCCCGACTTTGCCTTTGCGCAGCCCAGATGTCATCGCCTCTGAGGTGAATGCGCGCGAACTTGCGCTCTACAAAATTATTTGGCAACGCACGCTCGCCTCGCAGATGTCTGATGCAACGGGCACAACAGTGACAATCAAACTCGGCGCGAACACAATCGGCGCAGTCAAAGCAGATTGCGAATTTTCGACGAGTGGCACGACGATAACTTTTGCTGGTTACCGCCAGGCGTATCAAGAAGTCGAAGAAGATTCAGAGTCTGAAGAAAAAGAAGCACTGTTGCCACCGATGAAGGTCGGCGACAAAATAAAAATCGACAAATATTCGGCGAACGGTCATGAGACTTCGCCACCTGCTCGATATACCGAGCCGACTCTCGTCAAAAAACTTGAAGAGCTCGGCATCGGTCGACCAAGCACCTATGCGGCGATTCTTGGCACGATTTTGAATCGCGGCTATGTCTGGAAAAAGGGCCAGGCGATCGTGCCGTCATGGACTGCGTTCGCCGTGGTCAAGTTGATGAAAAATCATTTCACCGAACTCGTCGACTACACATTCACGGCCACGGTCGAAGAAGAACTCGACGAAATCGCCCAAGGTTTGCGCGTCAAAGAAGTTTGGCTCGGCGAATTTTATTACGGCAACGGCAAAGAGTTGCCTGGTCTCAAGCCGCTTGTCGAACACAACATCGCCAACATTGATGCGGCTGCGTTAAATGCGTTTCCCGTTGGCATGCACCCGACGACTGGCGAAGAGATTGTGTTGCGCCCGGGCAAATTTGGTCCGTATGTGCGTTGTGGCGATAACACCGCATCAGTGCCCGAGACGATGACACCCGATGAACTGAATGTTGAAATCGCCGTCGCATTGTTGGCTGCGCCAAAATATATTGACCCGATCGGCGAACTCGATGATTTGCCAGTATTTCTAAAGACTGGTCGCTATGGGCCGTATGTGCAGTGGGGCACGATCGAGACTCCACCACCAGATTTAGAAAAACCAAAAATGGTTTCGTTGTTCAAGTCGATGGCGATTGAAAATGTGACGATGACTGAAGCATTGCAACTTTTGTCGTTGCCCCGCACGGTTGGGGCCGATATGACCGACGGCGAAATTATTACTGCACAAAACGGTCGATACGGTCCATACATCACCAAGGGCAAAGAAAGTCGCACGCTCGAAAGCGAAGACCAGATTTTTTCGATCACGATCGACGCCGCGTTGGCAAAACTTGCTGAACCACGAGTCTTTGGTCGGCGCGGACCCGCAAAACCTCCGCTAAAAGAATTCGGCAACGACCCAGTGAGCAATCGACCTGTCGTCGCCAAAGACGGAAAGTTCGGCACATATGTGACCGACGGCGAAACGAATGCGGGTTTGACGCGCGGCGATCGCCTCGAGTTCATTACGCCCGAGCGTGCGTTCGAGTTGTTGGCGATTCGTCGCGACTACACCGCGTCGAACGGTGGCAAGAAGCCGGCAAAGCGTGGCGCCAAAAAAGCGGCGAAGGCGCCGAGCAAGAAGCCGGCGGCCAAAGCGGTCGCTAAGCCAAGCAAGAAAGTCGCATTGAAATCCAAGAAAAAGACCGCCAAAACTGTGGGCGCCAAAAGCAAAAGCACCGAGTAACAACCGCCCTCTAGGGTTGCAGTGTGAGTTTGGGTAAATACATCGCGTTCGAGGGTCTTGAGGGCTGCGGCAAGAGCACGCATGTCAAGCGATTGGCGACGCGACTCGATGCAGTGATGACTCGCGAACCTGGTGGCACGGTTGTTGGCTCGATGCTACGAAATATTTTGATTGACCCAGCGAACACAAATCTGTCGCCGCGCGCCGAGGCGTTGATGATGGCCGCCGATCGTGCGCACCACATTGCCGAACTTGTTTCGCCTTCGCTTGCGGCTGGCCGACATGTGGTCAGTGATCGCAGCGTCTTTTCGTCGCTCGCCTATCAGGGTTACGGTCGCCAGCAAGATCTCGCCGAGTTAAGGCGCATCAACGACTGGGCAATCGGCGGGCTGTGGCCAGAACTTGTCATATATATAGAGGTGCCGACTGCGATGTTGCTCGAGCGATTGAAAAAGCGCGAACTCGACCGTTTCGAGCGCGAAGATGGCGAATTCTTCAAGCGCGTGGCCGATGGGTTTTCGCAGATGGCGGCAGCCGACCCGAAGCGATGGCTGATTATCGACGGCACCCCCGCCAAAGACGATCTTGAAAAAATCATTTCTGCAGGCGTGCACGAAAGACTCGGCATCTGATGGGTTCGATTTTTGCAAAGATTGTTGGCCAAGATCGTGCTGTTGAAAAACTGCGTCATTTTGCCACGACGAATGTTCAGTCATTTTTGTTTGTTGGCCCCGAGGGTTGCGGCAAAGAGCATGCCGCGCGTGCGTTTGCATCGACAATGGTCACGGGTTCAGATAGCGATAGCTCTCGCGAAGCAGATCTAATCTTGCGTGGCGAATTCGCCGATGTCAATGAGATTTTTCGCGTCGGTGCAGCGGTCGACAAAGAAGAAGCCGAGAGCATCGTCACACAATCGTCGACGACGCCACTTGAAGCAAAAGTCAAAGTGATAATCATTCATGAAGTGCATTTAATGCGCGACAGTGCGGCGGTGCGGTTGCTAAAGACAATCGAAGAACCTGCGCCACAAGTGGTTTTTATTTTGTTGGCCGATCAACTCGTGCCGTCGTTGACGACGATCAATTCGCGATGCGTTGTTGTTAATTTCGTTCGGCTCGCTGATGCCGATATCGCCGCGGCGTTGGTTGCCGAAGGCGTGTTTCCGGCCACTGCCGAGTCGGTAGCAAAAGCCAGTCAGGGCAACTTAGACCGCGCGCGACTGCTCGTGACTGACAATTTTCTGGCGCGCCGACAAGAGGCGTTCGCCAAAATTGCGTCGCGACTCGACGGCACGGGTGCGGCAGTTTTCAAAATCGTTGCTGACTTGAGCGATCACCTCGATAAAGCCGCTGAAGCGCTCGAAACAATGCATGAGCGCGAATTGAAGCAACTCGAAGATCGTGTTGCGCTCACTGGCGAGCGTGGCAGTGGTCGAAAAGCGATCGCCGATCGCCACAAACGCGAGTTGCGCAAACTTCGAACCGATGAATTGCGCAGTGGGCTAAGTATTTTTGCCGGTGTTTACAGTGACTTGCTGACGCGAGACCCCGAAAC
>CAMBDT010000067.1 GCA_945865395.1 Acidimicrobium ferrooxidans DSM 10331 | reverse complement strand
AATTTGAAGATGTATTTCGGCGCGTACGAACTAAATCACTACGCCGAATTTTTGAAAGCGCTCTTATACCCGCTTGCGCCAAAAGGTGCAGTGTTGTGGATTCTTCGGGGCGGTTTGTTGGCGATGCTCGCGCTGCACTTGCACGCCGCATGGTCGTTGACGGTGATGAACCGACAAGCGCGACCCGTGAAATATCAATCGCCGCGTGATTACGAAGTTGCAAATTTTGCGAGTCGCACGATGCGCTACAGCGGCATGATCGTGTTTAGTTTTTTGGTTTGGCATCTTCTCGACTTGACATTTGGTGTTGTCAACACGGTTGGCACCGACGGCAATTTTGTGCGCGAAGAGGTTTACCAAAATGTTGTGCGCAGTTTGGATAGATGGCCCGTTGCAGCGTTTTATATTCTCGCGAACTTGTTGCTCGGCATTCACCTGCGACATGGCGCTTGGAGCATTTTTCAATCGCTGGGTTGGAACAACCCGAGGTTCAACGCTTGGCGCTGGGCTTTTGCGACCGGCTTCGCGGCTGTTGTTGTAGTTGGCAATGTTTCGTTTCCGATAGCGGTGCTTGCGGGCATCGTCAAGGTCTAGTTGTTTAGGTAGGTGGTGAGTTAATCATGAGCACAGTTCTAAACGCCAAGATTCCGGCTGGTGCGTTGCGCGACAAGTGGGACAACTATAAGGCTGACGCCAAACTCGTCAACCCGAACAACAAGCGCAAGTTCAAGGTGATCGTCGTCGGCACCGGCTTGGCTGGTGCGTCAGCTGCGGCCACATTGGCCGAACTTGGATACCAAGTTGATGCGTTTACATTTCATGATTCGGCGCGGCGCGCGCACTCGATTGCCGCGCAGGGTGGCATTAACGCGGCGAAAAATTATCAAGGTGATGGCGACAGCATCAATCGTTTGTTCGTCGACACGATTAAGGGCGGCGACTTTCGCAGTCGCGAAGGCAATGTGCATCGGTTGGCGCAAGTTTCGGTCGACATCATCGACCAGATGGTCGCTCAAGGCGTTCCGTTTGCCCGCGAATACGGTGGCATGCTCGACAACCGCAGTTTCGGTGGCGCACAAGTAAGTCGCACTTTTTATGCACGCGGTCAAACTGGTCAGCAGTTGTTGCTCGGCGCGTATCAGCAGCTCTCGCGCCAAATCGGTTTGGGTGGCGTGCGACTGTTTAATCGCACCGAGTTAGTCGACATCGTCGTGATTGACGGTCGTTGCAGCGGCATCGTCGTGCGCGATTTATTGACGGGCGAAATAACTTCGCACGCCGCGCACGCGGTTGTTATGGCTACCGGCGGTTACGGCAATGTTTATTTCTTGTCGACGAATGCGATGAACTGCAACGTGACTGCTGCTTGGCGTGCGCATCGTCGCGGGGCGATGTTCGCTAATCCGTGTTACACACAAATTCACCCGACATGCATTCCGCAAAGCGATGAATCACAATCAAAACTCACATTGATGAGCGAGTCGTTGCGCAACGACGGGCGAGTGTGGGTGCCGAAAAATGCCGATGACTCACGATCTGCTGAGCAAATTCCTGAAAGTGAACGCGACTATTACTTAGAACGCTTATATCCGAGTTATGGCAACTTGGCGCCACGAGATATTTCGTCGCGTGCGGCCAAACGACTCGTCGACAAGGGTCACGGTGTCGGGCCGCTAAAAAATGGCGTAAATCTTGACTTCTCGGCGGCGATTGCGCGACTTGGTCGCGATGTTGTCGAAGAACGCTACGGAAATTTGTTTCAGATGTATGAGCGCATCGCGGGTGAAGACCCATATTCGACGCCGATGCGCATTTATCCTGCGACGCATTACACGATGGGTGGGTTGTGGGTTGATTACGAACTCGGTACGACCGTGCCCGGTCTCTATGCCGCTGGCGAAGCGAATTTTTCTGACCACGGTGCGAACCGACTTGGTGCGAGTGCACTGATGCAAGGTTTGGCAGATGGTTATTTTGTGTTGCCATACACGATTAGCAACGGCCTCGCACCGTTGTTGAACAAGCCCGCACCGACGACTGACCACCCGGCATTTGTGCAAGCCGAGACTGAAGCGCGCGAACGATTCAACGCGTATCTCAATGTCAAAGGCACGCGTTCACCAGATTGGTTTCATCGCGAGTTGGGCAAAATCATTTGGGACTACTGCGGCATGGAGCGCACGCAGCAGGGTCTTGAAAAAGCACTCTCGGAGTTGCCAGCGCTTTATAGCGAATTTAAAAAAGATCTGCGTGTCACTGGCACAGGCGAGAGCGTCAACCAAACACTCGAAAAAGCCGGTCGTGTCGATGACTTCTTTCAGTTGGGCATGTTGATGTGTCGCGATGCTCTTGATCGCCAAGAGAGTTGCGGCGCACACTTTCGTAGCGAATATCAGACAGACGAAGGCGAAGCGTTGCGCAATGATGAAAACTTCTGTCACGTTTCGGCATATAAATGGACAGGCGACCCGATGGCGGCTGAACTAAACAAAGAGCAACTCGTTTACGAAACTGCGCACTTGGCAACCAGGAGTTACAAGTGAACCAACTGACGAATCTCAAATTAAAAGTTTGGCGTCAGACTGGCCCTGAAGCAGAAGGTCACTTCGAGACGCATACGGTCGAGAAAGTCAGCGATGAAGCTTCGTTTTTAGAGATGCTCGATCAATTGAACGAGCGATTGATCAGCGATGGTAAAGAAGCAGTTGTCTTCGATCACGATTGTCGCGAAGGAATTTGCGGCACTTGTTCGTTGATGATCAACGGGCGGGCACATGGTCCACAAAGAGCGACGACGACCTGTCAGTTGCATATGCGCACTTTCAAAAGTGGCGATGAAATTGTGATCGAGCCGTGGCGTGCGGCGGCGTTTCCGGTGATCAAAGACTTGATGGTCGATCGCTCTTCGTTTGATCGCATTGTTGAGGCAGGCGGCTTTATCACCGCGCCAACTGGTGGTGCGCCAGATGCCAATTTGATTCTCGTGCCAAAGCCTGTTGCTGACGCGGCAATGGATTCAGCGGCGTGCATTGGTTGCGGTGCGTGCGTAGCCGCGTGCCCGAACGGTGCGGCGAACTTGTTTGCTGGTGCCAAGATTTCGCATCTCAATGTCTTGCCGCAGGGTCAAAGCGAGCGATACAAGCGCGCCGAAGCGATGGTGCACGCGATGGATGATCAATTCGGCTCGTGCACGAATCATGGCGAATGTTCGGCTGCATGCCCGAAAGAGATTTCGCTTGATGTAATTGCGATGATGAACTCTGATTTCAGAAAGTCAAAGTCAAAGAATCGCAAAGCACTCAGCCGCGGCTGAGTTACGCTAAGTCGAGCAATTGGGGGCAAAAATGTTGGGTGACTTGGCGAACTGGGTGCAAGATGTAATCAATCAGTTTGGCTATTTCGGTGTCGCGTTGTTGGTCATTATTGAAAATGTGTTTCCACCGATTCCGTCTGAAATCGTTTTGCCGTTTGCGGGTTTCGTCGCTCAGCAAGGTGCTGGCGCTGCAAATGCGGCGGCTGACGCGGCACAAAGCGACACAACTGTTGTCGGCATGATGATTGCGGCGACTGTTGGTTCGGTTGTTGGTGCGTTGATTCTCTATTTTGTTTCTGCGGCGATCGGCCCAGAGCGATTGCGTGCGTTCGTCGAGCGATTCGGCAAGTGGTTTGGTGTCAAGAGCACTGACCTTGTGCGCGCCGAAGCATGGTTTGATCGACGATCGACTGCGGCTGTTTTAGTTGGTCGATGCGTGCCGCTGATTCGATCAATAGTTTCAATACCAGCTGGTTTCAGGCGAATGAAGTTGACGAGTTTTGTCGTGCTGACTGCAATCGGCAGCGCCGTATGGAATATCGCGTTGATCGGTGCTGGCGCTGTTTTGGGCGACCAATGGGAGCGAGTCGGTGAATATGTGGGCATATTTCAGTGGCTTGTGATCGGGGCGATTTTGGTGTTGCTCGTGCGCTTTGTAGTTTCACGGGTAAAGAATCGTCAACGTCAAAATAGCGCAACCTCGTAAAAGTTATTAATGCTTGCGTCTGATACCAAACCAGTCGCAATGACATTGCGCAATGGTGTGCAAGAGTCGTGGCACAACGGCGCTGTTGTTTGTCTTGAGCGCGACGGGTCGATTGCATTTAGCGTGGGTTCGCCACAGGCAATTATCTTTCCGCGGTCGTCGACAAAGCCATTTTTGGCCACTGCGATGGTCGCGGCGGGCTTGAAGTTGCCGTCGAATCTGTTGGCGCTTGTGTGCGCAAGCCACGATGGTCGGCCAGAGCATTTGCAGGCCGCGCGCGAAATTTTGGCGAGTGCCGGACTCGACGAAACTGCTTTGCGCAACACCAAAGATTTGCCACTTGATGATGATGCAGCGCGTGTTGTCGTGCGCGGAGGCGGTGTTGCGACTTCGTTGCAAATGAACTGTTCGGGCAAACACTCTGGAATGTTGGCAACTTGCGTTGCTTGTGGCTGGGCGACTGATGAAAGTTACTTAGATCGTGATCACGAATTGCAAAAGTTGATTACGGCGATGATGCCAGAGATGATTGGCGAAGAAGTTGCCAGTATCGTCGTCGATGGTTGCGGTGCGCCGGCACACGCGATGACGCTTGCAGGTTTGGCTCGCGGGTTTCGCAGTGTGGCGATGGCCAAGACCGGCTCACCTGCGCGGGTGGTGGCGGACGCAATGCGCGAGCATCCACAAATGGTGGGCGGGCCGACTCGAGATGTGTCGATGTTGATGGCGGGCATTTCGGGTCTTGTCGCCAAAGATGGCGCCGAAGGTGTTTATGCGGCGGCGCTGCCTGACGGTCGAGCGATCGCTTTGAAGATCGCCGACGGAGCAAACCGCGCGCGACCGCCTCTTATGCGAGCTGCGCTCTCGGCGCTGGGTGTTGATATTTCGGGCGTCGACGAGCGTGCGTTTGCTTCGCCGATTTTCGGGCATGGCAAAATTGTTGGTGAGGTGCGGGTTATAGATAATCTGCTCACAGCATGACTTTGCATCTGCAGACAAAAGTGTTTCTTGAGTTGTTCGATTCGCGACCTGAACCGCCGCTTGAACAAATGACGCCAGTTGAAGCGCGCGAAATGGGTCTGCGTTATTACATCCCAAGTGATTTTAAAATTTTTTCTTCGCGTGATCTTGATGCGGGTGGTGTGCCGGCGCGTTTGTATTTGCCGTCTGCCGAAAAAAATTTAGGGCTGTGTGTTTTTATGCACGGTGGTGGATGGGTGATTGGCACGCTAGACGGACACGACGATGTTTGTCGTCGAATTGCTGTGCAATCGGGGCACGCGGTGTTGAGCATTGACTATCGCATGGCGCCAGAGTTTCCGTTTCCGACGCCGCTTGAAGATTGCATTACGGCGACTCGTTGGGCGCGAGATAACGCCGCGTCACTGGGTTGTGATGCGAGTCGAATGGTCGTATGCGGTGATTCGGCAGGCGGAAACTTGGCGACGCTTGTGGCGCAGCATTCAGGAGTTGATTTGAAAATGCAGTTGCTCGTTTATCCGGCAGTTGATGCGCGTTGCGTAACCGAGAGTTATCGCAAAAACGGCGAAGGCTATTTACTGACTGCCGCGTCGATGGATTGGTTTTACGGACATTATTTGTCGGGTGCGAGTTCGTCGGGCTCAAGCCCATTGACTAGTAGCCCCGAGGATCCGTTGGTTTCGCCGTTGCTGGCTAGCGATGCTGTCTTGGCCAAGATGCCATCGACACTGGTGATCACTGCTGAGTATGACCCGCTCTGCGACGAGGGCGAGCAATATGCGCAAAAACTAACTTCGCTGGGTGTGCCGACTAGTTGTGTGCGCTACCGCGGGCAGATTCATGCGTTTTTGAATTATGGCAGGTTTCTCGACGACGGCTATTTGGCGATCGCCCAACTTGCCGATGCCATCCGCCGCGCTTGCGCGAATTGATTGTTATTTATTCGCGTCTCGCGAACTAGTTGATTTTTTCGCCGGTGCGGTCGCGCGGGGCGAAGAACTTGCGAATGATCGGCTCAAAATGTTCGAGCGGTGCGCTCTTGTAATCAGGATCAAAAGCAACTTGGTCATACTTGGCGCAAAACTCAGCCGTGTAGTCGAAGTATTCGCTATCGCGG
>CAMBDT010000066.1 GCA_945865395.1 Acidimicrobium ferrooxidans DSM 10331 | reverse complement strand
CTGCAAGACGCCCCGCAACACATTGCCGAACTGCGCGACGTCGCCCGTGTTTGCGGCATTGCATGCCATGTCGTCAGTGGCCTGACCGGTGACGGCTTAGACGCGCTCGCAAAATATGGCGAAAACCATCGTTCGGTGGCCGTGCTTGGCGCCAGCGGTGTCGGCAAGTCGACTTTGGTCAATCGTTTGATCGGTGAAAATACACAGCAAGTGGGTGAAGTGCGCGACGGTGACCAACGTGGTCGACACACGACCGTGGCGGCAGATTTATTGTCGATGCCCAATGGCGGCTGGCTGATCGACACGCCAGGTTTGCGCGCACTTAATTTATGGACAAGTGGACACGGCATCGAACGGGCATTCGCAGACATTTTTAAACTCGCCGACAGTTGCAAGTTTCGCGACTGCAAACATCAAGACGAACCTGGCTGCGCCGTTCGCGCAGCAATAGAACGAAATGAGATCACTGTCGAGCGACTTGACAGCATGAAGCGACTTGTCGCCGAAGAGTTGGCACTTGAAGACGAACAAAAAGTGCGCGTGCGGCTTTCAAATCGCAAAGGCATGCGCAAACTCGACTAGCCGTCGGAGTTTGGTGTTTGTCGTGGCATTGTTGCCGACGCTTGTAGCGCAACGCTGCCCAATAATTTGCCGATAATTGGCACTGCGAGATCTCGGTGGTAGTTCACTTCGACGCGCGCAGAATCGTTGTCGAGAGTCGCCTCGATTTGTAAATCTTGCAGAGTTATTTCGCGCTCGATCGTCATGACGGCGACCTCTTGAGCCATCTCGGGCGTGATATCGGCTAGCGAGACCGCCCGCGCCGCTGTTTGTGCGGCGTGATTCAGCACCAGTTGATCGTTGGCGACACTGCCTACTTGCACGACACACAATGAAAACAAAAAAAGAAACGGCAGAGTGAGTGCGAACTCAACAGTGGCCTGGCCGCAATCTGCGAAGTTTTTATTGACCAAGCTCTTCGGTGCGATCGAAGATGCCCGACAACACTGTGTCGAACAGTTCACCAATTCGCCCCGCCCCACCACCATCAGTTGCCCAAGCAATAACAAGTAGCGCAATCACTGCGGCGCCCAATAATACGAGTGCATATTCGGTTGTGGCTTGACCCAACTCGGTTTCAATTTTCAAGAGTTTTTTCATTTTGTTTCATTTCTTCACAGCAGTTTTGCCGAGACGACGGTTAATGAGTTCACGAGTAGAGGCAACATTGCCAACAGAACAAACGAGGGAAGAATGCAACACACAAGCGGAAACAACAATCGAACCGGCAGTTCTTTGGCTTCGATTTCGCGCAATCGGCGGCGCTCTTGATGGGCATGAAATGAAAGTTGATCGAGCACCGAAGTAATCGGCAAGCCATCGCGGTCGGCGCTAACCAAAATGTCGCAGATCGGGTAGACGCACGGCCCAAGTGCATCGCGCAGGTTCTTCATTGTTTCGGCAAAGCGCTGACCCGCCACAAGTTCAGCGTGAACACGAAAAAGATGTTGCTTTAATTCGTCAGGTGACCAATTGTGTAATTGCGACATTGCCGCAGCCGGGCTGTGACCCGCACGAATTAGAACCAGCAAGGTATCGATCAACTCAGGAATATTCTTTGAAATTGAAATCGTTTTAGGCTTGCGCTGGCGATAATAAAAGAACACTCCCGCGATGCCAGCCAAGGCGATCAGCGAGATCATGCCGCCGACGGTGCGACGATTGTCTGCATCCACCGTCTTCCTGCGTAGTTAAAACTAAAGCCGAGCAAAATGCACAACCAACCCGAGAGGCTCAAGATCAAAAAGTTGCGCACGCTGCTGCTCGTCAAAATCAGCCAGCCCGCGACAACCACCGGTGCCCACGACAAAACTTTCGTCGACAACATCGCCTGTGCAGCCTGCATCTGACGATCGGCGACGTTCGTCAAGCGTTCGCGCAACACGATGGCCGCGCGTTCGAGTGCGAGAACACCGCCGACACCGCCAGTTGCAGCAAGATCAATAGTTCGCAACGTAAAAACAAGTTCACTTCTTTTTGCGGCTGGCAAAAGTCGCTTGACCGCATCTGCGAAAGACTCGCCACGGGTTGTTGATGTGACAAGTTCGCCAATCACCGAATTGTTCGTCGCGCAAGTTTCGGTTGCAGCCTGCAAAGCACTAGCCATCGATTTGCCAAGTCGCAGGTTGCGTGCCGTTGCATCGAGCAACTCAGAAAGTGCAGAAAGTTGCTGTAGCAAATCGCTTTGTATTGCTGCAGATCGTCGCCACTTGGGCATTTTGCTCAACAGTCGCATCGCGAACCTCGGGCGATCAAGCCGGCGCATCACAAATTGCCTCACCAGAAATGGCTGCCCATACCAAACGCCGGTAACGAACACCAACACAGCGAAACTGCACGCACCGATCACGAGCAAAAAGAATCTCACTGCAAAACTTCGTCTGTCACGCGACCGTCAGCGACGACAACTCGTAACTGGTTTTGTTCGATCAGCAGAACTTGCTGAATAAAACGTGACCCGTCGATGCGTCGAGCAACGTGCACGATTGCGTTGATCGAAGCCGCAACATGGTCGCGTACGACATCTCGCGACCAATTAGTGGCGTGCTGCATCACCAGTGATTCAACGCGACGCAACGCGTCTCGCGCGCTATTGGCATGAACCGTCGACATCGAGCCGTCGTGGCCAGTGTTCATTGCCGACAACATGTCGAGGGTTTCGGCGCCGCGCACCTCGCCGATAATCAATCGATCGGGTCGCAATCGCAATGCCGTGCGCACGAGCGATCTAGTCGAAATTTCGAGATTGCCGTCGGGGCTCAAGGGTCGTGCTTCGAGACGCACCACATGTTGGTGGGCGAGTTTTAACTCGGCGATGTCTTCGATCGTCACGATGCGTTCGTTCGGCGCGAGATAGTCGCAAAGCGAATTGAGCAAAGTTGTTTTGCCCGCCGACGCGGCGCCGCTGATCAAGATATTGCGTCGGTCAAAAACAAGCTGCTGCAAAATCTCACCAACTTGGCGATCGGCAAAGTCGCCAAGCGTGATGCGATCGACGCTAAAACGACGAATCGAGACACACGAACCATCTACAGCAATTGGCGGTATCACCGCGCACATTCGCGACCCGTCACTCAATCGGGCGTCGACGACCGGCGAAGTTATGTCAATGCGTCGGCCAAGCGGCAACAGCGTGCGCTCGATGAACGATCTCGTGTCGGTTTCGCTGATCGTGTCGACATGTTCGAGTTGACCGTTGCGCTCGAGCCAAACTTCGCTGCCGCCGTTGACCATGACTTCGCGCACTGTTTCATCCTTAAAAAATTCTTCGAGACGCCGCGACGAAACTTTGCTGACACTTACAAGTGCGGCGCGGTTCACGCTGCAACCGAAAGTTGCTTGGCCAGCCAGATCATGCCGCAACCGAAAGTTGCTTGGCCAGCAGGCTCGGCAGGCGACTCGCCAAAAGGCCGGCGTCAACCGCGCGCGAAATTGATGCGTCAAAAGTTATTTCGGCGATCACCGGCGCGCCAATGACAGATTCGACATCGCGCTTGCCCAGTGCGCGACCAGGCTCGTTGACGAGCACGATGCCAGTTGGCGCGACATTGAGTTGCGCGGCGCGACGCAAAGATAAATAGCACGGGCGAGTAATCAGCAGCGAAGAACTCGCCCGTGCTAACAGGTCGGCCGACACGACGCCACAACCAGCGTCAATTACGATCGGCAGGTCAAATGTCGCGAGCGATGCGCAAAGTTCGGCAAAGTTTGCCGTCGCGTCGATCGTCGCCGCGCCGCGCGAAATGAGTTGCAGGTTCGCCGTTGCTTGAATCGCAATTGACTGCAGCGACATGCGCGAAGAATTTTCGTTTTGCGCGAACCATTCGCCAACACCGATGCCACTTGGTTCGGCGAGACCAAGAACGGCTGGCACATCGCCGGCGAGATCGACAATCAGTGCGCCACGCGGCGATTGTTCGGCGTGCACGAGCGCGAGAGTTGATGCGACAACAGTTGTGCCGCTGCCGCCTTTGACCGACCAACAAACAATCATCTGATTGCTCCTTTTTTAAACAGGTGCTCAGATGTGTGCGCAGGTATCGCGATGCGTCATTCGAAAAATCCACAAGTAGCCTTCGCGATGGAGGTGTCCGGGTACCTGGTGGGCTCCGCCGCCTTCAAAGCGGTTGGGACGAGTGAACCTCGTCCGGCGGGTTCGATTCCCGTCCGCCTCCGCCAATTTTTTTACGGATTAACTTGCGAGTTCAACTGCGAGTTGCGCCGCCACATTGGCATTGTTTTCGGCGAGAGCGAGATTCGCCCGAACGCTCGACTCTTTTGTCGCTTCGGCAATGAATTTTAAAACATGCGGTGTCACGGCCGAGCCGACGACGCCGAGGTCATTGGCGTTGTTTAATGCCGCACGCGTCACTTCATCCATCTGCGATTTAGACAGGCCGTCGCGTTCGGGCACTGGCACACAAGCCAAAATGCCGCTTGTGCGACCGAGTGAATTATTGGCGCGCACGATGTCGGCGAGTTGCTGCACGGTTTCGACGCGCACCGGTATCGCGATGTTGCCGTGATGCACGGTGAACTCTGGAAAATAATCGCAGCCCAAACCAACGACGGGCACGCTGAGTGTCTCGAGATATTCGAGCGTGCGCGGCAGATCGAGAAAAGATTTTGCACCACTACAAACCGTCACGATATTGTGCGCGGCGATCGCGCCGAGATCGCTGCTGATGTCGCCAGTTGTTTCGGCGCCACGGTGCACGCCGCCAATGCCGCCAGTTGAAAAAACTTTGATACCTGCACGCGCAGCCAGCAACAACGACGACGAAACAGTCGTCGCACCAACAGCCCATTTTGCGGCCATCGCCGTGCCGAGTTCGCGTTCGCCAACTTTTTTTGCAGGCCCACAAACAACTGGCCACTCGGTCTCGCTGATGCCAACGCGAGCGACCCCGTTAAGCACGACCGTTATCGCAGGCACGGCGTTCAAACTGCGAATTGCATTGGTGCAGCGCGTCAATGCTTCAAGATTCGCCGGCGAAGGCAGACCGAGGTTCGAAAAAATCGTCGACTCGAGTGCGACGACAGGGCGTCGGTCGCGAAGCGCTTGCCCGACTTCATCGCTGATGCGAATTTCGAAACTAGTCATGAGGCATCCATTGTTGCGCCTGGGCTACGCAAAACCCGTGCCGCAAGTTGGTGGCCTGCGATTACGCATTCGTGCAATTCTTCAGCAGGTTGGTCGCGCGACGATTCGTACATCTGTATTTGTTCGAATCTCGTTAAAAAGCCGGCGGCGAAAGCGTCGCCAGCACCCGTCGAGTCGATTATTTCGCCAACCGGGGCAATGGCAATTGTCGATGTTGCACCTCGGGTGATCAGTGTTGTCGGCGATGCGCCGGCCTTAATCACGACGACGTCAAGTTCGAGCGGCTGCGTTGTGAGGTTTAAAACTTCGGCTTCGTCGGTGTTGCAGAAAAATATTTTTGGATTCAATTCGGCGACAAGATCGCGAAATTTCGCGATACCAAAAGTTTTAATCAGCGATGCTGAAGATGCGTCGATTGAAACCGTGATGTTCTTTTTGTGTGCGGTTGCGATGCATTCGCGGGCAGCCTCGCCGAGCGGTTCAGAAAAAAGCGAATACGCGGGCAGATGCAAAATTGAAACGTCATCATGCCAATTTTTTGGCGCACGATTTAGCTCAGTGGCCGCTGCGCGGTCGGTAAGCATTGTTCGCTCACCATCAGGTGAGACAATCACGACGATCGAGCCAGTACGACCCGAACGCACTACACACGGCTCGACCCCCGAAGTCTCGAGCGTGGCGACAAGTTGATCGCCAAGCAGGTCGCTGCCAACTTGAGCAATTAGCCGTGAGCGAAATTTCGCCGTGTTGGTTGAGCTGACTGTTTTTGCTTTGGCGGCGAACACGGCGACGTTCGACGCACTGCCACCGCGCGTGCGAACAATTTTTGACGGAGTATCTGTGCCGTAACTTAAAGCAGTTGGCAACCAAACGACGACATCTTCAACAAGGTCACCGATGACGCACAACACGTCGCGGCGAGATTAAACCGAAAGAAGGTCGCGAGCGCCAGTGTCGCTAGACGGATGACGCAACTTGCTCATTGCGC
>CAMBDT010000065.1 GCA_945865395.1 Acidimicrobium ferrooxidans DSM 10331 | reverse complement strand
CTGATTCGAGCGATTTGACGACGCGCTTTTGTGATTGCCGCAGTGTCATCGAGCTGACCCGTGGCATTACGAAAGCGAAGATTAAGTGCCTCTTGTTTTGTCGCGCGCAACTCGTCAACGAGAGTGGCGAGATCCATTTCACGAAGTTCAGTTAGTTCGCGGGCCATGTCAGATCGCCTCATTTCGACTGATAATACGTGTCTTGATCGGCAACTTTTGTGCCGCGCGACTCAGCGCTTGGTGCGCAGTCGCAGACGTTGGGTAAGACAGTTCGAACAAAACTCGACCCGGCTTGACAACTGCGACCCATAACTCTGGGTTGCCTTTGCCAGAACCCATGCGTGTTTCGGCAGGCTTCTTGGTTACTGACTTGTCAGGAAACACGTTGATCCAAACTTTTCCGCCACGCTTAATGTGTCGCGTCATCGCGATACGCGATGCTTCAATTTGTCGTGCAGTGATCCAGCCCGGTTCAAGTGCTTGAATGCCGTATTCGCCGAATGCAAGTTCGTTCGCGCCTTTTGAGACGCCGTTCATGCGACCGCGATGCTGTTTGCGGTGCTTAACTTTGCGTGGTTCCAACATGACTGTTTATACCTCTCGCTTAAAGTGAGGAGTTTCGTGGCTCTCATGGCTACGGCGTTGAATGTCTTCTTCTTCGTCCAACAACCGCTCGAACTCTGGGTCAGCCTCTTTAACCAACGGTGCCACTGCGACGTCATCAACTTCAACTGCTTTTGGTCCAGCCGATGTCACAACTTTGCGAGTTGCATCAGAGTGACCCGAGGTTTCGCCAGCAGCCATTGCAGCTTCACGTGCGATTCGATCGTCAGTTTGACTCTTGTAAGGAAGAATCTCACCTTTATATAGCCACACCTTGACGCCAATGCGACCGGCAGTCGTTGCTGCTTCGCGGAAACCGTAGTCAATGTTTGCACGAAGTGTGTGTAGCGGCACGCGACCTTCGCGATACCACTCGCGACGACACATTTCTGCACCACCAAGACGACCTGAACACTGCACTCGAATGCCCTGCACGCCTTGCTTTTGGGCGTTCTGCACGGCGCGCTTCATGGCGCGACGAAATGCGATTCGATTGACGAGTTGATCAGCCACACCTTGAGCAACAAGTGCTGCGTCAAGTTCGGCGTCGCGAATTTCAGTGATGTTCAACTGAACTTTGTTGTTGCCAGTCAAAGCAGTGAGGCCAGCGCGAAGCTCTTCGGCTTTTTGTCCTTTGCGACCGATAACGATGCCCGGGCGTGCAGTGTGAACATCGATTCGAAGCTTGTCGCGTGTGCGCTCAATTTCGATGCGGCTCACAGCAGCATCAGAAAGTTGCACTTTTAGATAGTCGCGAATCTTCCAGTCTTCGGTGAGATACGCCTTGTATTCTTTGGTGCTAAACCACTTGCTCTTCCAGTCGGTGGTTATACCAAGGCGAAAGCCGTACGGATTAATCTTTTGTCCCATTTTAGTTCCCAGTCGCTTTTTCGTTTTCGGCATCATCTGAAACCTCAGTCTCAGTTGTTGCAGCCTTTGACTTTTGCGCGCGTGCACGACTTGCTTCAACGCGGCTCTTGCGCTGAGCGGCCTGTGCCCCACCGCGTGACTCGCTTTGCGACTCACGAACTGCAAGCGCAGCTTCGCTCAACTTGTCAACCACGATCGTGACATGACTTGTGCGCTTGAAAATTGCTGCCGAACTACCTTTGGCACGCGGACGAAAGCGTTTCAAAGTTGGGCCACCATCGGCATAACAGGCTTTGATGTAAAGCTCTTCGGCATTTTGTTGAAAGTTATTTGTCGCATTGGCAACTGCTGATGCAAGCAGTTTGCGCACGATGTGTGCTGAATCTCGATCTGTCAAACGCAACAGATTGTCTGCCGAACGAACGTCCATTCCGCGAACGAGGTTCAACACGACGCGAACTTTTGACGGCGACAAACGAGCGAATCGAGCCGAGGCGCGAAAACCACTTGAAACGCCGGCAACGCGTGTTGCTTCGTTGAGTTTCGGGCCGGTCATGACTTGCCTGCTGGGCCCGCGGCTGCGGCTGCGGCTGCGGCTGCTTTTTCTTGGCTCTGGTGAAATCTGAATGTGCGTGTTGGTGAGAACTCGCCGAGTTTGTGTCCGACCATTGATTCGGTCACGTATACAGGCACGTGTTTGCGACCGTCATGCACCGCGAACGTGTGTCCGAGCATGTCGGGGATAATCGTGCTGCGGCGCGACCATGTCTTGATGACCTTTCGATCGCCGCTTGCGTTCATCTCGTCCAACTTCTTGAGAAGGTGCTCATCAACAAACGGACCTTTTTTAAGACTGCGTGCCATTTAATTAACCTCTTGACTTTCCTGATCGGCGACGACGAACAATCATCTGCTGAGAAGATTTGTTCTTGTCGCGAGTACGACGCTCTGGCTTACCCCAAGGCGAAACTGGCGGACGACCACCAGAGGTTTTACCTTCGCCACCACCGAGTGGGTGATCGACTGGGTTCATTACAACACCACGTGATTGCGGACGAACACCCTTCCAACGATTACGGCCTGCTTTACCAATTTTGATTTGCTCGTGCTCTGAGTTGCCAATTTCGCCGACAGTTGCGCGACAATCAATCGGAATACGACGCATTTCGCTCGAAGGCATGCGCAAAGTTGCGTATTGCCCCTCTTTGGCGACGAGCTGCACTGCCATGCCGGCCGAGCGAGCAATTTTGCCACCCTGACCAGGACGCATCTCAATATTGTGAACGGTTGTGCCTACTGGCATGTAGCGAAGTGGCAACGCATTGCCAACGATGATGTCGGCCTTCGGACCACTTTCAACTTTGGCGCCAACTTCAAGACCCTTCGGCGCAAGAATGTATGACTTTGTACCGTCGGCGTAATGCAACAATGCAATTCGACATGTGCGGTTCGGGTCGTATTCGATCGCTGCAACCTTGGCAACGCAGTCATCTTTGCCGCGCTTGAAATCAACGAGGCGATATTGCTGTTTGTGGCCGCCACCTTGGTGACGCGATGTGATGCGACCAGCAGAGTTGCGACCGCCGCGTGACGGCTTCGGTGACAACAACGACTTTTCTGGGGTCGTCTTGGTGATCTCGCTGAAATCTGAAACTGTTTGAAAGCGGCGACCAGGGCTGGTCGGGCGGCGTTTGCGAATTGGCATCTTGAGTCGTCCTTTTTCGATTAATTCTCAAACAACGGGATTTGGTTTCCCGCTTCTAGGGTGACAAGTGCGTGCTTCGAGCCATCGCGCACACCGATGCGGTTCGTGCCACGGGTGATACGGCGCTTACCAAGTCGGTTGATTGTGTTGACGCGACGAACTTTCACGCCCCAAATTGACTGCACTGCATCGCGAATCTCTGGCTTTGTAGCCAAAGGATGAACTTCAAATGTGTATGTGCCCTTGTCGATAAGCGAGTAGCTCTTCTCGCTGACAACCGGTCGCAAAATGATGTCGCGTGGGTCTTTCACTTTGCGGCCTCCATCGTCGGCAGGCTCGCCTTTGTAAAGACGATCCAGTCGTTGCACAAAATGTCATAAGCGTTGAGCTCACCAGTGCTGAGTACTTGCACATCTTTCAAATTGCGGAAGCTCTTCCAGGCGGTCTCGTCTTTGCGCTCAAGCACGATCAAAATGCGCTCGTTAACGCCGAGGCTCTTTAAGGCTGCAGTTGCCGACTTTGTGCTCGGTGCTGAAAAGCTCCATGATTCAACGACTACAACTTTGTTCTCGCTCATGCGGTCTGAAAGCGCCGAGCGCAATGCAAGTTGCACCATTTTCTTTGGCGTGCGTTGCGAATATTTGCGGGGTTTTGGTCCGAGTGCTACACCACCACCACTGAAGTGTGGTGCACGAATCGAACCTTGACGAGCGTTACCGGTGCCTTTTTGCTTGAACGGTTTCTTGCCGCCACCGCGTACTTCTGATCGAGTCTTGGTGCTTTGAGTGCCAGAGCGACGGTGTGCCAACTGGGCAACAACTACTTGGTGCAAGACCGGAATATTTGGTGTGATGCCGAATACCGAGTCAGCAACTTCGATAGAGGCGGCTTTTTTGCCGGCAGCGCTTTTCATTTCGATCTTTGCCATGGCTACTCCTTGACCGCACCCTTGACAGCGTTGCGAATAATTACAACACCGCCGTTTGGACCAGGAACCGAACCTTTGACGAGCAACAAGTTTCTTTCAAGGTCTGCTTGCACAACCTCAAGATTCAATGTCGTCACTTGTTGATGACCCATGTGACCCGACATTCGCAAACCTTTGAATACGCGACCCGGAAATGTGCAAGAACCAATCGAGCCTGGTGCACGGTGGTGCTTGTGGTTACCGTGGCTCGCGCCTTGTCCGCCGAAGTTGTGACGCTTCATCGTGCCAGCAAAACCTTTGCCACGACTCACTGCAGTCACATCAACTAGCTCGCCAACAGCAAGAGTGTCGACTTTGATTTCTTGTCCAATTTCAAAACCCTCTACAGAGTCGAGTCGCAACTCAACAAGTCGACGACCCGCTGCCACATTGCGCACGCCACTCTTCGGGGCAAAATGTCCGGCTTCTGCTTTGCTTAATTTCTTCACATCGCGCTGTCCGTAAGTGACTTGCAATGCCGTGTAGCCATCAGTCAAACCTGTTTTGACCTGCACAATTCGGGCTGGCTCGATGCGCAACACTGTTACGGGCACGACTCGTTGGTCGTCTCCCCATACCTGTGTCATGCCGACCTTTTCGCCGACGATCGCTTTTTGTGCCATAAGGCCAAAACCTTTTCTCGAAATGTTCAATGAAATAATTCGTTTATTCGCACAAATGCTCCGTAGGCCTGGGCCGCACGGAGCACTCTTATAGTTTTCGCTGTGAGGTACCCGCAAAACTCACGGGCGCAAACAGACATCAATTTTTTGAATTGATCCCTTCGTTGGTAATCATGCACTGCATGGTCACGAACGAAGTGTTTACTCTATCCCCCGAAAATCACGACCCCAAACCAAAAACTACAAGAAAATTGGCTATTTTCGGGCTTTTTGACCCCTGTTATCACCCCGAGAATATCTAGCGATTATTCAGAGCGGGCGATCAAAGTTGCATCAAAAGTAAGTCGTTTTCCGTCGCGAAAAATCTCAATTTTTACGGTCTGACCAGGCACTGCATCACGAATCGCTGCCACCAAACCAGCCTGACCATCGATTGGCTCACCGTCGACAGCCAACACCACATCGTCAATCAAGATGCCGGCTTTGTCTGCTGGCGAACCTGGTTGCACATTGGTGATGATCGCACCTTGCCCACCATCTTCGCGAGCCGCCAGACCCACACCGAGAAAACCTTCTTTGCGCTCAACACCACTGGCTTGCGCACGCAATTGTTCGATCACGATCAGCACTTCATCCACCGAAATTGAAAACCCAATGTTGTTTGCCGCCGACTCTGAATCGCCTCGTGCAACCGCAGTGTTGATGCCGACCACTTCACCTTTGAGGTTGACCAATGGCCCACCCGAGTTACCCGAAGAAATTGCGGCGTCTGTTTGAATCAAACTGTTTAATGCACCAGAGTCGGTTTCAATGGTGCGCTTCAAAGCCGAAACGATGCCAGAAGTTACGGTTGGTCCGCCATCAAGTGCCAATGCATAGCCAATCGCAACGACTGCGTCACCAATTTGCACGCTGCCCGGCTTGGCAAATGTCGCTGCGACGAGACCAGTGATGTCCACTTTAATTAGCGCCAAATCGTTGCCAACATCTGATGCCAAAATTTTTGCAACTCGCGGTTCTGTTTCTCCAGCAAAACGCACAACCACTTCAGATGCATCTTCAATAACATGGGCATTCGTCAAAATCTCACCATCAGATGTCAAGACGACACCCGTGCCGACGCCTCGACCGCCACCAGATTCATCACTGAGCGTTGTCGAAATCGTGACGACACTATCTGCCAGACGCTCGGCAACTTTTGCAATCAAAGAATCAACAGTTGGGCCAGCATCATCCGCCACGACGACTGGCGCCGAAGTGATCTGCGTCGTCGGTTCTGCGTTGTCCAAATCGACGAGGTTTGCGTCTTGAGCGACATAGGTGCCGATGATTCCGCCGAACAAACCAAACACCGCCGCAACAATCACAACCCCAAAGCGGCGTCGTGGCGATCGCTGATCATCGTCGTGATTTTGCGACGACGAATCGTCGTGATTTTGCG
>CAMBDT010000064.1 GCA_945865395.1 Acidimicrobium ferrooxidans DSM 10331 | reverse complement strand
TCTAATGGATTAATCGTGCCGAGCAAGACATGATATTGCCCACTGAATTCTCGGGTTTTTTCAATCGCCACCACATCGCGCGACTCTTCGACGACGCAGATTGTCGTTGCGTCTCGTCGATCATCGCTACAGAACTGACATAAATCTGCCTCGGAAAAATTTGAGCAGCGTTGGCAAAACTTAACGGTTGCTTTTGCCTTTGTAATTGACGAGGACAAGTTTTCAACGTCGCGGTCTTCGCTTTTGATCAAGTGAAATGCGATGCGTTGCGCTGATTTTGGGCCGATGCCTGGCAGCCGCGACAATGCATCGATTAATGCTTGCATCGGTTGGGTGTATGCCGATGCCATCGCTAACTACTTCTTGTCATCAATAATTTTTGAACCAGGAAACGCCTTGGCGAGTTCGTCAATCGGCGACGAAACCTTGCCTGTTGGCGCCTTCGTTGTTTCAGATATATCTTCAACCGCGTCATAGTCGTCTTGCTCTGGCGCGCCTGACGCCGACTTGCCGCGCTTAGCCGCCGCGACAACAAATTTGACCTCTAGTTTTTTGCCAGCAATTTTATGCAACGACTCGATCAAAGTTTGCAGATGTTCGTTTGATTTAGTGATGTGCATTTCACTGGGTGCGCCGAGTGTTAACACGCCATCTTTGCATTCATTGACCGTGACGGCGCTATACAACGCCCGCACGATCGGTTTTTGTGCGGCGACAACTTCAGACCAAACACTCTTGATCTCTGCATCACCAATCACCGCTGTTGGTTTTGCTGCTTCGCTGACTTTAGGTTTTGTTTCAGGTTGCGGTTCTGGTTTCACCTCAGTTTGAGTCGGTCTTGCAGTTTGCCCGACACTTGGCATCGTGGCAGAGGCACGCCCGCCAAGTTTGGTTCGACCAGTTGTTGGGTCGACCAGCGACGGTCGAGATATCGGCCCAGTCGAGTCGCGAATTGCCGTCACGCCAGATTCGAGCCGCTCGATTCGCGCCATCAGTGACGCGACATCTGCGCTCAGATTTTGGCGTGTCAATTTAACAACAGCGACTTCAAGCAACAGTCGCGCGTCGGGGGCGTGACGAATTTCGATCAGCACATCCCCCAAAACTTCAATTGCTCGCACGACGCCAGTCGCACCCATGCGCCGTGCCTGATCGCCGACGATTTCTGCACGCTCTTTCGGCAATTGCACAAGTTCTGGCGCCATCAACGACAAAAATGCGTCGCGCAAGTAACGCACGACGTCTTCGGTTAATGCACGCGGGTCGGCGCCGAATTGCACCGCCGCACCGACTGCAGCCAACGCCCGACCAGGATCATGATCGATAAACGCTTCGATAAATTCGTCGAGTGAAATTTGCTCTTCGACATCGCCGCCCGAAGCCACAACAAGTTCGAGCGCCGACAATGTGTCGCGCACCGAACCTGCACCGAGTTGCACGACGCGATCGATCGCATCTTCGCTGACGACGAGTTTGGCGTCGCTAACAACCCATCGAACATGTTCTTTGAGTTCTTGCAACGGCAAAAGATGAAACTGCAAATGTTGGGTACGGCTGCGAATTGTTTCGCTAACTTTTTGCGGATCGGTCGTTGCCAAAACAAACACCACATGATCTGGCGGCTCTTCAAGGGTTTTAAGCAGTGCCGCTTCTGCAGGCTTTGAAAGCATATGCACTTCGTCCAAGATAAATACGCGATGTCGACCGGGGTTGCCAAGCGCTGCGCGCTCGATTAGATCTCGCATGTTGTCGACACCGTTGTTGCTCGCGGCATCAAGTTCGAGCACGTCGTAACTTGACCCAGCGTCAATCGACAAACACGAATTGCATTTTCCGCAGGGCTCGCCATCTTTCAACTTTTCGCAATTGAGAACTTTCGCCAAGATTCTCGCCGTTGAAGTTTTGCCCGTGCCTCTTGGTCCTGAAAATAAATATGCTTGACCTTCGCGATTGTTAATTACTGCATTGCGCAAAGCGCGTACGACGTGGTCTTGACCTTTGAGTTCGGCAAAGCGACGGGGCCGATACCGGCGATATAGAGACTGGGTTGCCATTTCGTAGCGAGCCTACCTATGGGGTGGTTCACCATGCCTACGCCCCATAATTAACTACTCTTTATATATAGGCATGGCAATCTTGAAAACAAAGCAACCCGCTAAATTATCGGCCCTGGCCGGGCTAATTGGTCTAGGGATAATCATCGGGATTTTCGGCAATACAGCGAACGCTTCGGTTTCTGGCCAGAATCAACTCAGTTCATCGAACCCTGCCCCGAACCAAGTGGTTTCGGTGCCGCCAACCCAGTTGCAATTAGTTTTTCAAAATCCGTTGGCTAACCCCGAAGTCGTCACCTCGATGGGTCTATCGCTGGCCTGCAACGGCACGCTTGTTGGTCTGGGTGTTCCCCAACTTGGCACCGACTATAAAACTGTCTCGGCGGCACTGACGCAAATTCCTCCGTCAGGATTATGCACCGTGAGTTGGGCGCTTCCCGACAAGAGTCTCGGATCTTTTAGTTTTACCTCCGCCGTTGAAATTCAAACGACAATCGCTGGAGCAACCGACGGTGTGACTGATGCAGACGGCACGCCAAGCACGCCGACAATCATCGGCGAAACAATTGAACAACAACAGTCTGGGCCGCGCGTAGGTGGCATTCTCGGTCTGCTCAGAGTTCTCGAATATTTGTTGATGTCGGCACTTTTCGGTGGACTCGCCCTGATCGTGACGGCCTGGCCCGAAGGTACAACTTATGGTGTCACTTTGCGATACATGCGTCTTGCGTGGTTCGCGTGTGTCGTCAACATGTTTTTAATTCTCGTGTTGTCGACAATGCGTGCAGAGTCTCAGGGCTTCATCGCTTCGATTAACCCATTTGGTTGGTTTGGTGCGTTGAACACCGGTAGCGGTGCAATTTTGATTTTGCGTTTCGTTCTAATTTTGGCTTGTGGTTGGGTGGCGATGAAGCCAGAGCGCATCAACGACCCTGCTTCGCAATTTATTGCTGGCTCAATAATCATTTCTATGATCGGCACGCTTGGTCTTTCGCGCCTCGGACAAGATGTCGCTGTTTTCAGTTATGTGCTTGGCATCATTCATGCGATCGCCATGGCGTATTGGATAGGTGGTCTACTGCTGCTCTCTCGCGTTGTATTAATCGGCCCTGGCACTTCTGACTTGGTCAGTGCTGTTCGAGCGTTTGCAAATCATGCAGTCGTGGCATTTGGCGTTACGGCATTCACTGGCGCCTCGCTTATCTACCTCTTGGACAGTTCTTCGATTTTCACCAGTGGCCACGGTCGCATTGCCGTATTCAAACTAATTTTCGTCTCGGTGATGGTCTATATAACTTTGCTGGTGAAACAATTCGCAGCTAAACGATTGGTCGACGGTGACAACTTGTCTGGGCGTATGGCTTGGCGATTGCGCCGTGCCGTCTCGGTTGAACTCGCTTTCGCGCTGATCGCATTGATGTTCACTTCATGGCTCGCTGCGACGACACCACCGAAGGCCAAAGCCGAAGTGCGCACGACTTCGGCGATCTATTCTTTCCGCGAAGAATTAAAGAATGATCGTTTTCATGTCGTCATCTCATTGACGCCAGGCGTGACCGGCACCAACGCGATGCGCATCGAACTCATCGAGCCGCGTCGAATAAATAATTTCGCGGTCAAGATGGTGCCCCAAGCGATCGGCTTTGCGGGAATTCAAATCAATGTTCCGTTGACACGCCCGGGCGCGGCGATCGTTGCAGGCGACGGGTCGTTCATCCTCAACGCTCCTGGCATTTGGAATATAGAAATTTCTGGCACGACAACCACCGGCGATTTGACGCCTTTGGCGACGACGCTCGCCGTGACACAAGCACCCGATGCGCAAACTGCAACCACACTGCCAACCGCTACAACTATTGGCGGTTAAACAGCCAACTGAGTCGTCAGGCTCTCGGCAAGTATCGTGAGTTCTGTGAATAGCAACTCAATGGATGAAAAACTCGCCGACCTCAAGGCTCGCAAAGCGGCGGCTTTCACGGCTGGGTCGCCACGGTCGATTGAGCGCCAACATGAAAAAGGTAAATTGCTCGCGCGCGAAAGAATCGACGCTCTACTCGACGAAGGAAGTTTTCACGAACTTGATTTGTTGGCCCGACATCGCGCGCACGCGGCCGGTCTTGAAGAACACCCATATACCGACGGTGTGATCACCGGCTGGGGCACAATCGACGGTCGCAAGATTTTTGTTTTCAGCCAAGACTTCACAGTGTTCGGCGGCGCGCTCGGCGAAGTGTTCGCCGAGAAAATTCACAAGTTGATGGATCTCGCGCTGAAAGTTGGCGCGCCGTTGATCGGTCTCAATGATGGTGCTGGTGCGCGAATTCAAGAAGGCGTTGTTTCTTTGGCGAGTTACGGTGGCATTTTTCATCGCAATGTGCAGTCGTCGGGTGTGATTCCGCAAATCAGTGTCGTGCTTGGCCCGTGTGCAGGTGGAGCCGTTTATTCGCCCGCAATGACCGACTTTATTTTCATGGTGCGCGAAACCAGCCACATGTTCATTACTGGTCCAGATGTCGTGAAAACCGTTACGGGCGAAGATGTGACACTCGAAGAACTTGGCGGTGCGATGAGTCACGCATCAAAGAGCGGTGTGGCGACTTTTGTTTCTGCCGACGAAAAAGCGTGTCTCGAAGATGTGCGCTACCTGTTGAGTTTTTTGCCCCAGAACAACATGGCTGACGCACCATCTGTTGCGCCGACCGACGACCCGATGCGTCAATGTGATTTATTGCGCACGATTTTGCCTCCCTCGGCAAACCAGCCGTACGACATGAAGAAGGTAATCGCCGAAGTTGTCGATGACGGCGAATTTTTCGAGTATTTCCCGCATTGGGCCAAAAGCATCGTCTGTGGTTTTTCGCGGCTCGACGGCAAAACAGTTGGCATCGTCGGCAATCAGCCAATGGTTTTGGCTGGCGTGCTCGACATTGAGTCAAGTGAGAAAGCCGCACGCTTCGTGCGCACCTGCGACGCGTTTAATATCCCATTGATAACTTTCGTGGATGTACCGGGTTTCTTGCCTGGCGTCGATCAAGAATACGGCGGCATTATTCGCCACGGCGCAAAATTGCTTTACGCATATTGCGAAGCAACCGTGCCGCGAATTCAAGTGATCACGCGCAAGGCCTATGGCGGTGCGTATGTTGTGATGAATTCAAAATCAATTGGTGCAGACCTGGCATACGCGTGGCCGACGGCCGAACTTGCGGTGATGGGCCCCCAAGGCGCGGTTGAAATTGTTTACCGACGCGAATTACAACAAGCCGCCAACCCAGCCGAGCGTCGCAAAGAACTCGTGGCTGAATACGCCGAGAAATATGCGAACCCATACGCGGCTGCCGAGCGCGGATATGTCGATGATGTCATCGACCCAGCAGAAACTCGCACGAAACTTATTGCCGGTCTAAAAATGTTGCAGTCGAAGCGTGAAGAATTGCCGCGACGCAAACACGGAAACATGCCGTTGTGAAGATTGAGAACACAGTTTCGCCGACGCCGTCCGCCGACGAAGCCGTAGCGATCGCAACCGCCCTCGAAATATTGTGGCCAAAGCCGCAACCAACCATGACGACAACAGTGCAAACTTCGTGGAGATTTAGCGGCCGGTCATGGACTGATTCAGTTCTGGCGCGTCGCAGCCGACCAAGTTAATAATGTCTGGTCCGCTTCACGATTTGCGGGTCGTCGACCTCTCGACTGTGTTGGCGGGGCCCAATTGTGCGCGCTACTTCGCCGACTTCGGGGCCGATGTAATCAAAATTGAAAAGCCTGGCGTTGGCGACAGCCTGCGAGGCATGGCGTGGAAAGATCCGCGTGATGGCACGGGCTTATGGTGGAAGTTGGTCAATCGCAACAAAAGAAATATTGCGCTCGACTTAAAACTCGACAGCGATCGCGAGATTTTTCTGAAACTAATCGATGAGGCCGATGTTCTTGTCGAAAATTTTCGTCCGGGCACTCTCGAGCGACTCGGTGTCGGGCCTGAAGTTTTATTGCAACGCAATTCAAAACTCGTGATCACGCGCGTTTCGGGCTTCGGACAAACCGGCCCATACAAAGATCGACCAGGTTTTGCGTCGATTGCCGAGTCGATGTCTGGGTTGGCAGCAATCAGTGGCGATCCTGATGGCCCGCCAATGTTGCCGCCGATCGCCTTGACTGATGAAGTCACTGGTGTCGTTGCGGC
>CAMBDT010000063.1 GCA_945865395.1 Acidimicrobium ferrooxidans DSM 10331 | reverse complement strand
CGATTTCGCGTGTCAGCGCCTTCGCAACCGATTGGACGACCTAATTTTGACATGCGACAACGATACGCCGTTAACTTCGCAAAATCCGAGTCAGAGCAGCCGCTAATTCAATTGGTCGATCGCCCTGCACCGAGTGTCCAGCGCCATCTACTACCAGCACTTGCGCATCGGGCTTGCGGCGCTTCAGTTCGGCAACATCGGCATCGTCAACAACTGGCGAAATACCTCCACGAACAAGAGTCATTTCAGACTTTAGATTTTCGATCACAGTCCACAGTTCTGAAATTCGATCTAGTCGCTTCGCTGAATCTTCTTTTGATGGATGCGTCGAACGATCGTATCGCCACTGCCACGAACCATCATCAAGTTGTTTGGCGTTGTGCAAAATTCCACGACGCAACGAACTTTCACTACGCGTCGAGTTGTGTTCGATCGTGCGCTTCAACAAATCTTCGAAACTTGCAAAAGTTTGCGGACCATTGACAAAGTCGGTTATCGCCTTAGATTTTTCAGAGTTGACGCCCGGGGTGATATCTACGACGACTATCTTCGAAGCCAGATCAGGTCGCATGCCAGCCAACGCAACGGTGGTTAATCCACCAAGCGACATGCCCACGATCAGTTTTGCTTTCGGTGCCCAAGTTTCTATCGCTGTGGCGACATCGCGCGCCAAAATGCCCGGTTCATAGTTGCCGTCTTTACGCCATGAAGAATGGCCGTGACCAGGCATGTCGATCGCGATCGCCGAGATACCCATCGCCAAAATTACCGTGTCCCATGTGTGAGCGTTTTGTGCACTGCCGTGCACGAACAAAATTTCTGGCTCGCCATCGCCCCACTTGAGTGCACTCAATATGCGATCGTCAGCGAGTTGCGTCGCAATTCGCGACACACTGGGCAGTTTTGCGATGTTCAACTTATATTCAGAGATGTTCTCGCCGAACATTGAAAACTCGTCGTAGTGCATCATGGTGCGCTTGTCGTTGTCGTAGTCACAGACCCGACAGTAGTTGTAGTCGCAATTGTTGTCGAAGTCACACCAGTCGTCGGCACAGTCGTCGGCAAACTAGTTGACGCGGCGATCGTCGTATAGTTCGGGTCTGGTTTATCAAACGGTGGAATCGGCGAACCGTATTCTTCTGGTTCTTTAATGCCGTCGAAGACATAAACACGATCGCCATAAGCCACGAGTGCCGGAAAGTATCTCGCGACAGACATCGGTACGCGCACGCAACCATGTGACGCCGGCTTCAATGGCACGAGAATCGCGCCGTGAACGGCGATGTTGTAGTTGAAATAAACCGGGTTGTAAAGCGAGCCAAGTTTCGTCTCACGCATGCCAGTGCGACGATTGTAGAAATAAAAAATACCTCCGGGCGTCACAGCTTCACCGCAAATGCCGATACTGATCTGTTCTTCGGTCTTGTTACCTTCTTCACCTGGGTCGATCTTCACTTCTTCGCACCATGGCACCCCAGTGCCACTCGAAATATGAGTTATCAAAACTGGTTCTTCTTTTTTGAACACGATCAAAACTTGCTCAGGCAGATAAATCTCGACATGGCTCGGTGAATCAGCAATGCGCCGCGGCTTGATTATCAAATTTGACTGCATGATCGCCCAAGTTGATGGCGTCACGACACCAGTTGCTTGCTCGCGTGAAACACTCATCACCAGTTTTTCAAACGCCCACATCGCCTGCACCGTATTTTGACCAAACTCACCGTCAACTGGGCCAGGATCAAAGCGCAAATCTTTGAGCCGTTGTTGCAGCCGCAAAACATCGTCGCCCTTCATTCCGAGTTCGAGTGTGCGCTCAAGCGGCACGGTAATCAGCGGCACCGAACTGGTGTCGACGACCACATCTGGGTTTGAATTTTCGCTCGCCGAATCTTCTGACGAACCAGACAGCACGCCTACAGCCACGACGGTCACCAAGATGGCAAAGGCGATTAATGCGAAACGCCAACGGTCAAGTGCCGTGGCGATTCGCGGCAAGGTGTCTGGCTCAATGCCACCAAACTCATCTGGAAACTCACCAGGAAAATTCATCCGCGTCTGCTCAGCACTTGCTACTTGACGCTATTTTTTCGAACCAGCATCACCAGACGGCCTGATTGCATTCAGTTTCTTGCGCAACTTAAACGCTTCGCGCAAAATTTTGACAATCACCGACGGTGAACTCAGTGTTGAAACGCCGCGTGTGCGCGGAAAATAGTCAACGCCAAACTGCACGACACTCATGTTCAATTTTTTTGCGCTGACGATCAACTCAGCATCGATGAACGAGCCTTCACTTTAGAGTTTGATTTCATCAAACACAGATTTGCGACAAAGTTTGAATGCAAAATTGATGTCACGAAACCTCACGCCAAACAAAATGCGAACCATCAAGTTATAAAACATCGAGTAGACGACTCGCACGTAGCCCTCGCCTGTTCGATCAAAGCGATATGCGCTGACGATGTCGGCTTCGTATTGATTCATCAGTCGAATCGCGTTATGAACTTCGCGCATGTCAAACGGCAAATCGGCGTCGGTATATAAAACCACATCGCCGGTTGCAGCGCTAAAGCCAGATTTAATTGATCCACCCAGTTTGCGATTAACGGGGTGGTGCACAACTTTTATGCGACTATCGCGTACCGCCGCAGCATCGGCAAGTTGCGGCGTCGAATCAGTCGACGCATCATCGATGATCACCAGTTCGTATTCAGCGATTGTCTGCGACTTTTGCAATTCTTCGCACAACTCTTGTGCCGCATTCAGTGCGCGTTGCAGATACTGCTCTTCGTTCCACATCGGAAAAAACACGCTTAATTTTTCGAATTTCGCCTGAACCATACTGCTATCAGGCTATTGTCAGTCTTGCGATGTCGTCTCTTCCCCCACCTAACCAGGCTCAGCCACTGCGTGCTGGCTCGCTCACAACAGCATGGACTATCGCCGTTGTGATCACTCATCTATTAATTAGTGGCGCGTTAATCGCGTTGGCGATTTCTGCCGACATTGTGGGCAAGCCAACATGGTGGCTCGCAAGCCAGACAAACGGCCCGTTTTCTATTCTTTTGATTGTGCCGTTTTTGGCACCAATTGCTGTGATCATCACAGTGATGCGCGCTTCTAGATTCGCCGCACTCGCAGGCCTATTGGCGACCGCGATTTTGGCCGCAACTAGTGTCGTCGATATTTCACGGTCGCCAGGTATCGCACTCGGCGAGGCAATTCTTGCCGGTTGCACGGCGCTGACGACAATTGCGGCAATCGCGGGGCGCCGTCGCTCGGTTGTGTCAGGGTTTTAAAACCCTCTCGGTTTCAACTCGCTCGGGTCTGTACCGTTGAGTCGTGGCAAAAAAAGATTCTGACGCCAAAGCGGCCGGCGCAAATAGTTCTGGCACAAAAGTTTTAACGTCGTTGCCTGTCGGCGAGCGCGTCGGCATCGCATTTTCTGGCGGTCTCGACACTTCAGCGGCAGTTGCGTGGATGCAAGAGCGTGGCGCATTGCCGTATGCATACACGGCCGACATCGGGCAGCCCGACGAAACAGATCTCGAGTCGATTCCCCAACGTGCAAAAACTTATGGTGCAGTGGCGGCAAAACTTGTCGACTGTCGCGAACTTCTCGTGCAAGAGGGTCTCACGGCGTTGCAGTGCGGTGCGTTTCATATAACGACTGCCGGCAAAACTTATTTCAATACGACACCGCTCGGTCGCGCGGTAACGGGCACTTTGCTCGTGCGCGAAATGAAGCACGACGGCGTCGACATTTGGGGCGACGGCAGCACATTCAAAGGCAACGACATCGAACGCTTTTATCGCTACGGTTTGCTCGCCAATCCAAACTTGCGAATTTACAAGCCGTGGCTTGATGTCGACTTCGTGCGCGAAATGGGTGGTCGCGCCGAGATGAGCGCGTTCTTGACCGCCAAAAAATTGCCATATCGCGATTCGGCGCAAAAGGCATACAGCACTGATGCCAACATTTGGGGTGCAACCCACGAAGCCAAGTCGCTTGAAGAATTATCGACGAGCATGCACATCGTCGCGCCGATCATGGGTGTTGCTCATTACGACAGTTCTGTCAAGATCGCGACCGAAGATGTCGTGATCAAATTTGTTGATGGTTGGCCTGTTGCACTCAATGGCAAAGAGTTCGCTTCGCAGATCGATTTGGTGCTCGCCGCAAACGAAATTGGTGGCCGCCATGGTCTGGGCATGAGCGATCAAATTGAAAACCGAATTATCGAAGCCAAAAGCCGTGGCATCTATGAGGCGCCCGGCTTGGCGTTGCTACACATCGCGTACGAACGACTAGTTTCGGCGATTCACAACGAAAATACGATCGAGAATTATCGCACGATGGGTCGTCGTCTAGGGCGTTTGCTTTACGAAGGTCGATGGTTCGATCCGCAATCGTTGATGTTGCGCGAGTCGCTGACGCGTTGGGTCGGCTCGCTCGTAACCGGCGAAGTAACCGTGCAGTTGCGTCGCGGTGATGACTACAGCATCCTCAACACGACTGGTGCGAACCTAACTTATTCGCCAGAACGCCTGAGCATGGAGCGTGTCGAAGATGCGCCGTTCGGCCCGCTCGATCGCATCGGTCAATTGACGATGCGCAATCTCGACATACAAGACACGCGCGAAAAACTCGAGATCTACCGCCAAGCCGGCACCCTCGCACCGGGCACCCTCACCGAACTCGAATAAAGATGCTCAAGCGACTGCTTAGAAATAAATGGTCAGTTGTTTCGACTCTTCGTCTACCTCTACTGATAGTTGCTCGCTATTACAAAACCTTTCACCAAATTCGCGACTTGGTCTCTCAACTCGACTCGATACAAATTGATCGCACCTCATTTCTAAAGACTGATGCCAGCAAGCGATTGATAAATGAGCCAATCAACTATGCCGACATTGGTGCACGAGATGGACTGCTCGAATTTCTCGAACCATTCGAACAAATATTGACGACAATTTTTTTTGAACCAGATGTTGAAGAGTTCACGAAAATGCAAGAAAAATACAAAAACAAAAAAGTTCAAGTCATAAATGCTGCCGTCTCTGACAGCGCATCAATTAGATCTCTTTTCTTGACTAAAAAAAGAGGCGGAAGCAGTTTGCTCCATCCAAGCGGCAACATGATCGGCTTAATGGCAATCGGGTCGGAAGGCACGAGCAGATTCTCGGTCGAGAAAACTGTCGACATCACGACTCAGCGTCTCGACGAAGTAGTCAACTACGAAGAAACAAAAATTGAACTTCTCAAGATTGATACCCAGGGATCTGAATTCGAAATTCTCTCCGCACTTGGTGACCACAGACCATTCTTGATTTGCGCCGAATGTGCAACAACGGAGATTTATAAAGGACAAAAAACCCTGTTTGCGGTTGGCTCATTACTTGAAAACTTGGGCTACTTTCCGCTCCATTTGATGGATGGCCATCTGCTCGCTAAAACTTCGTCTAATTGGCGCAACAGCACGCAACTTTACGGCGATGTCATTTTTGTGCCTGATAACTCGGCTAATGGAATAGCCATCATTCAACGAGACGTTGAAAAATGGTTTGCATCACTTTGCATGCACGGCTACATGGACTTCGCGCTGTGGCAACTCGAAGAATTAAAGATACCTAAGCCACCTCTAGTTACCCAGACCGAAGAATTGTTAAAAAATAGTTAGCGGTTGACGAGCGCGCGAGCGACGCCAGCGACAAGCGCGGCGCGTTCAGCCATCGTCGAAATCAAAATATGTTCGGTCACTCCGTGTGCACCACCGCCAACTGCGCCCATGCCATCTAATGTCGGCACGCCTATCGCCGCAGTGAAGTTGCCGTCTGAGCCACCGCCGACTGCAACACCCTGCAAGTTTTTAATCCCTAAATCGCGCGCGACAATTTCGGCAACACCAAACAATTTGCGACCCGCCGACTCGTGCATCGGCGGTCGATTGACGCTGCCCGAAACTTTTATTACAGCGCCATCAACAACCGCTTTGAGTTGCGACATCTCACGCTCAATGCGATCTTTTTCTTCCGGCAACACGACACGCACATCAACTTTGATCATCGCCGCATCGGGCACGACATTTTCGGCGTTACCAGCAGTCGCCACAGTTGGCGTCACCGTCGTGCCAAGTTCGGGTCGCGCCATTGCCACGATTCGCTGCACTTGCGTCGCAAGTTCGACCAGAGCGTTAATGCCTTTTTCGGGTTCAAGACCCGCGTGAGATGCACGGCCCGCAATTTGCACCGTAAAAGTGCCAACACCTTTGCG